>JBOHEP010000539.1:0-4426 GCA_050701075.1 Pseudonocardia sp. | reverse complement strand
AACTCGAGCTCCTTGATCTCGGTTCCGGCTGAACCTCTGGTGGCTGCAAGATCAGTCATTCGCGGTGGCTCCTCATCTGCTCTCGCTGACTCCGGCCTGGCCAGGGTAGGCGCCCGCACCGACAGTTCCCGGGCCGCAGCGCGACGCAAGCTCCGTCCGGTATCTCAGCAGGCACGCCCAGTGCCTCCTCGTGGGACCGTCCCAAGAGATCCTGGAGCTCGTCAGCACGGGCGACGGCGGTTGTTCCTCCTCTACGAGTACGAGCTGAAGGCCGGAGGCCGTCACCGCAACGTCGAGTTCATTACGGTGCGCGACGGACAGCTCATGGAGACGCAGGTCTTCTTCGGGGGCCAGGTGGCTCACCCCCCGCTGACCGCGGACGCTCGACAATGAGATCTTCAGGGGTCCCGATAGCCGACCCCTTGGGGAAGGGTGCATGTCAGCGGCCTGACCGGCCGGGTGTCCCATAGGACTCGTCCGGTGATGTGTCTCGGTGAAGGGAGGTTGATCGGGACGACCGTCAGCCGCCGAGGCTGCCTACGAGATGGAGCGGATCGCGTTGGGGATCCACCGGAGGTAGGCGGGGTGGCCGGCCCGCGGTGGGGAGCCCGATGACGACATACCGTCCACCCAGCCGCCTGCGGCCGCGGCCGCGGGCGAGCTGTGCACCTGCGGGTGCCTGGCGGTCTCCCGACCAGCGCCGGGCCGCCGACATAGCCGCGCAGTCTGAACCGTCGCTTCGACGGTGTCCGCAGCCGGGTTGACCTGCTGAACGTCCGGCTCCACGACTGCCGGCACGCAGGTCAGTCTCTTGCTCGAGCTCGGCACGTCGCCGCACGAACCTCGTTGCGATGCACGAGGTGCTCTACAAGATCGATTGGGAGGTCGAGTGAGCAGCCGTTGCTACACATCGACCATCCGAGCGACCGGTCGAGATCGCCGATCGCTCCGCTGACCTGGTCGGGGTGGCGGGATGTGAACCCACGGCCCCTTGCTCCCAGGCCGGCAGGTCGTGTGGATCAATGTGCAAGGGCCGCTGACCTGCGATCTCTACTGGCGAGATGCGAGGTGCGATGTAAACGTATCCGCCAGCGTTGCTACACGGCTACTACACGGTCGAGAGGGCGGATAGTGTCGCATCGTTACTGGCCCGCGGGCCGAACGACACACCCTGCGCGCCGACTGAGTCGTCCACGGCGCGCCATCCCTGCGATCTTGCCTGGCTCTTGGCAGGACCGAGCGGCCTGGTGCGGCTGGGTAGCGACGTTTAGGTGTGAACTCGGGGGCGAAGAGGTATCGATGGGCCGCGTACGAGGTCGGCGAGCTGTTGGAAGCCTGGACAGACCGCCTGCGATGGGCCCGGTCGCTGTACTCCACTGCTGTACTTCGTTGCCGCACAGGCGGTGGGCGGGGCCTGCGGCGGGTCGGACCTGCCCTCGCTTGTCGAATCCCGAAATCGGGAAGTCGGGAAGGATCGACGGGTGCCCTGCGTGCTGGTAGCCGACCCGGTAGGTTGGCGAGACTGTCCCGAGTGTGGCGGCATACCGCCCGATTCGGGCGATGGAACGGGCCAATGCTCAGCTTGCGGCGCGCTCATGCTATCCCAGGATCCGCAGCCCAGCGAAGTCTTCCGCATCACCATAAAGCGGACTCAAGATTCGGTCGGACGACCCCTATCGGGACGCGAGCGCTGACCTATTCAGATCGAGTGGGGTGAGCGTCGCCAGGCCGATGGCGCAATCGCCAAAGTGTGCCGGGTCATTGATCGGATCAACGACCACTACGTCGAGAAGATAGGGAAGTTGGATGAAACAAGCATTGAATGCGACGAACCACTGAGTCACCATCGCGCCCACGGTTCAGCGGCACCCAAAGGACCGCCGATGCGTCGCCATCCTCAGCAGAGGCATTGGGTTGATATCGATGACGTCCGGAAATCCTTCGCGGTCCGGTCGGACACATTCGAGCCACCAGAGGATGGCGGTTGACCGGCCTACACCATCCCCGCGATCCTGGCCCGCTCTTGGCGTGAGCGAGCGGTGTCAACCCGGAACCCCGATCCCGCCCGGGCGACCACGACGGCATCTGCGGCCGTCCTGCTCAACGACATCACGGGCGGGATCGGGCGCGCAGCGGGGTTGATGCCGTTCGGTCGCGCTAAGACGATCGAGGCCAGCGGGGATGACCTCCTACGTCACCACGCCACCCCCACCGGCGCGTAGCCGGCGGCCCTGAGGTACGCCCCAGTCCAGAGGCCCCGAGGCCGGCGGGCTGGGACGTTTGGCGTCCGGCCGTAGTCCGGTCCGCACCCGGCAGGGTGCGGCTTGAAGACGTATCGAAAGTCATCACCGACCGGCCGGGAGATGGCTGGAGCGCGGTCCGAGCGATTAGTCGAACTCGCCGTTCTTGACACCCATGATGAACGCCTGCCACTCGGCCGCTGTGAACCACAGCACGGGGCTGGCCTCGCTGAGCTTGGTGTCCCGGACCGCTCGGCCGCCGTCTGGCAGGTCGGCCAATTCGACGCATGTGCCGTTGTCTGTGAAACTCGACGTTCGCCAGTGCAGCTCAGTCATTTGCCCCTCCATGTGTCGGCAAGATGGTGGATGAAGGTTATGGACTCGCTCGGCGAGAGCGCTACCCGACCAGCGTGCTCGAACGCTCGGGCGAAGTAGCTCACCTCGTCGGCGTCGGTGATGAACCGGCCCCCGCCGTATCCCTCGATGTGTACCCGGGGGCTGCCCCACGGATGGGACATGAGGCTGAACGCGCCGAGACGCCGTGCCTCGTACTGCCCGGCCTGATAGGTCGTGACCTGCAGCGTGACGTTCGGCAAGGCGGCCAGTTCCACCATCGTATCGAGTTGCCCGGCCATGATCGCCGCATCGCCGACGGCTAGATGCAGCGCTGGTTCAGGCTGGATGACGTGCAGCACTAGGTCACCATCGCGGACTCGCTTCTGACGGTAAAGGCGTTGCTCCACGGTGCGCTGCAAGTACGTGGAGGAGACTCCGTCGTCTCCTACCCGCCCCACCAGCGCCTCGACGTACGGCGGGGACTGGAGCAGTCCGAAGACGGCACGTGGCTCGTGGGCACGCAGCTCGGTGGCTGACTGCTCCGAAGCGAGATAGTTCACCAACCAGTCCGGGGTCTCGCCCACCGAAGCAGGGACGCTGCTGAGCATCGCGGCCAGCTCCTCCAGCGTGACCCCGATCGCCTCGGCATAGGCGGCGCGCTGATCCGGTCGGGGAGTGTACTCGCCCCGCTCCCATGTGCCGACCGTGGTGCGGTCAACACCGACTAGCTCCGCAATCTTCTCCTGACTCTTACCGGCGGCCTTGCGGGCTGCAATGAGTCGTTCCCTTCGCATCAACCTATCGTAGACCCGGCGATGATCCAGTCGACCGAGGCCACTCCGTCCGTCATGGTGGGCGCGCAAGACCGTAGCCATCGAATCCCTACCGGTGCCAAGCCCCTACCCGCGTGATGCTCGTCGCCAGGCACTCACAGGAACCCTCGCATGTACCCATGAGAAGTCGCACAGAAGCTCGCATGGTCCGGTCAGTTCCGATGGACGAGGCCGACGCCGCGGTGTTCGCCGTTCACACCACGCGCCCCGACGAGGGCGCCGGAGCTGTCGAGGTCATCTTCACCGACGAACGATCCGCACAGAACTATGCCCGGTCGCGATCCAACGACTCGCGCATCACCAGTGCCTCGGTCACCAGCTACACCCTCGGACAGCTCGGCTCCCGCCGCCCCATCACGTGGTACCGGGACGGCCGCGAACAGGATCTCAGGGCCGCTCGGCCCGACCAGCGGTACTACCCCACCGACCACCCCTGCCCTGCCCTGCCGGACGGACTTCCTGACCGATGCGGACCGTGAGTGCTCTGGGCGTGTCCCGACCTGTGATGGCCGTCCCAGGGTGTAGCCTGAGATCAGGCGGTGTTATCGCGGTGCTTGCGCCGCAGGGCCCGGCCCGGCCCGGCCCGGCCCGGCCCGGCCCTGCGCCAGCGCGCGGTTGATGGCCGCGAGTTCACGCTCGATGTCTGCGAAAGCTAGGATGGCGTGCGACATGACGATCAGACCTTCCGGCCTGCGGGGAGCGAGTGGCCGTCCCTGTCCACGGTACGTCTGTGGCTCTCGACGGTCTCGCCATGATGCGAACACGCGTTCGACCGTCGCCGCAGAGCGCCAAGCGGGCTCGGTACTGCTCCACACGGACGAACCTAGCGAGCGGTTGCTACATACGGGGCCGCCGGGCGGCCGTCGAGATCGACGACATGCCCTGACCTGGTCGGGGTGGCGGGATTTGAACCCACGGCCCCTCGCTCCCAAAGCGAGTGCGCTACCAAGCTGCGCTACACCCCGTCGGGAGGAGTGTAGGCGGTCGGGTTCGGTACCAGCGAGGCGGTGCGGCATG
>JBOHEP010000538.1:0-11877 GCA_050701075.1 Pseudonocardia sp. | reverse complement strand
GTCCCGGGCCATCGCCGCGACCGCCCGGTGGCGCTGCGTGGCCAACGCGCGCAGGGCGTCGCCGTCGAGGGTGCGCTGTGCCTGCGCCAGGCCGGCGGCCAGTCCTACCAGGCCCTCGATCTGCTCGGCCCGGTGTCGGGCCAGCAGGTTGGCAAGCCAGGCCGCTCGGGTGGGCCTGCGCAGCCTGCCGATCGCGCGGGCCAGCTCGCGGTCGCCGCGCTGGCGAGCGGCGATGACACGGTCGTCACGAGCCGGCACGAACTCCTCCGGAGGAAGTTCGTAGAGCGCGTAGGCCACCGCATCGACGGAGTCGTCCTGATCACCCAGCGGCACACGGTGAGACTAAAGGTTCGAAAGATCCCCCAGAACGTCACGCATTAGTTATCCTGAAGTAGCGCGAGGCGCCGGTACCCCCCACCTCGTCTCGTGCTACGGCGGCCGCTCCCACCCCCCGGTGAGCGGCCGCCGGTCTCCCGGGGGAGGCTGCGGCAGGTGAGCAACCGGTTCGAGCCGCTGCCGGGACCGGTGACCCCGATGCTCGCCATGACGGGCGAGCCACCGGCGGGGCCGGGCTGGGCGGTGGAGTTCAAGTGGGACGGTGTGCGCGCCGTCACCGCCGTGGCCGGCGATCGGTTGCGTGCGCTCAGCCGGGCCGGCAACCAGGTCACGGCCGGCTATCCGGAGCTCACCGTTCTGGGTGAGCTCCTCGGCGGGCGCCCGGCGCTGCTCGACGGTGAGCTCGTGGCCGTCGACGCGGCAGGCCGCCCGGATTTCGGCCTGCTCCAGCACCGGATGCACATCCGCTCACCCGACGCCGAGCTGGTGGCCCGCATCCCGGTGTCCTACCTGGTCTTCGACGTCCTCCACCTCGACGGCACGGCGCTGCTCGGTGAACCCTACGACCGCCGCCGGGAGCTGCTCGACGGGTTGGGCCTGGCCGGTCCCGGGATCCGCGTGCCCCCCGGCGTCACCGACGTGAGCGGTGTTCGGATGCTCGAGGTGGCCCGCGCGCACGGTCTGGAGGGCGTGGTGGCCAAGCGGCGAACGGCACGCTACGAACCGGGTCGACGTTCCTCGGCATGGGTCAAGACGGCGTTGTTCCACACGCTGGAGGTGGTGATCGGCGGTTGGACCGTGGGGGAGGGACGCCGCGCGGCCACGCTGGGCGCCCTCCTGCTCGGGGCGTACGACGATGCTGGCCGGTTGTGCTTTCTCGGCCATGTCGGCACCGGGTTCACTGAGAGTGCCCTACGCGATCTGCTCGCCCGCCTGGGCCCACTCGCACAGGCCGGCAGCCCGTTCGAGGACGCCGTTCCACCACCGCAGGCGCGTCACGCGCGGTGGGTGCACCCGGAGCTGGTGGGCGAGGTCGTCTACCGCACGTTCACCCGGGACCGCCGGCTGCGACACGCCTCCTGGCGGGGCCTGCGTGCGGACCGAACCCCGGATCAGGTGCGGCGCCAGGATCCGGCGGGACCAGGATGAGGTACCGGCAGGCCGAGCGCACCGGCCACGACGGGCAGCGGCCACGACGGGTAGCGCGACGCCGACGGCCAAGGCAGCGAGCCACACCGCTCCGCCGGGGGGCGTCTCGGTAAGCCGAACGACGAGCGGCCGTTCCTCGGCGGCAGATGGGGTTTCAGTGGCGAGCAGGCTGTGAACCCCCCGGTATGCAGCAGGAGATGTCCGGCCACGTCGAGTTCGTGCACCGGAGCTGGCCGGCCGACCCCGCGCAGTTGTCGGTCATCCGCCGGGAACTGGCGGGCTGGCTCGCCCCACTGTCCCTGACCGAGGATGAGACTTCCGGCGTGGTACTTGCCGTGGACGAGGCCGCCGCCAACGCCGTTCGGCATGCCTACGGCGACGGGGAGTCCGGCACGGTGGAGCTGACGCTCTGGACCGAACCCGGCACGCTCTGCGTCGAGGTCGTCGACCACGGCAACTGGCGGGCACCCAGCAACGATGCTGACGAGCCCGACGGCGGCAGGGGGATCGGGCTGATGGCCGCCCTGTCCGACGCCGTGCTCATCCACCACGACCGACGCGGCAGCCGGGTGCTGCTCCGCCACCGTGTACCTGAGGATCACCGCGGACCGGAGGCGCCCGCTGAGCAGCACGACTGATCCCGCACCGGGTGGGGTACGTCACCCGGTGCGGGATCCGAGCGTCCCCATCGCAGCCGCGCCGAGGCCCCAGCCAGCTGACCGCGGCGTTCCAGCGGCGTGGCTCAGTGGGCCTTGTGGTAGGCCTCGAGCACGTTCGACGGGATCCGTCCACGCTCAGAGATCTTCATCCCTTGTCGCTGGGCCCATTCCCGAATCGCCTGGTTCTGCTCGCGATCAGCGGTCGGTCGGGTCGCCGCCACGGAGCCCGTGGAGGCACGCCGACCACCGGTGCGGCGAGCAGCGGAAACGAAGGGGGCGAGGGCCTCGCGCAATCTCGAGCTATTGGTGCCGGACAGGTCGATCTCGTAGGACCGGCCGTCGACCGCGAACTCGACCTGCTCGTCGGCCTCAGTGCCATCCAGGTCGTCGACCAGGGTGACTGTTGTCTGCTTCGCCATTGCGTTGCCTTTCGAACTCGTGCGGGTACGTCGAGGACCCCTCGGGGATGGCCGAGAGCGCTGGCGCATCCGGAGGGAGGGGGTGGATATTTCTTGCCCAACAATAAACGAACGCATGGCCCATTGTCGATCGGGGGGGCGTTCCGGTGGGGTCGCGGGGTTCGCCCTTGATGCGGGTTCGGGGAACGGGCGAAATGGCGCTGGCCCACCCGCTGTGTTCGGCGTGGCTGTGTTCGGCCCGATGGCGTTCTACCGGCGGAGGCCTGTCGGGCAGTGGTGGTCAGACCGTGGCGCTCCACCAGTCGTGCATCGCAAACGGCGTGGCAAGGTCCACGCGTTCGCCTGGCCGTGGCACGACCAGTCGTACCGCGGCGGCGTCGGCGGCTTCCCTGACCCGTTCGACCGGCTCGGCCCAGCGGTGGAAACCCAGGTTGAACGTTGCCCAGTGCACCGGCAGAAGAACCCCGCCACGCAGATCCCCGTGGGCGCGGACGGTCTGCTCCGGGGTCATGTGAACGTCCGGCCAGTGGTGGCTGTATGCCCCGATCGGCAATAGCACCAGGTCGAACGGCCCGAGCCGGCTGCCTACATCGGCGAATGCGTCGGTGTAACCGGTGTCCCCACCGAAGAAGACCCGGTGTTCCGGCCCGGTCACTGCCCAGGACGACCAGAGCGTGGTATTGCGTGTCCGCCCGCGTCCGGAGAAGTGCCGAGCCTCGGTGCAGGTGAGAGTGAGCCCGGCGACCTCGGCCGAGCCGTTCCAGTCCAGCTCGATGATCCGGCTGGTCGGCACGCCCCATTCGCGCAGGTGAGCGCCGATGCCCAGCGGCACCACGAATGGCGCCGGGCCTTTCTCGGGGTGCCGGACGAGTGCCCGAACCGTCCGATGGTCGAGGTGGTCGTAATGGTCGTGGGAGATCAGCACCGCGTCGACGGCGGGCAGCTCGCCCAGCGGCGCCGGAACCGGGTGCAATCGGCGCGGGCCGATCCACCGTGAAGGCGACGCCCGCCGGCTCCACATCGGGTCGACCAGTAGCCTGCGCCCGTCGATCTCGATCATTGCGCTGGAGTGGCCGAACCAGGTGATGGCCAGCGGGGCTGCGATCACCGGAATGTTCACACGGGCCAGCGACACCGGGCGTGGCGGCTGCCCGGTTCGTCCGCGGGTGAGCAACGACCGCAACAGTCCGGCGTTGCCGCCTGACCCGACTGTGGCGGGCGACGTGTTGCGGAAGCGGCCGTCCACCGAGCGGGGTGATGCCGCTGCGGCGACCCGGAGGATGTCACTGCGTGCGCCGATCGCCGCCGGTACGCCGCGAGCGGCCCCGAGGAACGCGGCCACTCCGGCCGCGGCCCCGGCAAGCAGGAGGTACCGCGGCCATGATCCGGGTGAGCGCACGCTCACGCCGGTCCGCACCTGACTCACCTCGCGCTCGCGGCGATCATGCGTCCGACCCGCCGCGCTTCACAGCTGCGACGCGATCACAGAGCGTCGGATCTCGTTCGTGCTCTCGTCGACGATCATCAGGGGGCATCGGCGCCGTGGCGATGCACATCGAACCCCGTCGAGCAGCCGTAGCCGCCCTGGATGCGCACGGCGGTCGATGGTGATCACGGCACCGGCCACGCCGCTACCTTAATGGTCAGTGGCGTTCGTACAGGGTTGTCGGGCCCCGACCACCTGGCCCGGACGCGGGTCGTCAGGATTTCGGGGTGTCCGCCCGCCTGCTCGCTGTGCCGCTGGACGTCGATGTCGCGGTGCCCGAGGTGGTCCGCAGACTCGCCCATCGGGAGCGGGTGACGGCCTGGGCGGGGGTGTGGGCGCCGGGAGCGGTGGTGACGTGTGACCCGGTGCGGGTCGCCGCGCCCGACGAGGACCCGTTCGTGGTGCTCACCGACCTGCCCCGGGTGGTGGCCGATCCCGCGCATCCGGACGCGGTGGGTGGGGGTTGGTTCGGCTACCTGTCGTTCCCGGCGAGCTCGCAGGCCCGGTTTCCGCGCTTCTCACTCGGTTACTACCACGATGTGCTTCGCCACGACGGCCGACGGTGGTGGTACGAGGCGTTGCTCGACGATGACCTCTCCCGCCGCGACGCCGAGCGCCGATGCGCCGGGTTGTGTCACGACCTCGCGTCCCCGGCCGTGGTGCAACCACCGGCCAGGCTGGAGCTGCTCCACCGGCCGGACGCGGTCGCGCACGCCGTGGCCGTCGAACGGTGCATACAGGCGATCCGACGCGGCGAGATCTACCAGGCCAACATCGCCTGCCACCTGGAGCTTCAGCTGCACGGCTCGCCGCACGACGCATGGGTGCGGCTGGTGCAGGAGCACGCTCCGGCCCGGGCGGCGCTGGTGGCCGACCCGGCCGGTACGGCGGTGAGCGCGAGCCCGGAGCTGTTCCTGCGCCGTGCCGGCCGCGAGGTGCGCACGGCTCCGATCAAGGGCACCCGCCCCCGCACCGGCGGTCCGGACGACGAGGGAGAGCGGCAGCGGCTCAGGGGTTCTGCGAAGGATGCCGCCGAGAACGTGATGATCGTCGATCTGATGCGCAACGATCTCTCCCGGGTGTGCGCCACCGGCACCGTGCGGGTGCCTCGGTTGCTCGACGTGGAGCCACATGCCGGGGTGTGGCACCTCGTGTCGACGGTGTGCGGCGAGCTGGCGGCAGGCCGCGACGACGCCGACCTGCTGGCAGCCACCTTCCCGCCGGGCTCGGTCAGCGGTGCTCCGAAGATCCGTGCGATGGAGGTCGTCGAGGAGCTGGAGGCCGGACCTCGGGGGCTGTTCACCGGGGCGATGGGTTGGTCCAGCCCGCTGGCGGGGCTCGAGCTGAACGTGGCGATCCGCACGTTGGAGGTCGAACCGGGGGGTCGTACCCGACTGGGTGTCGGCGGCGGGGTGACCGTCGACTCGACGCCGGTGGAGGAGTGGGCCGAGTGCCTGACCAAGGCCGCGCCGGTGCTCAGGGCGCTCGGTGCCCCGCCGGTCGACCCCGGACCCGGGCTGCGCGGGGCCGGTCTCGCCCGCCCGGACAGGGGGCTCTTCGAGACGCTGCTGGTGCTGAACGGGCGACCGCGCCGGCTGGCCGACCATGTGCGCAGGCTGCGAACGTCCTATGTGGAGTGTTATGGTGTGCCGCTCGTCGCCGACGTGACCGCCGCGGTGACCATGGCCGTCGCGGGTGTCCGCAGCGGAACCCGAATCGACGCCGGTGGACCGACCGGACCGCTGCGGGTGCGGGTGGACGCGAGACCGGGTGAGCCCGGCCAGGTGTGCGCCGTCGCGGTCCCGTGCGACCCGCCGGTGTCGCTGCCCGCCCAGCCGGGTCTGGTGCTGCGGGCACACCGACTCGGCCCGGCGGGCTCCGAGCGGCACAAGTTCGCTGATCGCCGCTGGCTCGACGTCGTGGAGGCGGGGCTCGCGCCGGGCGAGGCCGCGTTGTTGGCCGACGACGCCGGCCGGCTGTTGGAGAGCACTCGGTCGTCGGTGTTCGTGGTGTGCGCCGGCCGGGTGAGCACCCCCGCGCTGGACGGTCGCATCCTGCCGGGCACGGCCCGACAGGCAGTGCTCGATGCGCTCGACAGCGCCGACACCGGCTATGCGCTGGCCGCCCCCACGCTGGCCGACATCGCCGCTGCGGACGGGATGTTCCTGGTCAACGCCGTGCGCGGGGTGCAGTGGGTGCGTGCGGCACCCGGGGCGGTCTGGCCGGCGCCGGACCTGGCGACCCGGCGCGTCGCGAAGTTGCTCGACCAGTGACGGCCGGTTCGCGTTGATGTGGGGCCCCGACCAGCAGGCCTCAGCGCCGGTGCTCGGCCGGCCCGGGTTCGACGGTCAGTAGAATCTCGCCTGTGACGACTACCGCCGCTCTCTTGACCCGCGCCCGGCTGTTCCGGGCCGCCGCCATCGCCGAGGCATGCTCGTGGGCCGGCCTGCTGGTGGGCATGTTCTTCAAATACGTCGTGGTCTACGACGACATCGGGGTGCAGATCTTCGGCCCGGTCCACGGCGCGCTGTTCGTCGCCTACGTCGTGATCACCGTGGCCGTGGCGCGGCCACTGGGCTGGGGTCGCGGCACGGTGGTGCTGGCGTTGGCCGCCAGCATCCCGCCGCTGTTCACGCTGTGGTTCGAGCGCTGGGCCACCAGGACCGGCCGTCTCGGGTGACTCCTCGCTCCGCCGACCACCTGGACCGACCCGGCTGAGCGGCCACCGATGGCTGGTCGTCACCTCAGCGCGGACATCGCCTTCCACTGATCCCACGCAATGGCCCAGTCGTAGACGTCCCCGTCGGCGGCGGTCAGCGGGACACTGCTCCCGGTGACCTCGACCGGGTCGCCGTAGAGCGCGTGATCGAAGAACGCCCGCGCGTTCGCCGTGGACAGGTTGACGCAGCCGTGCGTCACGTTCCGCTTGCCCTGCGCCCAGCCCGACTCCGGGTTGGCGTGGATGAACTCGCCGTTGTCGGAGATCCGCACGGCCCAGTGCATGGGTACGTTCGTGTAGCCGTAGGCGGCGTTGGACATGAGCACCGTCCGGGACTTGGACATGACGATGTGCACCCCGCTGCGGGTGACCCGCTGCCGGTCGGTCTCCAGGCCGTAGCTGGCGGGCAGGTCACTCACGACCTGGCCGTCGCGGACGACCACGATCCGGTGGGTACTGGTGTCCGCCTTGACGATCTGGGCCCGTCCGATGGTGAACGCCGTGGTCAGGTCGTTGCCGCCGAATCCGGCGGACCCGAGATCCTGGCCGTACAGGCGCGCCTGCACGGTGACACCCGTTCCGGCCGGCCAGTAGGACGCGGGCCGCCAGTGCACCCGCGATCCGCGCTCGCCGTCGGGCAACCACCCCCACGAACCGTCGACGGGCACGGTCGTGCGCACCTGCAACGCCCGCTCGGTGGCGGCCCGATCGGCCTCGGCGATGCGCCGGTCGAACCTGATCTCGATCGGCGCGCCGATCCCGACGACGGCGCCGTCGCCGATGTTGGTCGAGGCCCGGACCAGGCGTTTCGGGTGGACGGTGGTGAAAACGCCGGTGAACGGGGTGAGTCCGCCCGCGCCGTTGGCCGTTCCGGTGAAGCGGTAGCCGGTTCCGTAGGCAGGTGGGGCGGACGCGGTCCAGGTGTGCCCGTCGGGAGACAGGGTGCCCGGTAGGACGGTGCCGTCGGAGGCGGTGAGTGTCACGCCGGTCAGGGCACCGTCGACGGTGTCGACCCGGATGGGCGCGGCGGGCGCGACGGCCGTTGCGCCGTCGCTGGGGGTGATCGCGACCCGAGGTGCCGGCGGTGGGGCTGCCACAGCCGGAACCGCCGCGCCGCTGCCGTAACCCGCCAGAACCGTGACCACCACGAGCACCACGGCCCGCCACCCGGATCTACCTGCCCGCACGGTTCCCCCTGAACATCGCCCGTGCCCATGAGAGCAACAGCGCGGTCCCGCGTCAATCGGATCCACCCGTGTCAGAAGGGGGACCCTCTCCTCAGGCCCCACCGCCGTGCGGCACGTACGTGGCCGGGACCACGCCGAGCTTGCCCTTCTGGTAGTCCTCGAACGCCGCAAACACCTCGGCCTTGGTGTTCATGACGAACGGCCCGGCCCATGCGACCGGCTCACGGATCGGCAGGCCGCCGAGCACGACGACGTCCAGTCCGTCGAGCCGGGACTCCTGGATGCCCGCGCCGGCAACGGTGACCGTGTCGCCGGGGCCGAAGGTGGCCAGCTGACCGGTGTGGATCGGGCGGCGATCCGGGCCGACGGTGCCGGCACCGGAGAGGACGTAGACCAGGGCGTTGAAGTCGCGCCGCCACGGCAGGCGCAGCTCGGCGCCCGGGCTGATCGTCGCGTGCATCATCGCCATCGGGGTGAACGTGGAACCGGGACCCGCGTGACCGGCGAGCTCACCGGTGATGACCCGGATCAGGGCACCACCGTCGGGCGTGGTGAGCAGTGCCGACCTGTCGGCGCGCAGGTCCTGGTACTTGGGCTCGAGCCACTTGTGGGCCTTCGGCAGGTTGACCCAGAGCTGGAGTCCGTGGAACAGGCCCCCGCTGCGCACGAGCCGTTCCGGCGGCCGTTCGATGTGCAGCAGCCCGCCACCGGCGGTCATCCACTGGGTGTCGCCGTTGGTGATCTCTCCGCCACCACCGTGCGAGTCCTGGTGCTCGAACGTGCCGTCGATGATGTAGGTGACGGTCTCGAAGCCGCGGTGCGGGTGCCACGAGGTGCCCTTGGGCTCGCCCGGGGCGTAGTCGACCTCGCCCATCTGGTCCATGTGCAGGAACGGGTCGAGGTCACGGAGGTCTACGCCGGCGAACGCGCGGCGAACGGGGAATCCCTCGCCCTCGAACCCCGCCGGTGCCGTGGTCACGGTCCGCACGCGGCGGTCGACGGCGGCCGCGCCCGGCTCCGGTACGAAGGGCAGGACGGTGACATCGGGGACGGTGACGGCAGGCATCGGGACCTCCACGTGATTGAGTTAGCAACTATATGCGGACAACGTTGCGCCGCATCGTTCTCATTCCCCATGGCCTGATGATCGTTGAGAGGGCGATCTGACCGTCGCCGCGTGCCCGATCGGGCCATCGCGGCCACTCGCAGGGTCGGCGAGGATGGCGCGATGAACAGCGAGCACACGGTCGTGCTGGAGGGGTTCTCGTTCCTCGAAGGGCCGCGGTGGCACGACGGCCGACTGTGCACCCGGGTTGACGTGCCCGCCGCATGATGCCGGCCGAACCCGTGCCGGCCGAACTTCTGCGCGCCCGCGTCGCACAGGCTCGCGTTGCCCGCCTGGCAACGTTGCGGCCCGACGGCACTGCACGGTTGGTCCCGGTGACGTTCGCGCTGGTCGAGAGCCTGGTCTGTTCCGTGGTGGACGAGGTGAAACCCAAGCGGCACATCCGGCTGGCGCGCCTGGACGACGTGCGCCGGGACCCGAGGGTGGCGCTGGTCGTCGATCACTATGACGAGGACTGGTCGAGCCTGTGGTGGGTCCGGATCGACGGCACCGCGGTCGTGCACGACGACGGTGACCTGCGCGAGCGGGCCCTCGATGCGCTCGCCGCCAAGTACCCGGCCTACACCGCGCGCCGCCCGGACGGCGTCGTCCTGGTGATCACGCCGGAGCGCTGGACCGGCTGGTCCGCCCGGTGACGCCGAATCTGATCGGCAAGATGCGGGGCTTGTCCGAGCCGGTGTAGAACGGCCAACCGCTGTGGTTCCAGTCCCGGCTGGAGTGGGTCACCGAGGCGCAGGCCGAGCTCGGGACGGAGCCGGCGGGATGACCGGGCAGGGCTCGCCGTCCCCGACCTGACCGGTGTGGATCGTGCCGCCGCCGGCTACAGGTTGCCGCGCCGCGCCTGCTCCCGTTCGATCGCTTCGAAGAGCGCCCTGAAGTTGCCCTTGCCGAACCCGAGTGACCCGTGCCGTTCGATCAGCTCGAAGAACACCGTCGGGCGGTCCTGCACCGGCTTGGTGAAGATCTGCAACAGGTAGCCGTCCTCGTCGCGATCGGCGAGGATCCCCAGCTCGCGCAGGGTCACCACGGGCACCCGGGTGGATCCGACCCACTCGGTGAGCCTGTCGTAGTAGCTGTCGGGGATGGCGAGGAACTCCACGCCCATCTCCCGCATCGCCCGTACCGATCCGACGATGTCGCCGGTGGCGAGCGCGATGTGCTGAACGCCGGGTCCGCCGTGGAACTGGAGGAATTCGTCGATCTGCGAGCGACGTGCGCTGATGGCGGGCTCGTTGAGCGGGAACTTGACCCGATGGTTGCCGCTGGCCACGACCTTGCTCATCAGCGCCGAGTACTCGGTGGCGATGTCGTCGCCCACGAACTCCGCCATGTTCTTGAAGCCCATGACGCGCTGGTAGAAGCCCACCCACTCGTCCATCCGGCCGAGCTCGACGTTGCCGACGCAGTGGTCGATGGCCTGGAAGTAGCGCCTTGCCGGCGGCGGGAACACCGGATCGCGGGCCACGAAGCCCGGCGCGAACACCCCGGAGTACCGGGACCGGTCGACGAAGGTGTGCCGCACCGGGCCGTATGCCGCGATCGAGGCGGTGCGCAGCCGGCCGTCGTCGTCGGAGACCGAGTGAGGCTCCTCGAGGACCCGTGCACCGGCGCGACGGGCGTGCGCGAGGGCCGCGTCCACGTCGGGTACCGCGATCGCGAGGTCGACCACGCCGTCGCCGTGGGTGGCGACATGCGCACCCACCCAGTTGCCTACCCGCACGCCGCCGGTGAGCACGAATCGCGCCGAGCCGGCGGTGAGCACGTACTCCACGAGCTCGGGATAGCCGGTCTCCGGACCTCGGTAGCCGAGGACCGTCATCCCGAACGCGGAGGAGTACCAGTGTGCTGCCTGCCGGGCATTGCCGACCGCGAACCGGACGTGGTCCAGCCCGAGCACGGGGAATGCGTCAGCGGCATCGTCGTGGGCCACCTCGCCGATCAGCGGATCGATCTGGACGTCGGTCATGGGCTCAGTAGAGGAGCCGATATGCGGTGTGGCAAGTTTTTTTCTCATCGCGCTGCTGACCGAGCACCGCTTGATCGCAACCGGTGGAAGCAATTGATCATGCATGATCGTCGGTGGGGGTGTGTCGATGAGGAGTGCGTGTGGTGATGATCGGGTCGGGCGGGGCCGGTGGGCTTGGGAGCGGGCAGGCAGTGGTTGGCCTGCCCGTGGTGGTGGCTGTGAGGGGCTGCGGAGGCTCGCCGGTCAAGGGCGGCGACGGGAGGAGCCGTCGCGTGCGACGCCGTAGGCGCCATTGACCGGGGAGGGCAGCCCCGTACGCTGCCCACCGGCCCCGCCCGACCCCGGATCGGAACCCGGCGACGGATCATGTTGTCGGTGGTGGACCGGGAGGAGATCTCGCGTGGTGTCGCCGAGGGCGCGGCGGGGAAGGTGATCGCCGGGCGGATCGGGCGGGACCCGAGCGTGATCAGCCGGGAGATCGCCCGCCACGGCGGGCGGGAACGGTATCGGGCGACCCGTGCGGGGCGGGTCGCCGCCGCGGCACGGACCCGGCCCAAGACCCGCAAGCTCGACGCCCGACCCGACCTGCGCGCTGATGTGGTCGCCCGGTTGCGCGCCGGGGCGTCGCCTGATCAGGTCACCGGGCGGTTGCGCGACGAACACGGCGGTGAGCACGCTGACCGGGTGGCCGACACGGTGTCGCCTGAGGCGATCTACACCTGGATCTACGCCCTGCCCAAGGGTGAACTCGCCCGGGAGGCGATCCTGCTGCGCACCGGGCGCACCCGGTGAGGTGCCCCGTTGATCTCGGACCACGATCCAATAGGATC
>JBOHEP010000537.1:0-31467 GCA_050701075.1 Pseudonocardia sp. | reverse complement strand
GCGCCTTCCAGTAGGCGTCGAGGCGCCACATGAGCGGGGCGAGCCAGGCGACCCCACCCTCGAGCAGGGCGATCCGGAAACCGGGGAAACGCTCGAACACCCCCTCGGTGAGGATGCTCACCAGGTGCGACTGGAATGCCAGCGACATCGAACAGTGCCACTCGATGTAGTGCGTCGGCATCCCCGGCGTGGGCTGGATGTTGACCCCCATCCCCTCGGTGCCCGGGTGGATGCCCAGTGGCAGGTTGTGCCGCTCGCACGCCTGGTAGATCGGGTAGTACTGGCGCTGCCCGAACGGCGCCCGGGCGCCGGAGTCGGTCATCACCTGCACCATGTGCGGGTGGCCCGCCCAGCGCTCGATCTCCTCGACCGCGCGTTGCGGGTCGTGATGGTTGATCGTGATCGAGCCCTTGAACGCCCCGTCGTGGTTGTAGCGATCGAGCCAGGTGTCGGCCAGCCACGCGTTGAACGCCGCCGCGATGGCCGAGCCGTAGTCGGGATCGGGCTGGATGTTGCAGAAGCTCCGCGGGACGAGAATGGGATGGGTGACTCCGTAGGAGTCCATCAGCTGCTTGCGCAGGAAGTCGGGGTCGGAGCCCTTGGGGCCGCCGTCGGGTGGCACGCTGTCCAGCCGCGAGCCGTGCACCGGGTTGTTGTAGAACGCCCGGCGTTCACCCTGGTAGAGGTCGCGCCACGGCATGGGCAGGTACTGCCTGATCTCCTCGACGCTGCGCGGCACCGGGTGCACGTCGGTGTCCACGATACCCCGACGGGCCGGCCGCCCGCTTCGCACGGCCTCGGCAGGCTCGGTCGGCGTTGCCGTGCTCACGTCGCGAAGCCTCATCTCGGTCGGAGTCGGACACCATCGGGATCGGACACTGGACAGCATGTTACAGCGGCATCAGCGACGAGACCTCAGCGTTCGCCATGCCTCGTCCGTGGGCCGCAGTGGCCCCCGGACTCACCGGGAACCGGCCGGAGCCACGGCACCCCGCCAAGATCAGCATTTCGGCACCGGGAGCCGCACCGGCTGCGGCTCCGCGCTCCCGTGTAACGATCATGAAGCTGGCGGCGTGATCAGGATCCCGATGACGTGACGCGGTGCCGTACTCGACCATCTTCGGTAACGCTCACCGATAACCGCCGATTGACCCTTCGACTCACGACGAATGCCTGGCTTCACCGCAGGCCGGGCCGAAGGAATGAAACGACATGCGACTGAGCGCCTGCACAAAGGCGAGCTCGACCACACACCTTCGTGCCGTACCGGCCCCGCGCCAGGCCGCCCATTTGCCGCATCCGCTCCTCCGGCCGGTCACCTCCCCGCACCCGGTCCCCCAGCCCCGTTCAGCCGTACACCCGCTCGTGACGTCGAACGCCCCCGCGGCCACCAAGCCGCAGGGGGCCGTGCACCCGCTCATGACCGCGAACACGGTCACCGCCACCCGTCCGGTCCGCACGACCGGGACCGTGACCGACTCGGGCACCGCGTTCACGGTCTGGGCCGTCGCCTTCGCGGTGGCCGTCCTCGTGTTCGAGTGGCAAGCGGTCGTTCCCGTGTGGTCGCTGCACACCCTCTCCGGGATCGCCGCCGTCGCCGTGCTGCTGGCGCCCGCCACCGTATGGCGTACCGCCCTGCTGTGCGGGGTTCTCGGCATCGAGTTCATCTCATTGCTGCCCAACCCCTACAGCGCCGCCCTCCTCGCCCACCTCACCGCCGCCGCCGTCGCCGTGTCCTGGATCGTGCTGAGACTGCGCTCACCCCAGGCCGCCCGCGACCCCGGCGCCGTGTTCGAACGGATCGCACCCTTCCTGCGCATCACGTTCCTGCTGTCCTGGTTCCTCGACGCGTTCGCCAAGCTCAACACCGGGTTCCTGTTCGACCTCGGAACCTGCGCCCCGGACTTCATCGATGAGATCCCGGTACTGCGGGTTCCCGAAGCGCTCTACCCCGCCGCCGCGGTCGCCATGCTCGCACTGGAGTTCGGGATCCCCGCCCTGCTGCTGTTCCGCCGCACCCGGTCGGTGGGCATCGTCGTCGCGCTCGGTTACTACGCCATCCTCACCGCGGGCGGGAACCCCTCCCAGGCCGTCCTGGCCTGCAGCGCCCTGCTGGTGTTCCTGCCCGTCGGGATGTTGTCGAGCGCCGCGGCGACGCTGCGGGCATGGGTTCCGCCGGACCGGCGCCTGAGTCTGCGCACCGCGCTGCGGTCCCCATGGGCCTTGGTGGTCCTCAGCGGGATGTGGCTGCTCGCCCTCGAGGCCGACGAGCTCATGGCTTTCGAGGTCGCGGTGCGGGTGAGCCGGTGGAGCGCCATCGCGATCGGGCTGGTGTGGTTGGCGCTGGGAGCCTGGCTGCTGGTCAGGCTGCGCGGGCAGCTCGTTCCCGACCCGATCCCGCCGGTCGGCCTGCGGGTGCGCGACGGCGTGCTCATCGGCGCGCTCGCGATCTTCGTCCTCAACGCGGCCAGCCCCTACATCGGGTTGAAGACCGACTACTCCTTCGACCAGTACAGCAACCTGCGGACCGAGTCCGGGCACTGGAACCACCTGGTCCTCCCCGAGGCCGTGCGCATCTTCGGCAGCCAGGACCACCTGGTCCGACTCATCCACGCCAAGGGCGACCGGCAGCTGGTGAACACGGTCGAGAGCAAGCGCGACGAGCTGCTCGTCCTCACCGACGCCCGCAGGCTCGTGGCGAAGTACCCGGACGGGCAGGTGCACTACGAGCTCGACGGGGAGCCGCGGTTCGCCGCGAGGCTGGCCAACGACCCGGTGCTGGGTGCACCGGTCTCACCGATCACCGACCTGCTCGGCCGATGGCGCCGGATCCCGCTGGACGGCGGCTGCCGGTTCTGACGGGAAACGGCCCGACGTGCACACGACGAGTCGGACCGCTGATCGGTCTGTCCCGCGGGTAGCCCGCATGCGGTGGAGCCTCGGCGCGCGTGCTCGCAGGAAATCGGCCACCCTCGTGCGGCCCCGGACGAGCGCCGGACCCGGGTCGTCGAGGCGCAGGAACGGAAACGTCTGGCGGTGGGCCACGCTGCGCACCCACTGCCCGAAGGTCAACTCGCCTCTGGCCCGAAGGATACGGAAGCAGCGATAGTCGTTGGAAAGGTAGACCATGCGAAGCCCGGTCAGGTACGTCCGCGGCAGCTCGCACGGCTCGCCCAGGATCTGGAAATAGACGTGGCGGGCCATGTCGAATCCCGCCGCGGCGAACAGCGGGGCCGCATCGGTGAACCGTGCGTTGCACTCGATGAGCTTGAGCTGACCGTCGCGCTCGTCCCGTTTGAACTCGGCGTTGGCCAGCCCGCGCAGGCCGACATGCTTGAACAGCCGCAACGCCACGTCCTTGACCTCGGGGTTCCAGTCGGTCACGTGATGGCTGCCGAGACCCATGCCGGGCGGGAAGCGGCGCAGGGTCCGCTTGGTGAAGTCGAACGTCGGGCTGCCGGACCGGTCGATGTAGGTGTTGTAGCTGCACAGCAGCGTGTCCGGACCGGGGATCAGCTCGGTCAGCATGACCGAGATACCCGCTTCGGTCAGTTCCCGGTGCACCGTTCGCAGCTCGGCAAGATCACCGACGACCCGGAACTTACCGGGGAAACGGGCCTGGTACTCATGCGACAGCAACGGCTTGACGATGAGCGGGTAGACGTACTCCGCACATTCACTTTCCAGGTCGTCCTGGCCCTCGACCCGCCAGAACCGGGGCGTGGGCACATCCGCGGCCGCGGCCAGCCGGTAGGTCGACAGCTTGTCGAGTAGCCCCAACTGCGCGTCGACGTCGGACACGTCGAGCCGGAAGCGCTCGAGCAGCTGCTTGCGGTGCCGGGCCAGGACGGTGATCCCGACGTCGCTGCCCGCGACCACGACCGCACCGAGCAGCGCCTCGGAATCCGGCCCCAGCAGGTAGTTCGCCCACACCTGCTCGGGCTCACCGCCTGCCGGGAGCGCGATCGGCCGGATGAACCGCGACGCCATGACGGCCGGGGGGACGCCGAGGCCGTACACCGCCACCCCGAGCGCTCCGAGACTCCGCGCGATCGACAGGGCGTTCGCAGCGCCCCCGGCGACGATGACCGGGGGTCTGGCGAGATCGTTCACCGTGCGCCCTCGACCCGGACCGGCCCGGCCGGCGCCGAGCCCATAAGGCGCTCGAGCAGCACCTTGGCCGGCTCGACCTGCCCGGGCCGGCCGTGGTGGTGCATCGCCAGGCCCGGTGTGGTGTTGACCTCCAGGATCCGTCCCCCGGACCGGGCCAGCGCCACCGTGGGGTCGGGTGTGATGACGTCGACGCCGGCCCATCGCACACCGACGATCTCCGCCGCCCGCGCCGCCTGCTCCACGATGGAGGCGCACAGCTCGTGACGCGCCGGGTGGTTGGTGTCGGCGGCGGACTGGTTGATCGTGGTCTTGATCCGGACCTCGACACCGGCAGCGGGCACCGAGGCGAAGGTCAGCCCCTGGTCGGCCAGGGTCCGCTCGCAGTCGAGGTCCTGACGCACCAGCGACTGCCCGATCACCCCGCCGGCCCTGAGCCGGTGGGCGTTGAGACCTTCCACCAGGTCCCTGACGTTGCTGCGACCGTCACCGACGACGCTCGGCACGCCCCGACGGATGGCGTCGACCAGCTCGCCGTCCAGGTAGAGCAGCCGGTAGTTCCCGCCGGCGACCTGGCGCTCGATCAACAGCGGCACGGCCGCGAGCTGGCCGTAGGTCACCGTCAGCCGCCGCACCCGCCCCTTCGTCCTGGCCACCCGGCTCGACCGGGCGCCCACCCCCGCGGCCACCGCCGCCGCGGCGACGAGGTCACGCGGGCTGCGCACCAGGGTGGTGACCCCGCTGCCCGCGGCACTGTCCTGGCCCGGCTTGACGACGCAGTCACCCGGGGCGTCGGCGAGGAACTCCCGCGCCCGCTCGAACTCGGCGAGGGTGAACGTGACGTGCTCGGGCGCCGGCAGGCCCGCCGCGCCGAGCAGCCGGTGCACCAGCACCTTGTCACCGGCCCGTTGCAGCACCTCGCGGTCGTCGATCGAGCAGTGCGTGCCGCGCACCCGCACCACCGACGTGCCCAGGGTGATCTCCAGGACGCCGTCCTCCGCGGCACGGGCGGGGACGCCGACGTGGGCGGCCGCGTCGACCCACAGATCCCGGTAGTAGGCGTCCTGGTGGCGCCGCTCCGTTCGCCGGGCCGTGGAGGTGCGCTGACGGATGAGCCCGCGGGTGAGCTCGGTGGCGGCCTGGATCCGAACGGCGGCGTGCGCGGTGACGGGCAGGAGCGCGCTACCGCCCATCCCGCACCTCGGTCCCCGCTGGGCGGCCCGCGGGCTGCACCGGATGGCCCGCCTGTATTGGATGGAACTCGGCGAGCGCCGCGTCCAGACCACCGACGTAGGGCTCGATCGGGCAGCCCTGCTCCGCAAGCTGGGTGTCGACCCAGGCGTTGCTGAACTCCCCCCGTTGCACCGCCGCGACGTAGGCCGCACCGCTGTCGGCCTTCGCGCGCAGGCGCTCCAACAGATCCTTCGCAATCTGTTGCGGGACCACCACGACGCCGGCCTCGTCGGCGACGATGACATCGCCGGGATTCACCACGACGCCGCCGCACGCGACCGGAAAGTTGATCTCACCGGGGCCCCGGTGCAGCGGACCCATCGGGGTCGTGCCGCGGGCGTAGACCGGAAAGCCCAGCAGCCGGATGTCGGGCAGGTCCCGGATCAGGCCGTCGATGACGAATCCGGCGATGCCCCGGTGCCCGGCCTTGGTCGAGATGATGTCACCGAGTACGGCGTTGGACCGCCCGACGCCCGCCCCGATCACGACCACGTCACCCGGCCGCGCCACGTCCAGGACCTTGTGCACCATCAGGTTGTCGCCGGGGTACGTGCGCACGGTACAGGCCAGCCCGCACACCGGACCGCCGCTCAGACACCCGATCTCGGGATCGATGGCGTAGAGCCGGTTGAGCAGATCCGAGATGTCGGGCGTGCCGAAGCCGGCGAAGCCGGCGACGGTCTCCCGGTCGAGTCGCGGGAAGTCGAGCCGGACCCGGAACCCGGGCCCGGGATGTAGATCCGCGGACTGGGGGCGTTTCGACCCCGTCACAGCGGCGGACTCGCTGGCCACGCTCAATCATCCCCTGTCGGTCAACGGTCCGGGCTCGGTGCGCGGGCGATGATAGTTCAGCGGAGAAAGTCTCTCACGGGCCGGCTTTGACCCACCGACCTGACCAGCCGGGCCTCAGTGCTGGCAGTGCCCGCTGTCGGTGAACGGACGCATCGCCCCGAACCACTCCTGGGCCGGGGACAGCGGGTCGCCCAGCACCGGATCCGCCGACACCGGCGCCGCGACCCGCTCCACCCCATCCAGCTCGTAGCGCACGGTGGCGTCGGGGAACTCGTCGACGAGCCGCCGCACGGTGAGCAGCGTGCTCTGCTCGCTCTCGTGCTCCTCGATCTTCGCCGCCAGTGCGGGGTCGTCGGTGCCGAGGAAGCGCACCTCGCCGTCCTGCCAGTCGAACACCCGCACCGACTCGGGGATGAACAGATGGTTCCACTGACCCGGCTCGGTACGGAGGTTACTGAACATCGTCAACGCCGCACGGGACTTGAGACCCAGGTAGGGAGTGACAGCCATGGCCACGAGCAGCCCGATCCCCAACAACATGACACCGTTGCGCACCCTCAGGCTGACCCGCGGGCCAGGGGCACCGATCCAGTGCCGCCACAACCGGAACAGCAACCAGCCACACACACCCATCCACACCACACACATCAACGCCGCGCCCCAGTTGCGCAGGGGCGACTGCAACGCCGCGGGGGTGAGGACGCGGATGCCCACCCACAGGCCGCCCCCGACGAGCAACGTCAACGGTGCGTGCGCGACCGCCATGGCAGCACCGCCACGCACCCGCTCCGGCACTGCCCTCCGAGCGACGCCGACCGCCCGCGCAATCGTTGCCGGCGGCAGGAACAGCACATAGAAGCTCCACGCGAAACCCGAGAACGACGCATGCCCGGCGAAGGCGGAGACAAGGTGGAACCCGAACCCGAGAATCACCGCGTACGGGCGCGTCCGGTGGAACAGCAACAGCGCCGGCACCGCCAGCTCCAGCGCCAACGTGCTGGCGATCGTCAGCGGAGCCAGACCGGCCGGCATCCACACCCCGGGGATCGACTCCAGGACCCACACAGAGCAGGTCGTCACCACGTCGGTGAAGCCGGTGTTGAACTTCGCGACGGCGGCCAGAACCCACATCATGATGAACGCCACGCGTAGATACGGAGCCACGCACTCGTACATCACAGCCGGGTCGCGCGCCCGAGCCGGCGACCGCCACAGGAGCCCGAGCCACCACCCGACGAACGTCACACCCAGGACGGCGACCAGGATCTGGTGATTGGACAGGTCGGGGAGCCAGGCGAGGACCTCGACGAACAGCAACCCGAACAACACGACCAACCGCGCCGGCGACGTCGGCCGCAGAATCACCGCGAACGCCGCCACCGCGACGAGAGGACCGACCGCCCAGAGCGACACCGCCCCCTGCCACAAATGGATGAGCGCGCCGACCGCGAACGCGGCCGCCCACACCGAGAACGCGATACCGGCGGACGGCTGGGGCATCGTCGTGGACGTCGAGCTCGTGGCCGTCGGATCGGCCATGAGGCCACGTGCCATCAGCGCTCTCCCCAACCACCGGCGGACCTCCAGAATACTGCCACCGGGACTGTCGCCGTCAGGCGCACCGCGCTACTACCGGGAAGGTCGTGATCATCGGAGAAACACCTCAGTGCTGGCACCGTCCGCCATCGACGAACGGACGCATCGCCCCGAGCCACTCCTGGGCCGGCGACAGCGGCTCGCTCAGCACCGGATCCGCCGACACCGGCGCCGCGACCCGCTCCACCCCATCCAACTCATACCGCACAGTTGCATCAGGAAAGTCGTCGACGAGCCGGCGCACAGTGAGCAGCGTGCTGTGCTCGCTCTCGTGCTCCTCGATCTTCGCCTCCAGTGCGGGGTCATCGGTGCCGAGGAAGCGCACCTCGCCGTCCTGCCAGTCGAACACCCGCACCGACTCGGGGATGAACAGATGGTTCCACTGACCCGGCTCGGTACGGAGGTTACTGAACATCGTCAACGCCGCGCGGGACTTCAGCCCGAGGTAGGGCATGGCCGCCGTAGCCACGAGCAGCCCGATCCCCAACACCATGACGCCGTTGCGAATCCGCAGGCCGGCCCGCGGGCCAGGGGCACCGATCCAGTGCCGCCACAACCGGAGCAGCAACCAGCCACACACACCCATCCACACCACACACATCAGCGCCGCGCCCCAGTTGCGGGCCGGCGACTGCCAGTCCGCGGGCAGGAGCACGCGGATGCTCACCCAGAGCCCGCCCAGCACGACCAACGTCAACGGGGTGTGGGTGACCGCCACGGCGACACCGCTGCGCACCCGCTCCGGCAAGCCGTGCCGAACGACGCCGACCGCCCGCGCGATCAGCGCCGGCGGCAGGAACAGCAGGTAGAAGCTCCAGGCGAAACCCGAGAACGACGCATGGCCCGCGAAGGCGGAGACAAGGTGGAACCCGAACCCGAGAACCACCGCGTACGGGCGCGTGCGGTGGAACAGCAACAGCGCCGGCACCGCCAGCTCCAGCGCGATCGTGCCCGCGATCACCAGCGGAGCCAGCCCCTGCGGCAGCTGAACACCGGGAATGGACTCCAGGACCCACACCGAGCAGGTCCTCAGCACGTCGGTGAAGCCGGTGTTGAACTTCGGGACGGCGGCCAGGACCCACATCATGATGAACGCCACGCGCAGATACGGAGCCACGCGCTCGTACATCACAGCCGGGTCGCGTGCCTGCGCCGGCGACCGCCACAGGAGCCCGAGCCACCACCCGACGAACGTCACACCCAGGACGGCGACCAGGATCTGGTGGTTGAGCAGGTCGGGGAGCCAGGCGAGGACCTCGACGAACAGCAACCCGAACAACACGACCAACCGCGCCGGCGACGTCGGCGCCAGGATCACCGCGAAGGCCGCGATCGCGACGAGAGGACCGACCGCCCAGAGCGACACCGCCCCCTGCCACAAATGGATGAGCGCGCCGACCGCGAACGCGGCCGCCCACACCGAGAACGCGATACCGGCGAACGACTGGGAGGTCGTCATGGACGTCGAACTCGTGGCCGTCCGATCGGCCATGGCGTCATGTGCCATCAGCGCTTTCCCCCTTCACCAGCGATCGGCAGGCTATTGCCCCACCTGGACTGTCGCCGTCCGGCGCCCCGCGTTACCACCTGAAAAGGTCGTGATCATCGGAGAAACACCCTCAGTGCTGGCACCGTCCGCCGTCGGTGAACGGGCGCATCGCCCCGAACCAATCCTGGGCCGGCGACAGCGGCTCGCCCAGCACCGGATCCGCCGACACCGGCGCCGCGACCCGCTCCACCCCATCCAGCTCATAACGTACCGTTGCGTCGGGAAAATCACCGACCAGTCGCCGAGCCTCCAGCGTGACGGTGCGGTTGCTGCCCGCGTGATCGTCGATCGCCGCGGCCAGAGCAGGGTCGTCGGTGTCCAGGAACTGCACCTCGCCGTCCTGCCAGTCGAAGACCCGAGCCGACTCGGGGATGAACAGATGGTTCCATCGGCCCGGCTCGGTGCGCACGTTGCTGAACATCGTGAACGCCGCGCGGGACTTGAGCCCCACATAGGGCATGGCCGTCGTGACGACCAGCAGCCCGAGCCCGAGCAACATGACCCCGTTGCGCACCCGCAGGCTCGCCCGTGGGCCGGGAGCGCCGAGCCAGTGCCGGCGCAGCGTCACCAGCAGCCAGCCACAACCGACCATCCACACCGTGCAGATCAGCGCCGCGCTCATCCAGTGGATCCGCCAGTGCAACGACTCGGGCGCGAGCAGGACCGCCCCGACCCCGGCCATCCATGCGACGGCGAACGCGGCCAGCGTCGACGGGGTGTTGGCGACCGCCACGGCAATGCCGGAGCGCACCCCGTCGGGCAACGCCCGCCGAGCGACGACGACGGCCCGCGCGACCATCGCCGGCGGCAGGAACAGCAGATAGAAGCACCAGGCGAATCCGGAGAACGAGGCATGCCCGGCGAACGCGGAGACGAGGTGGAAACCGAACCCGAGGATCACCGCGTACGGGCGCGTGCGGTGGAACACCAGCAGGGCCGGCACCGCCAGCTCCAGCGCGATCGTGCCCGCGATCACCGGCGGAGCCAGCACCAGTGGCAGCTGCACACCGGGGATCGACTCCAGGATCCACACCGCGCAGGTACCCACCACGTCGGTGAAGCCGGTGTTGAACTTCGCGACGGCCGCGAAGGCGAACATCATGATGAACGCCACCCGCAGGTACGGCGCAACCCGCTCGTACAGCACACCCGGGTCGTGCGCCTGCTCCGGCGAGCGCCACAGCAGGACCAGCCACCACCCGACGAACGTGATGCCGAGGACACCGACGACGATCAGATGGTTCACCAGATCGGGTAGGTCGATGACGGTCTCCACGACGAGGGACCCGAACAACACGACCAACCGCGCCGGCGACGTCGGCGCCAGGATCACCGCGAGTGCGGCGACCGCGACGAGCGTGCCGATCGACCAGGGCGACTGCGTGCCCTGCCACGAGTGGATCAATGCACCCACCGCGAACGAGGCCGCCCACGCCGAGAAGGCGATGCGGGCGAAAGGCCGGCCCCCTACCGACGCCGCCGGCGTGGAGCCGGCGCCCATGCGTTCAGCCGTGACGTCGCGTGTCATCGTGCCCCCCACATCTCTACCGGGCGGCAGGATATCGCCCACCGGGACTCTCACCGCCGGGCGTTCCGCGTTACCGACCCGCAGGACGAGCGCCCCGACCCGAGCGCCCCCGATACCACCCACCCGTCGGCTCCGATCCCCCCATGGAAGCACGGGAGGGGTCCCGGGCGGGACTCCTTTACTGGGGGCGCGATCCGGGCGATCCCCGGGTCATTTCCGTAGTTTCCCGGACTTCTTCCGGTCGGTGACCACAGGAGAGTGAACGGCAACGGCGAGATCCGCCGCGCGTCATCATTGTCGGCTGTCGCTGTCGACCGTCGGTGAACCGGAGGTCCACGACCATCGTGTATCAGCCGGCCGAGTTGTTGCTCTGGGCAGGGGATGCTCAGCTCGTTTCCGCGCTGAGCCGGGCAAGACCGTCCGCGACGATCGGATTCAGTCCCCGGGCCCGGTGGCCGCGGGGGATCTCGACAAGGGGGATCAGGTGAGCAGCACGACGGATACGGGGCCTCTCCCGGTCATCCGAAGGGATCAGCAGCCGGGCTCGGACATCGCGTGCGCACCGGTCGACGTCGCCCGCGCCCCTTGGGAAGTCCGCTACACCAGGGCCGTGGTGGGCGCTGACCTGCTGCTCGTCTCGCTCGCGGCGTTGCTGGGCGGTTGGTTCGGCGCCGGAGGTGACCTTGCCACCGGTCCGTCCCTGACGGGGGCCCTGCTCGCCGCGGTGGCCGCCGCGCTCACCGTTGCGAGCCTGGCCGTCTGTCGCGCCTGGGAGCCTCGGGTACTCGGCCAGGGCTGCGAGGAGTTCGGCCGGGTCGTCCGGGCGGTGGCCTACAGCGCGGGCGTGCTCGGCCTGACCGGGCTCGCCTCGGGTGTCGACGCCGTCCGGCTCTGGACGTTCGGTGTGCTTCCTATGACATGTGTCACCCTGCTGGCCACCCGCTACGGGCTTCGCCGTGGGTTGCACCGCCGCCGGGAGCTGGGCACCTGCCTGCTCCCCGTCCTCGCCGTCGGCACCCCCGAATCCGTGGCCGAGTTGTTGGTCCGCACCAATGACGCCCGCCACCTCGGCTGGGTGGTCACCGGGGCGTGCACCGTCGACGGTCGGGGGTTCGGGGACGATCAGAACGTCGCGGGCGTCCCCGTGGTCGGCGACCTGGAGGTCCTGCCGAGCCTGGTCGCGGATCGCCGCTACCGCGTGGTCGCGGTCAGCCCGAGCCCCGGCTGGTCCCCGCGGCGGCTGCAACGTCTCGCCTGGGACCTCGAGGGCTCCGGCACCGAGCTGGTGGTCGATCCCGGGCTGATGGAGGTGGCCGGTCCCCGGTTGCACGCCAGGCCGGTGGACGGGCTTCCGATGCTCCGGTTGACCGAGCCGTCGTTGCATGGTCTCGCCCAGGTCGTCAAGAACGGTCTCGACCGGCTCGGGGCACTGGTGCTACTCCTGGTCCTGCTCCCGGTCTTCATCGGTGTGGGTATCGCCGTGAAGGGGGATGGCGGCCCGGTGTTCTTCCGTCAGACCCGTGTGGGGCGGGCGGGCACTGTGTTCCGCATGTGGAAGTTCCGCTCGATGGTGGTCGACGCCGAGCAGCGCCGGCTGGCCCTGGCCGCCGCCGACGAGGGCGCCGGGCCGCTGTTCAAGCTGCGGCACGACCCACGGGTCACCCGGGTCGGGCACTGGCTGCGCCGCTACTCCATGGACGAGCTGCCACAGCTGCTCAACGTGCTGACGGGTTCGATGTCGCTGGTCGGTCCCCGTCCGCCGTTGCCCGACGAGGTTCTCGCCTACTCCCGTGAGGAGCACCGGCGGCTGCACGTGCGCCCGGGGCTCACCGGGTTGTGGCAGGTCAGCGGGCGCAGCGACCTGTCGTGGGAGGAGTCGATCCGGCTGGACCTGCGGTACGTGGAGAACTGGTCGCTGGCCCTTGACGCGCTGATCCTGTGGAAGACGGCCGGGGCTGTCCTCAAGGGTGAGGGTGCGTACTGAGCCGATAGTTGGTAACTGACTGGTATCTTTTTCCCAATGGAGACCTCGATGGATGCGGTGGGACGAATCGTCGTACCGAAGCAACTGCGGGACGCGCTCGGACTGACCGCGGGGAGCACCGTCGATATCAGCATCTACGGGACCGGCCTCCATCTGGTACCGACCGGACGCACAGCGCGACTGATGATCGACGAGGGTCGCCTGGTCGCCGACTCGGCAACACCGGTCACCGACGAGGTCGTCTTCGGCCTGATCGACGCGATGCGCACGTGAACGGGTCTGCGAGCTCACCGTTCACCTCGACGGCGCAGCTGACGCGGTCGACGAGCGCTGGCGCCGAGGTATCGTGAGTCTGCTCGCGCTCGACACCAGCGCCGCGGTGCCATTGCTGATGCGCTCGCATGCTGCACACGCCGCCGTACGACGAGCCCTCGGTGCGAGAATCGAGCTCGTCGGGGACTGAACCTGGGTTCGCCCTACGCCGCCACCGCCAGCCACGGCTCCCACGCCGGCAGCGGCTCCACCGCCAGCACCAGGATCCCGCCGGCCGAGCGGTGCGGGGGGCGGGGGACGATGTCGAGGGTCCAGCCCAGCTCGGTGAGCAACCGGTCGGCCTTGCGGGAGTTGCAGCCGCGGCAGGCGGCCACGCAGTTGTCCCACGCGTGCTGCCCACCGCGGCTGCGGGGCACGACGTGGTCGATGGTGTCGGCGCGCCTGCCGCAGTAGGCGCAGCGGCGGCCGTCACGGCGGAGCACTCCCGCACGGGTCATCGGGACGACCCGGCGGTAGGGCACGCGGACGTAGCGGGACAACCGCATCACCGACGGCGCCGGGATCGACAGGTTCTCGGAATGGAAGGCAGCGCCTTCCAGGGCCGCCTCGACACACTCGGCCTTGCCGGTGAGCATCAGGACGACCGCGCGCTTGGCCGTGACGACCGCGAGCGGCTCGAACGTGGCATTGAGCAACAGGACCCGGGACCCCATCGAGATCGCACCCGGGCGCGGCGCGATCCCCGGTGCCTCCCCTGGCTCGGGGTCAGCACCGGTGGGGTTCGGTTGTCGATAGGGCACGCCACCACCTCCGCTGCGCTGAGGCCCGGCGGTCGATGGCCGAGGCATCAGCGCTGAGGAGACCATAGCTGGCCCTGTCACGCACGTGTGATCCGTATCATGTTCGTGCTCGATCCGTCACCCCGCTCGATGGGGATGACCAGGACTCGTACCCGACCCCGCTACCGGTGACCCTCAGGCGGAGTCAGGTACCTGATGAACCTCGCCGGGTTGCCTGCCACCACTGTGTACGGCTCGACGTCCTTCAGTACCACTGATCCGCCCCCGACGACGGCATGCGCACCGATCTTCACCGGCCCGCCGACCAGCACGTTGGTGGCCAGCCAAGCGCCCTCGTCGATCTCGATGTCGTAGCCGCTGCGCGGGATGGCCCGTTGCCGCTCGAGACCGAATTTGTCAACCTCGTGCACACCGGCGAGCACACACACGTTGTGCCCGAAGAACACGTACTCGCCGACAGTGATGTGGCCACCACCGGTGTTGAAGATCGCATTGTTGACGACCGCGGTGGGGTGGATCCGCAGCCGGGCGGGATCGCTGTGAACGCGGTAGCGATACAGCGCGTCCAGACGCTCTTCTTCGATGCGCTCCGTCATCAGCCGATCGACCGTCGGCTTGAGCAACCGGTCCAGCAGCCTCATCTGACCTCCGCTCGTTGCGTGACCCATCCCACACCAGGTCCTGCGCCTTCCTCGACTCGTCACCAGCGGCCGTTGAGGCATGTTACGGAGCCCTCGGATGGGCGGGCCACACCGCCACCGGCCCCGGGACGGCGCCACCACGGGTCCGCGCACACACCGCGTCCCGTCCCCGATCCCTGTCCGGACATCCGTAGGGTGGCCTTCCTGATAGTGGACGTCAGCAGGCCACCTTGCTGACGTCCGGGGCCGGCGTTCATTCGGGACGGGGGGCCCGGCTGATCAGCTCCTTGGCCATCGCCGCCGCCGTCAGACCCTCGTGACACACCCGGCGCACCGCGTCGGCGATCGGCAGCTCCACCCCGTGCCGCGCACCCAAGGCACAGATCGACATACATGACTTGACACCCTCGGCGACCTGCCCGTGGTTGGCCGTCTCGGCCTGTGCCAGCGTCTCGCCACGGCCAAGGCGCTCGCCGAAACCACGGTTGCGCGACAGCGGTGACGAGCACGTGGCCACCAGGTCGCCGAGCCCGGCGAGCCCGGCGAAGGTGAGCGGATCGGCGCCGAGCGCCACCCCGAGCCGGGCGGTCTCGGCGAGCCCCCGGGTGATCAACGAGGCCCGGGTGTTGTCGCCGAAGCCCATCCCGGCCGCGATCCCGCAGGCCAGGGCGATCACGTTCTTACCGGCCCCGCCGAGCTCGCAGCCGACGACATCGGTGTTGGTGTAGGACCGGAAGTAGCTGGTGGTGCACGCCCGCTGGAGCGCCACGGCGCGGTCGTGGTCGGCGCAGGCGATCACGGTGGCCGTCGGCTCGCCGGCGGCGATCTCCCGGGCGAGGTTGGGCCCGGAGACGACGGCGACCTGAGACGGCTCGACCCCGGCGACCTCTACCACGACCTCGCTCATCCGCTTGAGCGTCCCCAGCTCGACGCCCTTGGCCAGGCTGACCAGGGTGCTCCCGGGCGGGAGCAGGTCGCGCCAGGTGGCCAGGTTGGGTCGCAGCGTCTGCGACGGCACCGCGAGAACCACCGCGTCGGCATCGACCAGTGCGGTGGCGGCGTCGGTGGTGGCGGTGATCGCCGGAGGCAGCTCCACACCGGGGAGGTAGCCGGGGTTGGTGTGACCATCGTTCACCGCTGCGGCCACCTCGCAGCGCCGCGCCCACAGCACCACGGTGCGCCCGGCGTCGGCCATGACCTTGGCGAACGCCGTTCCCCACGACCCCGCCCCCAGCACGGCGACCTGCCGCACCTCCCGGCTGCTCGTCATGACGCGGTTCCGCGGCGGAAGAACTCGGTGGGCGCCGGCTCGCCGCGTACCTCGGCGAGCAGCTCGCGGACCCGGGCCATGAGCAGGTCGGTCACCTCGCGCAGCAACGCGGCGTCCAGCGGACGGTCACGGTACTCCGCGAGGTCGACCGGGGGGCCGCACCGCACGGTGACGGTCGTGCGCGGCAGCGGCCGGAACTTCTTGTGGTAGCCGTCGAGGACCTCGCGGGTGCCCCAGTGCACCGCGGGCACCACCGGCACGTCGGCCGACAGGGCCAGCCGGGCCACGCCGGTGCGGGAGTGCATCGGCCAGCCGTCCGGGTCGCGGGTGATCGTGCCCTCCGGGTAGATCACGACGACCTTGCCGTCCTTCAGCGCCGCCGTGGCGTCGCGCAGGCTCTGCTGGGCTTCCGCGGACGCCCGGTACACCGGGATCTGCCCAGACCCGCGCAGCACCACGCCGAGCACCGGAACGCTCCAGAGGTCGTGTTTGGCCAGGAACCGTGGCACCCGCCGGGAGCGGTGCACGATCAGCCCGCTGAAGATCGGGTCGAGATGGGAGATGTGGTTGGCGACCAACAGCACGCCGCCCTCGCTGCGGATGTGCTCCGTACCCTCGAACCGGCCACGCGCGCTCAACCAGCCGATCGGGTAGAAGAAGGCCGCCGCGAACGCGACCCAGAAGCCGCCCCTCTCCCGCCTCACGCATGACCTCCTGACCAGTAAGCCCATCGGGGTGCACGGGGGCATCCCGGTGGGGTGAGTCTTGCCCGCCGGGCGCCCATGGGTCCACTGTGTCAAACGCGAACCGCCCGGTGCGACGATGGTCGACGTGCGGCCGATGACCGTGGACCTGGTGATACCGGTCAAGTCGCTGCACTCGGCCAAGTCCCGGCTGCGCGGGGCGGCCGACTGTGGAGCCGGTGACCACGGCGCTCACACCAGGCTGGCCCTGGCCCTGGCCAACGACACGATCGCCGCGGTCCGTGCCGCACGTCGGGTCCGGCACCTGCTCGTGGTCACCGCCGACCCGGTGGTCACCGCGGAGCTCGCCGCCGTCGGCGTCACCGTTGCCCCGGACGGGCCGGTCGCCGGTCTCAACCCGGCGCTGGAGCACGGCGTCGCATTGCTGCGGGCCTGGGACCCGACGGCCGCGCTGGGCGGCTTGCAGGCCGACCTACCCGCGCTGCGGCCCACCGAGCTGGACGCGGCCCTCGAGCTGGCCACGGCCGCGTTCGCCGTCGGCGGCGTGCACCGCGCCTACTGCGCCGACGTCGAGGGCACCGGCACGACCCTCCTGCTGTGCGCACCCGGGGCGGGTCTGGACCCGCGGTTCGGCCCGGGGTCGGCTCGACGACACCAGCGCTCGGGGGCTTACCCGCTACCCGGCGACTGGCCGGGTCTGCGTCGCGACGTCGACACCGAAGCGGACCTGCGTCAGGCCGCCGATCTCGGGTTGGGTACGCACACGCGGGGGGTGCTGGCTCTCTGCACGGGCCAGTGACCCGGCCCCTCGGCCTGGATCGTGAGTGGATCCGGCTCAGTGGGAAAATGCGGGATCGGCGGTGACGAAGTCCCGGTCGTGCTGACCGACGACGCTGAGCCGGGGGCTCTGGGTACTGGGCATCCGCTTGAGGATCTGGCTGTGCAGCCGCTCGTAGCTCCCCCCGAAGGCACCGCCGTTCCACACCGTCAGCAACGTGGCGGTGAACAGCCCGTTGTGCGTCCCGTCCAGGGACAACTGGTTGTCCTGGCATCCCGAGATCAGCAGCACACACGCGGCGATCTCATCCGGGTCGGCCGATGGGTGGTTCTGGTCGGCCGCCAGGTACGTGTCGCGGCGGCGCAGGAAGTCCCGCTGGGCGAGCGCGGCCGGCATGGCGCGGCTGCGTGCCCCCACCGGGATCTGGTCCACCGGGACCGGTGCGGCTACCGGGATACCCGACGGCATCGGCGGTCCGGTCCTGGTGACGGATCCGGAGTGACAGCTGTCGGACAGGACGGCGATCCGTACCCCGCCGGCGAACCGGCCATAGGCGCCGTACAGCTCGTCGTCGAGCACCTGGCGGTCGTAGAGGACCCAGGTCTCGTCCGAGCTGTCCTCCTCGTCGCCGTCGAGGTCGGGGATCTGCCCACCGTGCCCGGAGTAGGTGAGCAGCAGGGTGTCGCCGGCAACCAGCTCCGCCGCCGCGGACCCAAGCGCGCCAAGCACCCGCTCGGAGGTCGCATCCGCGGTGATGATCGAAGTCGGAACGAACCCGACGCTCTTCGCGATGGTCGCCATGTCGTGCGCGTCGAACTCGCAGGCGCTGAGATCTCCGGACCACCCTCCGTACTGGGCGGGATCCACGCTGTTGAGACCGATGTGGATCGAGACTCCGTTGGCCATGTCACTCCCGTCAGGTTGGCTGTCAGGTTGGCTTCAGTCGATGTGGTCAATCGCCCTGTGGTCAATCGCCCTGTGGTCACTGTTCGGGTCCGGTGTGCGCGCCTCCCGGCTTCGCGAGCGCGGTCAACCATTCTTCGAGGACGAGACACGCCCCCGCCACCGTCGTGGCGCGGCCGAGCACCCGGTCGACGCCGCCGTCGCGACCGACTTCGAGCACCTCCACCAACAGGTCCTCCGCCGCCGCGTGACCGTGCCCGAGCACACGCACGACGGCGACCGCTCGTAGATCACTGTCGGAGGCGTTCACCTCATGAGTATCGGGACGCGGTGTCACCACAGAGTCTCGCGACCGTCACCGGTGCCTCAGCGCCGCACCGCAGAAGTTGTGCCGCACCGCAGAAGTTCCTCGGGGTTGGGTCGGGCGAGGGCACGCGGAGGTGGTGTGGGATCCGGTGGGCGGAAGGCGTCGAGTGTTTGATCGACGTCTGGGTACCGTCAGCCGCGCCGAGTGCGGCTCCGGGTTCCCAACCGCTGATCACGGCACCATCGGACCCGCGGCGGCCTACCAAGATCAGCATTTCGGTGCGGGGAGCCGCCCGAGATGCGGTTCTGCGTTCCCGTTCAACGATCACGAGGCCGGCGGTGTGATCGGCCCCCCGAAGAACTTCTCCGTCACCGGTGCCTCAGCGACCCAGCGACCGGACGAGACACTGCATCGCCGGTGAGGGGGCGACCCCGAACTCGGTGCGCAGCTGATCGCGATAGTCCCGGTAGCAGCTGATGGCCTCACCTACGTTCCCGCGAGCGAGCTGCACCTCCATCACGAGCCGACGGGTGCTCTCGCGGAGCGGTTCGGTGTCCACAGCGGCCTGAGCGGTGAGTAGCGCTTCGGACAGCCGGCGCCGGGGAATGAGCGCACGGGAGGCACATTCAAGCGCCTCCAGCCGGAGCAGTCGCAACCGTTCGCGGTCCGCGACGACCCACTCGTCATCCCAGTCCGGCAGCAGCTCGACCCGAGGTAGCAGCATGTGGAGGCGTTCGAGCACCGCGTCGTCGGATCGATCGACGAACTGCCGGGCAAGCACGGTCAACTCGACCAGATCGACGGCGACGTCGGCTGCGAGCCGGAGCCGGTTGTCCTTGAGCTTCACCAGCCCGGGCCGGGCACGCTGCACCCGCCACAGGGCTGTGCGGAGATTACTGGCCGCACGGCGTTCCGGCACATCGCTCCACAGCAGACCGGCCAGCTTCGAGCGCTGGACCGACCCGTCGGTCAGCGCCAGGCAAGCCAGTACCCGCTCGACACTGTGCGGTACGGACACCACCGAGCCTCGACTCATCAGCTCGAACGACCCGACGAGAACGAGGAGATTCGATTCTCGGGCCTGGTCGGGCCCGGCCGCGCTGTGACTGTCAGTGGTCGTCATGTCCAGCCTTTGCATGGATGATCAATCTGCCGGGGTCGCGAACTGCCCAAGGCACATCGTCGAACCCGCAGCATTCTCGAACGGGTGACATCAATCCGTCAAGTCAATTACCTGATGCTGCGATCGGGCCCCGGAATTAGCCCGAACGGGGACCCGAACCTCGTGCTCTAACTCCGATCCGCTCACCTTAAGCAACGACAGCTGCGCGAGACCGCACAAGACCCACGAGGCTGCAGAGATGAGGATCTGCGCCGGGGCCGGCCGAAGCCGGTCCTGGCCGAATCCGAACCGCTGGCTCGGCTCGACCGGGTCGAGATGGGTGATGGTGTCGGTCATGATGACAACGCTGCGGCCACCACGACCAGTTGCCCATCCCAGGAACCTGGGCAGCCACCACCCCAGAAAACTGGGATACCGATCGGACCCGTCGGTGCCGCACACTGATCCCGTGTACGGCACCGCAGAGCGGGCGCGCGCCCAGATCGAGGCGTTGGCCACCACCGGCCTCGATCTGCCCACCTTCGGCCAAGCCGCGTGTGATGTCCTGACCCGCGCGGTGCCGTTCTCGGTTGCCTGCCTGGCCCCGGTCGATCCCGCGACCCTTCTGGTGACCGGCAATGTGAAGTGGGGCGGGCTTGGCGACGACCATGACGAGCAATGGGCCTACTACGAGTACGAGGGTCCCGATCTGTACAACTTCCAGACCGTGGCGGCCCGGCCGGGTGGGGTCTGCACCGCCCACACGGAGACCGGCGGGGACACCAATCGGTCGGCGCGCTTCACCGAGTTCTACCGCCCGATCTGGGGCATCCGTGACGAAGCGCGGCTCGTGCTGCAGGGCATCGACACCGGTGAGGTGGCCCGCGCCCGCGCCCTGCGCCTGTCCAGCTACACCGTCCAGGACCACCTCAAGTCGATCTTCAGCAAGGCCGGCGTGCGCAGCCGCCGCGAACTCACCGCGAAAGTGTTCTACGACCAGTACGCCCCGCGGCTGGCGGCCGGAAAGAGTCTCGCCCCTTCCGGCTGGTTCAGCGCCTGACCGCGTCAATCCGAGTGCTCCCGGTCGTTCCGAACCGCGATACGCCGGACCGGGAGGTAGCCCTCGCGGGTTGTGGTCGAGACGTCGGCGCCCTGTCTCAGGAGGACGGGACCCATGCCATGACACCGGCTCGTCCGTTCGGGCGGTGACGCGTTCGTGACGTGGCTGCCGCCACACTCCCGGTCATCCCATCAGCGGGATCGGAGGCAGCGTGGCCGGGAACCCCACCATCCGCGGCACGGCGGCGATCCGCGCGCGCCGGACCTTCGCGGAGCTGTGCCGCTTCGCGGAGCTGTACGACGCGGAGACCGGCTACCGCGTTCCCGTCGAGATCGCGCGGTGCGAGCGCGGCGCGAGACGCGGCGGCGTTGGCGTGAACCAGCAGTGCTGAACCAGGACGTGGGCGAGCCGAGCGACCGCGACACCCCCACCTCACCGGCGGCCCGCGCCGCCATCAAGAAGGTCGCCGACCGCCTCGGCGCACCCGTCGCCGAGGATGCGCCCGATCACGTGCGGCGAAGGCGGCCCGACCCCGGGTCTCACCCCGGCCGAGAACGCGCTCGTGCAGGCCCGGCTGCCGGCCACGACTTCGTCGTGAACACCGGTGCGATGAGCGGCGGGGTAGCTCGCAACGCCGGTCGGACGGCGTTCCTCCAGGGCGCGGTGGTCCTGCTCAGCCCACCGCTCGCGGGCAGCTGGCTCGCCGCGGCGCGCTGCTCGGGCCGCGACGAGCTCACGGCCGCCCTCGCGCTGCTCGAGCCGGGCGCCGAACCGGCGGACATCGGGAAGTCCCTCGCCGGGTGGAGGGCGCTCGCCGAGCTCATCCCCGATGACCCGGCCGCGGTCGAGTTCGGCCGGGGCCTGCTTCCGCGCAGCTGGAGCGGCGTGACGGCCACATACGGCAGCGCCGACCGAACCGTGTGCGGGCGGTCCGGTGACGGTTTCTCCACCACGACGGCCGGGGACGGACATGTCACCTTTGCGGCGGCCCGGATCGACGGGCGCCGACGTGGTACACGCTGGTACCGCACGCCGACCTGCCCGGCGACGGCGCCGTGATCCCGGCTACGACGGACCTGCTCGGCGGGCGCCGGCCGACATCATGGGCATTCACCACGCCCGGCGGTGATGAGCCCCGGGAGTCACCGCTGCCGGACCCGCGCGGGTGCACGCTGACGCCGACCTCGGCCGAGCTGGTCCGGCCGGCGTGGGGTGGCGGCCGGGCGCGAACGACGGGATCCGAGATGCTTCAGATCAGCGTCATGCACGGCGATCTGCGCTATGCGGGGGCGCCGGTGCTCGTCGGCACCTACGACGGCACCCCGTTGAAGGGCGCCGACAGTGTCCTGGACAGACATCTGGGAGGGGCCCTGGGGCGGCGCGCGGGGCTCGGCCAGCACCCCGGCCGAGCCGGTACCTGTGAGGTCTTCCGGCGCGGCACCGAACTCGCCGCGGTGGTGATCGGACTGGGTGACGCCGGGGACATCACGCCGGGCCGGCTGGCCGCCGGGGTGACGACGGGAGTCCTCCAACTGGTGATGGAGGTGCTCGACTCGGACGATACGGGCATCGTCGGCCGGCTCCCGGTCGCGGCGGTCCTGATCGGGGCCGGCGGCGTCGCACCGCTGGCGGTTTCGGCATCGGTGACGGCGATCGTATCCGGGGTATGCCGGGCCAACCGGCGCCTCGCCGACCTCGCCCACCCGGTCACGGTGGACCGGCTCGTCCTGGTCGAGCTCTACGAGGAGCGGGCCATCGAGGCCATCCGTGCCGCGGCCGAGCTGCCTGGTGTGCTCGGCTCCGACGGCTCGGAGATCCGGGTCGACCGGCACCTCGTGGACGGCCGCAACGGGCTCCCGGGGGAACCGTCGCCGATGTACTCGCAGGGGGCCTGGAAGACGGTGCGGGTCGTCGCCGCGAACGCGGCCGAACGAGCCGAGGGGCCCGGGGACGCGATCGGGGAGGACCGCCTCGTCGAGCTCTCCTTCACCAGCCTCGGGCGGGCGGCCCGCGCCGAGCAGGGAGTCAGTACCGGGCAGCGCGAGCTGCTCGATCTGCTCGTGGCCGCCACGATCGATCGCCCGGACGCCGATCCGCAGCTGTGGAACACCCTCTACGAGCTGCTGGTGCCGAACTCGCTCAAACGCCAGGGCCGCCACGGCGAGAACCTGATGTACGTCATCGACGAGCACGCCGCGGCGCTTCCCTTCGAGATGCTCGCCACCAGGTCGCATGACCAGAGCCCCCGGCCGCTCGGCGTCGAGGTGGGCATCGTGCGGCGCCTGGAGACCCGGACCTTCCGCGAGGTGGGTCGCGCCGCGACCGGCCATCGCGCCCTGGTCATCGGCGATCCACCGGCCGCCGGGCTGGCCCGGTTGCCGGAGGCCGCGCGGGAGGCTCGCCGGGTCGTCGACGTCCTCACCGGCCACGGCTACCAGGTCACAGCGGTCATCGGCGACGAGAACGCCACCGGCGAGCTCGCGGTCGACATCCTCAATGCACTGTTCACCGGCGAATACCGCATCGTGCACATCGCCGGGCACGGCAACGTCTCCCCCGACCCGACCCGCAGCGGCGTGGTGATCGGCACCGACACCTACCTGACGGCGCTCGAGATCGAGAAGATGATGACGACGCCGGATCTGGTCTTCCTCAACTGCTGTCACCTCGCCGCCCTGCGTCCTCGAGGACCGGGCCCCGACGGTCAGCGGCTCGAGGCCGTTCCCCCGTACCGTCCGGACCGGCTTGCTGCGGGGATCTCGCGACAACTGGTCGACAACGGTGTGCGCGCCGTCGTCGCGGCCGGCTGGGCTGTCGACGACCTCGCGGCGGCGGATTTCGCCGAGATCCTCTACGACCAGCTGCTTCGCGGATCCGACCTCGGCGAAGCGTCGCTGACCGCGCGGCGGGAGGTCTTCGACACCCACCAGGACCGGCGCATCAACACCTGGGGCGCCTACCAGGTGTACGGCCCGCCCGCGTTCCGGATCGCCGAACCGACCGCGGCCCACCACGCCGAGCGTGATCCGATGGCGCGCCGCGAGCTTCGGGACCGCCTCAGTGCCCTGTGCGGACGGGCCGAGGCGGGCACCGACCCTGACGTGGCCGGCCGACTGGACCGGCTGCTCGCGGCGGTCCCCGCGGAGTGGCTCGGCGCGGCCGAACTCTGCGCGGCGGGGGAGGTCTGGATGGCGCTGGGCCGGTACCAGCGCGCCGTCGAGGCCTTCGACGGCGCGAGGACCGCCCGAGACGGAGACGGGTCGGAACGGGCCGTGGTGCAGCTGGTCACCGTCCTGGCCACATGGGCAGCCGAACTCGGTTCGGCTGCGCCGGACGACCCGGCCGCCATCTCGGCTGCGCCGAACGACCCGGTCGCCATCTCGGCTGCGCCGAACGACCCGGTCGCCGTCTCGGATGCGCCTGCCGCAGCGAAGCTCTTCGCCGACGCCGAACGGTACGCGCGGGCCCTGCTCGCGCTGGGCCCCACGCCGCAGCGGTGGAGCCTGCTGGCCGGCGTCGAGCGGCGCCGGGCTCAGTGCGCGGACGCCGGGGTGCTGACCGCCGCGCTCGAACGAGCGCGCGACCACTACGGCGAGGCCGACGCCCTGGCCCGCAGCACCGGCCGCATCGACTGCGGTGCCGCGCTCAACCGCGTCGTCCTCGACTGGGTCATCGCGCAGCGCGAGGATCGCCCCACCTTCGACCCCGACGCCGCCGCCGCGCTCGTCGCCGACTGTCTGGAGTCCGTGCGTGGCCGGCCGTGCCCGGACTTCTGGACCAGAATCGTGCCCGCCGAAGCGGCACTCATCACGGCCCTGATCGAGGAGGCCCTCCCGGCGTCGATGCCCGGGATTGCCGCGGAGTACGAGCGAGCCTTCGACGACTCGGGCCGACGAGAACGCCTCGCGCTCCTCGAGCACCTCGCCCTCCGCGAGCGGGGGATCCGCGAGCGACGCGACAAGCGCCTCGCCGCCGCGGCCGACGCCCTCCGTGAGCTGCGCTCGCGGTTGGACACCTGGAACCGATGACAGGAAGGAAGTTGTTCATGGAAAACGAGAACCCGACGAGTGAGCCGCAGCCCACAGGCGCATTCGGGCACCCGGCGGCGGCCCCCCTCCAAGAGCAGTCCAGCGATGACAGCTCTGGATTCGATGACCAGCAGGAGTACTCGGCGGCGGCCGGCTCGGCAGCCGGGGGCGACGGTGTACTACCGCCCCGCGCAACTGAGCCGGTCTCCAGGGATCCGCTCGCTCAGCAGGACCAGCGGCCGGCCGGGGAGGACTGATCGCCGTGGAGGTGCACTTCAAGAACAGCTACGGTCCCCGGATCTGGATCGCCATCATGCGCTATGACCCGGGCACCTGCGGGCAGTACGGGAACTGGGCGACGGCGGGCTGGTGGAATGTCAGCAACGGCCAGAGCGTCCACGCATTCAACACGAGCAACCGATACTTCTGCTACTACGCCGAGGCCGCGGACGGCCGCCTCTGGAGTGGCGATTACGGCCCGATATACGTGTATCGGGACGCGTTCTCCTCGTGTCTCAACATAGGTTCCACAGCCGCGTACGGAACGGTCGGCACGCGCTTGAGGGACGGCGGCGACAACGACAAGTACACAGTCAACCTGGTGATTTAGGAATAGGCAACCCAGCGCCGCGAACGAACGGCACTTTTCGTCCAGACCTACTGGACGAAAAGTGCTGTTCGTTCGGATGCTGCGGCGCTCAGGCGACGAACGCTGTCGCGTTGTTCTGATAGAAGTAGCCGCAGAAATGGGTGTACGGACCACGATCACAGTTGATCGGGGAGAGCGGCTGCTTGATCGCCCGATTGCTGTTGTCGGTGTACCGCGCCGGCGTCCCACCGGGCTTGTGGCCCCACCACCAGTCAGGACCTGCGGTCACGACGCGATAGAAGTGGTAGTCGTTGCCCGGCCAGATCACCATCGCGATCGTGAGAGTGTCCACCTGGCAGCTGTCGATCCAGCCGTCCGCCCGCAGCCCGTCGACGCATGCCCCACAGGACATCGACGTCGCCGGCCGCCCTCCGCGTTGCCCCGGCCGAGCGAAACGGACATTCGCCAGATGGTTTGACGCGAAACAGTAGCAGTTGTTGCGGGTCACGGCGTCGGGTGTGTTGAAGTAGCTCGCGTTGGCGCTGTAGTACGCCGGGTTGCATGCCCACCACGTCGCCCCGCGCGGGGCCTGCCCCGGCTCATCGCCGTCCTCGACGTCGAAGTCCCCCTCAGGGGGTCGTTCCTCCGCGCCCTCAGCGGCAGGCAGCGGTTGCACTCCTTGCCGCAGTACCTCGCGAACCTCGTCGCTGATGGCCAGGCCTTTGCGCTCTGAGAGCGCGAGCAGCCAGTCCGCCGCGCTCTGCGATCGCGCTCGATCGACACCCAGACGAAACTCGTTGGAACGTACCCCCGGCGCTCCTTCGACCCGGCCCGGAATCGGGAACTCCTGCGACGTCATCGCCTTTGACCAAGCGCCCGCGTCGGTCTTCACCTGCCTGAGGATCAGGCCGCGGTAACCCAGTCCGAAGCTCTCCAGGGAATCAGCGACCGCGGCCACCTGTTCCGGTTCAGCCGTGATCCTCTCGGTCAGCTCCTGCTCCTCTCCGTCCGACAACTCGAACGTAGGATTCGGCATCCCAGAGAAAACGTCGATCTCCACCTCAAGCATGACTCCAGCCTCCTTCTCACGATGTGCGCGCGATGTGCGCGCGAACGTCGAACGTCGGCTATTACCGTCCGAGGGCATCGAGCAGCTCGCCGTGGCCACGTTGTCGCGCCATGGTGATCAGCCACTGCTCCAGACCTGCATCGTCCCGGTAGGTATCGCCGAGGTCGGCTGCTCCGATGCGGGCACCCTGATAAACGATCATGCTCTGGTCGAGCTCCCCCCGGTCACCTGAGATCGTGACGAGGAAGCCGCCATATCCCAGCCCCGGAGGTTCCGGCGGTGGCGGACCGGGTGGCAATGCGTCGACCAGTCGTGTCAGTTGCTGCGTTTCCACGTCGGTGAGCACCCAGCGCGGGTTCTCACGACCGGAGAAGACGAGCAGTTCGATCTCCACGACGGTTTCTCCCGGATGGCGCGGATCATTCCTCGGCGCTGCACAGCTTTGCCCCCGCTGAACAGAACATATCCGCCGACTCGTCACGCCGCCATCACCTGAACGTCACGGCCTCTGACCGCCGACGCAATGCACCGGTGACGGCCGGGTGACGGCCCGTCGGGGAGAATCCTCGGTACGAGGCTGAGGAGACGCCGGCATGACCGACGACCGGGTGGTGGCATCGGAGCCACATCGGTGCGGATCACCAAGCCGTTCGGCGACGATACGGTCAACCTGGTGTAGCGGGTCGACAGCGTGATGGGTGCCGACCTGGCCATCGGGACGAGCGCGCAGCTCGCGGTGATCGGAGCCGGCGTGTCCGGCTCGGTCACCGCGCTCTGTGCCGCCCGCAGCGGCAGAAGGGTCGTGCTGATCCACGGCCCGGTCCGACGTCGCCCTGAGCTCGGGGAGACGCTGCCTCCGGAGGCGACCCGACACCTCGTCGAGTTGGGACTGATGGAGGTGTTCGGTTCGCTGCACAGCCGACCGTGCCGGGCGAACCGATCGGCGTGGGGAAGCGATCAGTTGCGCACCTGGGAGCACCTTCGCAGCCCCCATGGCGGCGGCTGGCACATCGAGCGAGGCCGCCTCGAGGCGGTGCTTCGCGCTGCCGCCGTCGCGGCCGGAGCCCACCCGCAACCGGGAGCAGTGCGGCGGATCGAGAACACGGGCGCTGGGCAGGGATTTCGCCTTCGTCTCGACGGCGCCGACGGTGCTCATCATCTCGTCGAGGCGACCCACCTGGTGGACGCCACAGGCCGGAGCGCGCAGGTGGCCAGGCATTTCGGCGCCTGCCGGGTGCAGCACGATCATCTCGTCGGGCTCGTGGTCCATTGCGCGGTCCCGGACGCCGACCCGGCGACCCTCGTCGAGGCGGTACCGACCGGTTGGTGGTACTCCGCACCGACCGCGACGGGACTGGTCGCCATTCTCTTCAGCGACGCCGACCTGGTGGACTGGCGTCGCGCCCGGCACTCGCACGGCTGGCGCGATCTCCTCGAGTACGCACCGCACACCCGCGCGAGGGTCGCGTCCGGCGGGACCGTCCCCATCCTGGTCGCGGCCTCGACGTCGATCATCGATTCACTGCACGGTCCGCGATGGCTCGCGGTGGGTGACGCCGCCGCGAGCCATCACCCGTTGGGCTCCTCCGGGGTTCTGCACGGCCTGGTCACCGGGCGAACGGCCGCGGGCGCCATCGGCGCGGATATCGACGGCGACCCTTCGGCGATGGTCGCTTACACCGACACGGAAAGGGAGAGTTTCCATGACCATCTCCGACAGCGGGGCGCCTACTACCGTGTCGAACGCCGGTGGCCGGACGCCCCCTTCTGGCGACGTCGCGCCGACGGCCACGGCCGAGGAGTCGACCTCGCCCGCCGGCCGGAGCGGGCGGGCGCTATCGGCCGCTGAGCCGACATCAGCTGCAACGGCGAGCAGTGCGCCGAAACCGGTCGCGACCGGTCACCCCGCCGTCGCGTACGCCAAGATCTATCCGGGTATCGGCTTCGCCCGGGTCGGCAACAGTCCCGACCAGTACCTGCTCGGCCCTGAGGTTCCCGGGCGTCCGGTCGATGCCGGTGGCAGGTTCAAGGATCGCCAGGGACGAATCAAACGGCAGGCCTGCCGGTTCCGGGTGTACGGGTTCGACGCCGAGGACGACGTCGTGCAGGAGCTGACCGCTGCCGAGGCGGACATCACCTGGACGGTCCACCTGGCCAACCGCAAGGCAGGCTGGGCGAGGTTCGAGGGTGCGGCGGCCGAGGCCGAAGCCGCCGCGGGGGGCCACCCGCAGCCGCTGCGCAACGCCGGTGTCGAGGACCGCGCGTCACTCGACATCGACCCCGGACCCCGATCGATCAGCGGCGCCGCAACCAGCGGGCCGGGGCACCGGTTCGACACCGGCCGGTTCCGCGGGGTCCCGGTGGCGCTCGGCGAGATCCGGACAGACGAAGCAGGCAGGCTGATCGTCCTCGGCGGTGCCGGGCGCGCGGAGTCCACCGACGGCAGCCGGGTCACCGACTACGCCAACAACGACAACTGGTTCGACGACACATCCGACGGCCCGGTCACGGCCACCGTCACGCTCAAGGACGGGTCGGCTGTGCCGGTCACGGCGAGCTCGTGGGTCGTGGTCGGACCGCCCGACTTCGCTCCTGCGGTGGGCAATCTGGTGAGCCTGTACGACGTACAGACCTCGGTCGCCCGCGACGCCGGCTGGCTACCCGAGCCGGACGCGGTGTCGTTCACCGAAGACGTGTTCCCGGTGCTGTCCCGCATCGCGGGGCTGCGATGGGTGAACGCTCTGGCCCGTCGCGGACACGGGCAGGGCGCCGCGGGCGACTTCCTGAACCCGCGGACGGTTCGCCGGCTGGGCAGCAACGATGCGGCGGCCCGGCCGCTGCGCCGACGCGTCTTCGCCCGGCTGCGCAACCCGGACGCGACGGGCGCGGATGCCGTCCGGCAGGCCAACCTCACCTACATGCCGCAGCTCTCGGGCGACGCGGGCTTCACGCGGACAGGTGTGCCGAGCACCTGGTTCTCGTTATTGCCCCACCAGTACGAGGCGATGCGTCGGTGGGCCGAGGGTGACTTCGTACCGGATTGGGCCGGCGTCCCGGAGGTGCCGCAGTCGCCCACCCAGCTGAGCATCGGCGAGCAACCTCACGCCCTGGACCGGGCGAGCTCCGAGGCGTGCGTCGGCGGGCCCTTCTTCCCGGGCATCGAGATGACCTACACCACCCGGGACGCCGCACTGTACATCGAGCCCCACCGGCTACGTCCGGATCTGGCGCCGGGCGACGCGACCAAGCGGATGGCGGTGCCGTGGCACGCCGACTTCTACGACTGCCGAACCCGGTGGTGGCCGGCGCAGCGCCCGGACGAGGTCATCTCGCAGACCGAGTACGACGCGGTGCTCGCCGCGTTCGTGGCCGCCGACGATCCCGACACCCCGCGGGCGGCGCTGGAGGACCTGCGGTTCGCCGGCGAGGCGTGGGACCGCGGTCTGGGCCAGGACCCGTACGTGCGAGACGCGGCCGCCGGCAACAACGACATGGTGCGGGCCTGGAGCGAGCTCGGCATCGTTCGGCCCCAGTCCCTCCCGAACGGCGCAGTGGTGCTCGTGGAAGGTGAGCGCCGCCCGTACTTCGGGATGAAGGACCGGGAGTACTTCCACATCATGCTCAACATCGAGTCCCATCCGGACTTCCTGCCCATGGCCCGCGAGCTGGCGCAGCGGTTCCTGGACGACGCCCGCGCGCTGCAGCGGTCGCCACGCTGCCCGGACGACTACCGACCGTTCACCTACTCGACGCGGGTGCTGCGCTCGCGCCTGGAACACATCTACACCAAGGCCGCGCAGGAGGCCGACGCCTTCTCCCTCGGCTCGACGAGCCTCACCTCCCGCGAGAGTCTCGTGGAGCGCCTGGTGCAGATGGCTCCGTTCAACCAGGTCGACGGTGCCTGGCTGCGCAACGTCGGCAAGCTCGGCCCGATCGACGAGGTTCGGGCACTGTTGTTCAACGTGTGGTCCGACGAGCTCGGCAACGGTGATCCGAAGCTGAACCACTCGAACGTCTACACCGACCTGCTGCACAGCGTCGGGGTGTACCTGGAGCCCGTGGCCAGCCGCGCCTACATCGAGAATGAGACCATCGTGTACTCGGCGTTCACCTCACCGCTGTTCCAGCTCGTCATCGCGGAGTTCTCCGAGGACTATCTGCCCGAGATCCTGGGCATGACCCTGTACCTCGAGTGGACGGCGATCAGCGTCAGGCCGCAGGTCCGCGCGATGGAGGCACTGGGGATCGACCCGCTGTTCTACAGCCTGCACATCGGCATCGACAACGCGGCGACGGGTCATGGCGCGATGGCCAGACGCGCCGTGGAGCTCTACCTCGACGAGGTACGGGCATCCAGCGGTGACCAGGCGGTGCAGGAGGTGTGGCAGCGGATCTGGGACGGATATGTCGCGTTCGCGACCACCGGTGGGCTCGGTGAGGACTTTCGACGGCGCATCCAGCGACGCCCCACTCCGGAGAAGCGGGTCCTGGAGATGATCCGGCGCAAGGAGCATTTCGGCGCGCAGAACCACGGGTCGCGCAAGCTCGGCGACAACCTCCTCAACAACTGGTTCGCCGACCCTCGTGGCTTCATGGCGCAGCTGGTGAGCTCGGCCTACATCGTCGCGGGCGACGTGGCGGGCAGCCCGTTCTTCGAGCTGCTCCGCCCGACGGGTCCGATGTTCCGAGTGTTCACCGACGAGGAGATCCGGATCTGGGAGGACTGGACGCGATCCCTTTCCGACGCCACCCCCCCACCCGTACCAGACACCGACATCGGTCTGCGGATGGTGCAGATGATCACGACGCTGCGCCCGCGGCAGGAGGGTACCGGGGGCCATGCCACCAACCACCTCACCGGCGCGGCTCCGGACGGCACGGACAGCCCCATCACCCAGCCGGTGGCGTGGTGGTTCGATCAGCAGCCGGTTGCGTTGCTGGCTGCGATCGCCGACCCTGCCAACGGGTGGGTCACACCAGGGGATCCCGCATCGAGTCGGTTCCTCACCGAGCTCACCATCGGGGATCACCGGATGGCGCGGACGTTGAACGGGGTGACACCGGGCACCGCCCACAAGACCTGGCGCGACATCGCGGCCGAATGGATCGAATCGGGCTGCCCGCTGCCAGCCGTGCGCGCGGCGCCACCGC
>JBOHEP010000536.1:0-26238 GCA_050701075.1 Pseudonocardia sp. | reverse complement strand
GCTACCGCACCGCCACCGTGCCGGGCATCGCGATCTGGCACATGTCGTTCATGGAGAAGGACGACACGAGCGACTGGCAGGCCTACTTCCACTACCGCAACCGGTTCGTCGCGGCGGCGCTGCACGGGCCGGACAACCCCCGGGCGATGCTGCTCGACACGTTCAAGCGCACCCTGCGCCATCTGATGCTCATGGAGTACTCAGCGGTGGCGCTCCAGGAGATGGCGCTGCGCGACTTCCTGGCCGGGCCCGAGGCGCTGTTCCCGAAGCTACCCACGGTGCTCGGGGAGATCCGGGCCAGACGCGCCGAGTACGACGACGGCCGCCCGCTCGACTCGGCCACCCAGGTGCCGCTCTCCGAGCTCGACGAGCTCGCGGCGCAGACGTTCCCCGAGGCGCCGACCAGCAAGGTCGCGATCGTCAAGGGACTGGCCCGCAGCGTCCTGCGCAACCTCCGGAAGCCCGACGCGGCGCACCAGGCGGTGCCGCAGCGCAACGTGCCGTCGCGCCAGGCGCAGTGGTTCGTGCTGTCCCAGCTGGACTCGGCCACGGTGTCCACGCCCGACGGCCGCGGGGTGACGTTCCGCAGGCGCGATCCGCAGCAGTTCCGGTCGATGCTCGTGCGGTCGATCGCCCAGCATCGGGAGATCGCGAAGTCCTGGCCGGAGCTGCGCCGCCGCTACCGGGCGGCCCAGCCGGAGCTGACCAGCCGCGAGGGGTGGAAGCAGATCTTCGAGGGTTGTTGAGCCGGTCGCCCAGGGGCAAGGGTGGCCGAAGGCCATCGCGCAGCGACGCCGGAGGCGCCCTTGTGGCTGGCGCCGCGGCCTGGATCCTTTCCGGGCGAGGGGGCGGACCGCTGGGTGTGTCTGTACCGTGAGCTGGGACAGGTATCAGAACCACTGAGTGCAGTGAGCCGTCGAAAGACTAAAGCGTTGCGCAGCGGGGCGAGCGGCTGCCCATCAGCCCGCCTTGCGGTGGGTCAGCTGGGAGACCCGTTGAGGGCTGACGCCCAGGATTGCGGCGATGTCTCTGACCGAAAATCCTCGAGCCACCAACGTGGCGGCGGTGGTGCCCGTACGACTACTCACCGCAGCCGCGAGCTGGTCGGCCTGCGCGCGTAGTGCACGAACTTCTGCGGCAGTCGTGTCGATGTCGGAATCGCCGGTCCGGTACTCGTAGTCCAGCCGTAGCTGAGGAATGTCGTCATCGGGCCGGTCAGCGGCCAGGACGATGACCTCCCGGACCGCACGGTCAAGGCCGGCGAGCGTTCGGGAGTACGTGTGCGCCCCGTCGAGCTCCGGTACATCGGCAAGCCACACCTCGTCTTCGCGCGTGACCACGACCCGGTAGACATGTTCATCGCTCATCGCAGCCACCCTTTCCCTAGCGCAGCCTCGAGGTCACGCTCGATCGCTCGCAACGTCCCCTTCGGGATTTCGCCAGTATGCTGAGGCACCGTGGTGAACGCCGTCGTCTCCTGACCTGTATCGGAGTGGCGGTAGACAAGCCGGTATCGCCGATGCGAACCGACCTGCCGGACCGTCACGCCGCCCAACCGTTCGATGCGTCGATTGACCTCACGTGCCTTCACAGAGTATGTCTAGCAGCTAGACATATCAAGTGTCTAATAACTAGACACTTGCGGTGCGAGCTGTATGATCGATCGGCCGAGCCGACGATCTCCCGGCCGTCCAACCGTTCCACCCCCGGCATCGCCGGGCCACCTCACCTCACCCGCGAATCGCCCTGCTCGTCCAGCCCGTAGAGCCGGGTCCAGTTCTCCCGGCTCGTCAGCTGCCCCATCTCCGCGCGGTACCGCGCCGCCGCGGCCGGCCCCTCGGCGGCGAACCGGCGCAGCAGCCGCGCCCCCCGCTTCGCGAGCTTCCAGGCAAGGGCGCGGTCGCGGGTGCGCACCCGGATGCCCTGCTCGGACATGTCGGTCACCACCGCGCGCTCGAAGAGCGACACGTGCCACCAGTGTGCGTCGCCGGCCGGTACCAGTCCGGTGCGGTGCATCGATCGGTCGGCCACCTGGTATGCCACCCGCTTGGCCCAGGTGAGGAGCTCGCGGCTCGGCTCCCCGGGCGAACGGACGACCTGCAGCTCACGGAAGTCCTCGGGCGCCTCCGAGAAGGGGTGCATGACCGTCTCCGGGTACGCCGCCCTGATCCGGCGGATCTCCGCCGCGGCGGAGGCCGAGCCGTCACGCAGGATCTCGGGACCCTTCAGGAAGTCCTCGACGGCGCGCATCAGTGTGGCGGAGAGCCCGTAGTGCATCGCCACGATGTACTGGCCGAGCAGCACCGACAGCGTGCGACCGATCGTCCTCACCGAGAACCCGGTGTGCAGCGCGGCAGTGATCAGGCCGTTGCGCATGTTGAAGTACCGGTGCCACTCGTCCCAGTCCTTCCACCCGAAGTCGGCGTGCCACACGCCGGCGCCGGGCAGCGCGACCGTCGGGAAGCCGTGGGCGCGTGCGCGGTAGCCGAACTCGATGTCGTCCCACTGGAAGAACAGCGGCAGCGGGTAGCCGATCGCGCGGACGATCGCGGCCGGGATCAGGCAGGACCACCAGCCGTTGTACTCGGTGTCCACCCGGCGGTCCTGCACGATCGGCAGGCCGCGCTCGTCCTGGCCCAGCAGGTAGGCCTCGCGCAGCGCGCCCGGCACCGGACGGCCGACACGGAGCCGCTCAGGATCGGCGAACTCGGCGCTGATGTGCAGGTGGGCGGGATGCAGCAGGTTGAGCATCTGCCCGCCGACGATCGTCGGGTGGGTGGTGCGCGCGGCGAAGGCCGTGAGCCGGATGAGGATCTCGGGCTCCAACAGTACGTCGTCGTCCATCAACAGCACATCGGAATGATCACCCGGGTCACCTCCGGTGGCCTCGTACAGGCCGCGGGTGAAGCCGCCGGCGCCGCCGAGGTTGGGCTGGCGGAGGTAGCGCAGCCGCTCCCCCAACTGGGCGGCGACGCTCGTGAAGCGCGGCCGTGACTCCAGCGGGTCGCTGCCCTGGTCGACCACGTAGATCGGGCTGACCGCGCTGAGCGCCTCGGGGTCATCGGCCATCGCCTGGAGTGTGTTGAGGCAGTCGTCGACGCGGTTGTAGGTGCAGATCACGACCGCGGTCGGCCGGCTGAGCTCCGGGGTGGCGACGGTCCACCGCACGTCGGAGACCGTGAGCTCACCGGTCTCGGTGGTGATCTCGAGCCAGAGCCCGCCTCCGTCGAGGAACCGGTCGATCTGGGCGACCAGCCGGATCGCGCCGGCCGTGACGTCGCGGATCTCCTCGGCGGCGACGATCCGCCAGACCTTGTTGGTGTCCGATGCCAGCACGCGCACCCGGCCGGTTCCGGACACGACCGCGGCCACCTCGACCTCGGTGACGTCGGTCCAGCGCTGCCAGTAGGTGGCATGGAACCGGCCGAAGTAGGTGTTCGTGCTGACCCGGCTCCCGGGCAGCAGCGCCACCCGGTCACGCTCGCGTCGCGCGAGGCCTTCCTCGACCACGGCGTAGAGGTCCTCGGGCACGAGCGCGGACGGGCCGAAGAACAGCCCACGCTGGGCGACCAACCGCGACGATGCCCGAGCCGGCATCCCGTTCGGCGCCGCCCGGATCGTGGTGACCGGCTCCGTGTAGCCCTGCTCTGCCTGCGTATCGGTGCCCTCCGGTGTGCGCAGCATCTGAAGCGGTCGTCCCCTCCGGTCGGTGCGTCGACGATCGTGGCCATTGTCGGGGAGGTCGTTGGTCGGCGCGGTCGCAGGGTCAGCCGACCGCCGTCGAAGCGCCCGCCGCGATGCGCCTGTCGGTGGTGAGGGTATAGCCGCTGCGTACGAGGGAGCTCCCGAACGCGTACACCTGCAAGGAGGCCCCCTCAGGTGACACCATGGCCAACTGCTGCCCGGACTGGCTGCGCGTCACCTGGCCGAAGACCCCACCCCGGAACGGCTGCCAGGTGGCGTCGGCCAGCCCCGCCAGAGGCTCGTCACCGAAGAGCACGGCATAGGACGGCGACTCCGTGATCCCGTTGACGACACTGATCTGCCGCTGACAAGGATAGGCAAAAGCGACCTGCCAGCCCAACGCCACCGGGGCGCTGGCCGGGATGAGTTCGGCCAGCTCGACCGGACGCTGCAACGCCGGCGCTGTGAACGCGAGCCAGCCGTGGACACCACCGGTGGCATCGACGGCGTCCAAACGCACGAGGTCGGCACCCACGGGTGGGGTCAGGAGGAACGTCCGCCATACCGGGCTCCGGGCATCGTCGCTGATCGACTCCGTACCGGCCGGGAGGACGAGCCCGTCTTCCTGGCGACCGTACACGGCGGTGAGAACGTTGCCCCCGGCCAACGTTCCGGTCGCCAGTACGGTGACCGCCGAGCCGTCCGGACCTCCGGTGGGCATTCGGTACCAGCGCGTTGACATCTCACCGGCGGTCCGTTCGGCCGTGCGGCCGGCACGCGGCACGAGGCTGCCCCAGACCTGCGCGGTCGCGCTGCCCAACGGCCTGCTCTCGGTGACGTAACCGCCGCCGAGCACGAAGCCGTCCGGGGCGGCCGATGTCGGCAGCCCGACCGCCGGTGGCAGCGTGGTGGCGGCGAAGGGGTCGAACACCTCGACCGCGCCTGCGGCGACACACTCCTGCGCCGTCGGGTCGGCCAGGCCCTGCGCCCACAGGGATTCGCGGGGTACCCCGTCGACGGCGGCCGAGCCGAACGTCCCGACCGTGTACACGGTGGTGCCGGCCAGCGACAGCACGACGACGACGGGCACCGCCCAGAGGGCGTTCCACCGGTGGCCACGAATGCCGGTGAACCGGCGGGCTGCGATCAGGACGAAGATCGTGGCCACCACGACGAGGACCCAGAGGGACGGGCTGTCCAAGCTCACGTTCTTCACGGCGGGAGGCAGGTTGGGTCGACGGATCCCGTCGAGGTGAGCGTAGGGCCACTGGTTCGGGCCGTGCCAGCCCAGCGCGATCGCCACCACGAACGACCCAGCCGCGGCGACGAGCACACCTATCGGGATCCGCGCACCCCCGAGCACCCGCCGCGCCAGCGGCACGCCCATCACCAGGAACAAGGCAAGGAACACCGACCCGACGCCGGCCAACGCACCGAAGTGGTGGGTCCATTTGGACGGCGTGAGCCACAGCGCGGCGAAGGCGAGTGCGGTGGTGGACCCGGCGAACGGCATCGGCATCGGCAACGCGACGCGGCGCATGCGGGCGGCCACAGCCAGCACCGCGAACCAGACGAGCGCGACCAGGCACACCAGGATCGCCGCACGCTTGGCGTAGTTGCCCATCGGGTTGGCCGTGAGCAGAAAGCCGTAGCGCTGGATCTCGGTGGTCCAGCCATCCTGTCCCTGGATGCTGAGGAAGATCGTCTGGCCGCGGAGGAAGTCGCGCATCGCCCCGTCGGCGAAGGCCACCAGCGGGGCCACCATCGCGCCGGAGCCGACAGCGAGGACGCGCAGTGCGGTGCCGGCGCGGTCACCCGGGACCCACACGAGCGGCCGGAGCAGGGGCAACCCGGCGATCAACGGGGCGAGCAGCGTGAACCCGGTGGGGTGTGCCGCGAACCCGAGCCCGGCCAGCGCGAACGCCGACCATGCGACGGCGAGACGCTGCCGGCGGGCGGCGACCAGCACGGCGAGCATCGTCGCGGCTCCGCACAGTGCAACGACGGTCTCCGGGCGCACTCCCATGTCCTGCGGCACCCACCAGGCGAGGAAGACCACCGCGAGCACGCCGTGCGTCGCGGCCCGGATCCGGCGTCGCGTCGGCGCCCACTCCGTCAACGCTGCCGCGGCGAACCGGCGCAGCACCAACCAGGTGAGCAACCCGAACACCACGGCCGGGATCCGTTGCAGCACCGGCGCGTCCCCGAGGAGCTGCTGCCACCAGGCAAGCCCCTGATAGAACCAGGTGAACGGTGTGAAGCTCTGATCGTAGAGCTGGTAGTAGTTGCCGACGTCACCCGAGACCTGCGCATTGCGCGCCATCGCCGCGTAGTAGCCGTCGTCGTCGGTGGCTGGAGCGACGAACATCCAGAACACGACGACGGACGGCACCAGGATGTCCACCACCCGGGGCACCGCGCGACCCCGCACCCGCCGGACCCGGTCGGCCCGGCGGTCGATCCCCCACAGCAGGACAGCGGTGGCCAGCAGCGCGAAGCCGAGTATCCCGATGAGCACGCTCTTGACCGGGGTGGGGCTGCTCGTGAACTCGTCGTCGACGCGCAGCTCGACGGCCAGCTCTCCCGGGGGGATCAGCGTCAGCGACGTGGCCAGGACATCGACGTCGGGGAGCTGCTCGGCGGGAGCGCGGACGAGCGCGGTACCGTCCCGACTGATCGTCAGTTCGGCGTTGTCCGGGCCCGCGAACGCCTCCAGGTCGGGAGCGGACGGATCGGCCGGATCGGGTGGGACACCGACGAAGCTGGGCAGGCCGCGGCTCTCGCCGGTGATCCGGTACTCGCACGTCTGCGCCCCCAGCGGCTCGTCGAGCAGCAGCCGGTCCAGCGCGCGGACCCGCACCCGGCCATCCGCCGCGGTGACGAGCATCCCGACCGACCCGGCGGCCGGCGGCCCGGGCAGCACCGTGGACACCACGACGCCCCCGGCCGCCTGGGCCAGCCGAGCGATGTCACAGCTGAAGCGCACGTCGAGGGCCAGCGGCCGATACGCGGTCAGCGTCAACAGGGTCGACTCGGGTCGGGCGGGGTCCTGTGGCCAGCTCACCGTGGGCTGGTTGACCGACACGGGAGCGAACGGCAGCGCCAGCGCGCAGACCGCGGCGATCAGCCCGGCGATCGCGGCGAGCACCGCGATACCGCGGGGCGGGCGGGCCACGGTGCTGACCGGCGCGTCAGCCACCGCGGCGCGCGCCAGCGCCAGATCGGAGCGGATACCGTCGCGCAGGGTGTCGGGCGCTGGTGTCACGGTTGTTTCATTTCCCATCAGATTCGGTCAGGGCGCCTCGGGAACGCTCCCACGGAGGCGTGGTTGCGCTGCGTCCGGCCCGGAGGACACGCCATAGAGTGCGCGGATGAGCTGTCAGCTCACCGACGTCGCCCGCCGTTGGGATCAGCTCGGGAGCCGCGATCCGCTGTGGGCGGCGCTGACCTACCCGAGCCGCTCAGACCGGCGCTGGGAGACCGCGGAGTTCCTGCGTACCGGCCGCCGTGAGGTCGGTGCCGTGCTGGCGCTGCTCACCCGCCGAGGTGCGCAGCCGGTGCTGGGTACGGCGCTCGACTTCGGCTGCGGACCCGGTCGCCTGACGGCGGGGCTGGTCGCCGCCGGGTTCAGCCGGGCGATCGGCATCGACGTCTCCCCCACCATGCTGGCAAAGGCCCGCGAGCTCGTCCCCGACCCGCGCTGCGAGTTCGTGCACAACGAAGGCCCGCGGCTGTCCGGCATCCCGGATGGGAGCGTCGATCTCGTCTACTCCTGTCGCGTGCTGCAGCACATACCCACGGCGCTGGCGCACGGCTACGTCCGCGAGTTCTACCGGGTGGCCGCCCCAGGGGCCGTGGCGGTCTTCCAACTGCCCTCCGATCCCGTCCCGGGGGTCGTCGGGGCGGTCCTCGCGCTCGTACCGGCCCGGGTGCTCAGCGGGCTCCGGCGCGGCATGCAGATGCACGGCACCCCGACGGCCGAGGTCACCCGTCTGGTGGCCGACGCCGGGGGCGTCACCGTGTCGGTCGAGCAGGACACGAGCGCCGGCCCGCGCTGGCAGAGCCACCTCTACATCACCCGCGCGGCCGGCTGCCCGGGCGGTGCGCCGAACCCCTGGCCCTGATGACAACCCGGGGCCCGGCATACTCGGCCGTCGACAGACGGTGCGTGGCACCAGGTGGAGGTCAGAGTCCTGGGAAACGATCCCGGCTCCCGTACACGTTCGCTAGGGCTGGTCGGCCTCGGCATCGTGGCGTCCGGCCTGCTCGTCAACGCCTACCTCGCCATCATCGCGCGGAGCCTCCCGGCCGCGGACTACGCCTATTTCGGCGCGTTCTGGTCGCTGGCCCTGGTCGCCGGATTCGGAGTGTTCCTGTCCGTCGAACAGGAGACAGCGCGCCTGCTACAGACACCTGGCCGTCCACTCGGGGTCCTCAAGGCCGCGCTGATCACCGCAGGTGTGATGGCGCTCGCGCAGATCGCGCTGCTCGCCCTCGCCTGGCCGCTGCTCGGCCGGGCGTTCGGTGGGCACACCGTCACCGTGGTCGCGTTCGGGGTGCTGTGCGTGGTCTCGGCGGGGCAGTTCGTCGTCCGCGGCGCACTGATCGGCATGGACCGGATGGGCCGCCACGCGTTCATCATGTTCCTAGACGCGGCGCTTCGGGTCGGGTTCGCGGCGCTCGTCGCGCTCCTGGTCGGCGATCCAGGCAGCCCGGAGTTCGCCTGTACGCTCGTCGCCGCGATCGCGCTCTCCCATGCTCCGCAGCTCGTGTCGCTGCTGCGCAGGCGAACCCGCGCCGCCACCGAGGCCGACCCGGCAGCGGGATCGCTCGGCCCGCGGGCCGTGTGGGCCGCGGTGGCCCCGTTGCTGCTGGGTTCGCTGTGCGCGCAGATACTCCTCAACGGCCCGCCGGTGCTGGTCCCGGCCCTCGCGGCGAACGAGGTCGACGCCACCCGCGCCGGTCAGTTCCTGGCCGTTTTCACCCTGACCCGCATCCCGCTGTTCCTCGTCGTGCCGTTGCAGACCGCGCTGCTGCCGATGCTGACCGCGACGCTGCATTCCGGGGATCGCGCCGCCCTGTTCCGGGTGATCCGGCGGATCTCCGCCGGACTCCTCGCACTGGCCACCGCGGCGCTGACGCTGGCGTACCTGGCGGGCCCGTGGCTGGTGGGCCTGGTGTTCGGGGCCCAGTACGTGCTTCCCGCCGGTCACGTCGCGATACTCGCGGTGGGCGTGACCGCCTACATCGGCATGGTGCTCGTGACGCAGGTCCTGGTGGCCGCCGTTCGACACCGCCTGGTCGGCTGGAGCTGGCTGTCCGGTCTACTGGTCGCCGCACTGACCATGACCCTGGTGTCGGACGTGCTGCTGCGCGCCGAGCTCGCCTTCCTCCTCGGCTCCCTGGCGGGTTGGCTCGTGGGCACCGCGCTGGTGCTGACCAAATCACGAGAGCGAGTGTTGCAGAGTGTCCGGTGAAGCTCCCCGCGCTGGCCGTCACGACGATCTTGTCATCGCCCTGACCTACTATGCGCCGTACGTGTCCGGGTTGACGAACATGGCGCGCGACCTGGCCGAGGGCCTCGCCGCCCGTGGCCGCTCGATCACCGTCGTGACCAGCCGGTACGAGCCCTCGCTGCCGCGCGAGGAGGAGATCAACGGGGTTCGCGTGCTGCGCGCGCCGGTGTTGGCCCGGCTGGGACGTGGCGTGATCAGTCCCCAGCTCGTCCGCCTGGCCCGCGCGACGATGTCGCGCGCGAAGGTGGCCGCGCTCCAGCTGCCGATGCTCGAGGCGGGCGCGATCGCCGCCGGCCTGCGCACCCCGCTGGTCTCGACGTACCACTGCGACGTCACGCTGCCGCCGGGCCTGATCAACACGGCGCAACGCCTCGTCGTCGACGCCTCGAACCGGTTCGCCCTGCGCAGCTCCGCGGCGGCCGGGGTGACCAGCGAGGACTACGCCCGGCACAGTCGGATGTGGTCGGCCATCGAGCCGTCGATGGTCATCGTGGCCCCACCGTGCCCCGCACCGCCGCCGGGCGAGCCGACCTACCGGGAGACCGACGGCCTGCATGTCGGGTTCCTCGGCCGGATCGTGCGGGAGAAGGGTCTGGAGTACCTGGTACGGGGCTTCCGGGCCGTTCCGGACTCCGACGCACGGCTACTCATCGGCGGCGACTTCACTCATGTCGCAGGGGGCAGCGTCGTCGAGCAGGTCCGCACCGCGATCGGCGACGACCCTCGCATCCAGTTGCTCGGCTTCGTGCCAGAGGAACGAATCGGCGACTTCTACGCTTCTCTCGATGTGTTCACGCTGCCCTCGGTGAACGCGTTCGAGGCCTTCGGGATCGTGCAGGCTGTCGCGATGTTGGGCGGTGTTCCGGTGATCTCCAGCGATCTCCCGGGCGTACGCCAGCCGGTCATGCAGACCGGATTCGGTGTGCTGGTGCCACCCGCCGATCCGGCTGCGATCACACGCGCGCTGCTCGACCTGCAGGCCGACCCCCCGGACCGGGTGGCCGGCGCTCAGCGCGCCAAACGCGCATTCTCGGTGTCGGAGGTACTGGACGCCTACGAGATCGTCCTCGACAAGGCCGCCCACCAGGTACGGACCGGCCGATGAGCAACGAGTTCGAGCCCGGTCAGGTCGAGCCCGACCATTACGACCGGTCCTACTACGACGCCAACGGCCAGGCCGGCGACCGGCCCGCCCTGGGTTGGTATGTGCGGATGGTGCGCCGCTACGCCGGGGCGGGCCCGTACCTGGACTTCGGCTGCGGCACGGGCCACCTGGTGCGCCGCCTGTCCGCGCACGGTGCGACATCGGGATTCGAGGTCTCGGAGTACTCGGCCACGACCGCCCGGACCACCGCGCCCGGCTGCCCGATCTACACCACGATAGAGGACCTGCCGACCGACGGCTTCGCGGCGCTCACCGCGATTCACGTCCTCGAGCATCTCGATGACGACCTCGCAGCTACCGTTCTCGCCTGCTGGCGGCGGGTGCTGCGGCCCGGTGGGCGCGCACTCGTCGTGATGCCCGACCCGGCGGGGAAAGCCCGCGCGCTCGCGGGTCCCGGTTGGAACGGGTACCAGGACCCCACCCATATCAACCTCAAACCGCATGCGCAGTGGCGCACTGTCCTCATCGCCGCCGGTTTCATCGTGGTCCGCGAGGGCAGCGACGGGCTGTGGAACGTGCCGTACGGGCGCCTGCCGAAGCTGATCGACGCCGCGCTGCGGGCGGGCCCGTCGCTGGTCCAGTTCCTCGCCGGGCGGTTGTTCCTGCCACCCGGCACCGGGGAGTCGTCGGTCTTCGTACTCGAGTCGCGGGACTGACCACCGGCGAGAACCTCAAAGCGGGCGCCACGCGAGCCGCTGGACGCGGTGTTGCATGTTGATCGCCGGTAGCCAACCGTGAGCAGGTGGTGCCGGGAGGCCTGGGCCATCCTGGGCCCGCGGCCACTCGATCGTTCTAGCGAACCCGACACCTGCTGTGAGCAACCTCGGCATACCGGTACGACCCAGTCGTGGTGCGTACCGGTGGCATACGCGTTCTCGTTGCCGTTTCGTGATGATTCCCGCACCTCGGTCCATCCCATCAGGGGATTCGGCCACCGCCTCCTCCACCTGTGAGCTCCGGGGGCTGACCGGGCTGCGCATCGTCGCGGCGGCGTGGGTACTGGCGTTCCACTTCCATTTCACGAACCTGGCCGGCGTCGCCGAGATGGTCGACGTGCTGGGACCGCTGATCACCTCCGGGGCACTCGGCGTGGATCTCTTCTTCGTGCTCAGCGGCTTCGTCATCGCCTACACCTACCTGGAGAAGCTGGGCCCGGCGCTACACCTCGGCGCGACGGCCCGCTTCGTGTGGGCCCGGGCATCCCGGATGTGGCCGGTGTACGCGCTCGTCTTCCACCTGTTCGGGATCTGGCTGGTGGCGCGCCTGGTGTTCGGCTCGGACGCGCAGATCGCCTTCCAGGCCGTGCAGCCGGTGATCAGCATCGATGAATGGCTGGAGCAGATGTTCATGGTGCAGGTCTGGGGCAACGCGTTCCTCGACGGTGCCTCCTGGGTGGGTCCCACCTGGTCGATCAGCGCCGAGTGGCTGGCCTACCTGCTCTTCCCCGTGGCCGCACTCGGGTTCTTCCGGATGCGCAACCTGCCCCTCGTGGTCCTTGGGATTGGTGCGCTCGCGCTGATGGGGCCGATCGCCTGGGCGTATCTGAGTGTGGGACACCCGTACTACCCGGGGAGCTGGCTGGTCCGGATCCTCTGCGGGTTCGGCGCCGGGGTGCTCGCCTTCCTGGTGGTGCGCCGGCTGCGTGCCGGCGGTGCCCTATGGCGCACCGCGGGTGATGGCGTCCGGCGCTCCGCCTCGGTGGCGGCCGCTGTCCTACCGGTGCTGATCGTCGCCGGCCTGTGGCTCGGCGAGCTGTTCGGGCCGGGACGTGGCGGGGTGGTGATCGTGTTGTTCCCGGTGCTGGTGGGAGCGTTCGCGCTGGCCGACCGCGGCCCGGCGCGGAGGCTGTCGCACCGGTGGGCCGTCTACGGCGGGCGGCTCTCCTACAGCCTATATCTGGTTCACATCCCGATGTTCGAGCTGTACTGGCTGGCCCAGGCGTACCTGCCCGAGCTCGGACCGGGCACTGTGCTCGGTCACGTCGTCGGGATCGGGGTGGTGCTGGCGACGGTGCCGTTGGCCGCGCTGGCCTACCACTGGGTGGAGGTGCCGGGGCGGCGTCGGATGCGCGCGCTGGTTCCCCCGGCGCCTGCGCACTACGCGCCCGTTCGCTACGTCCACGCCGGAGGCTGAGCCCGGTGCCGGTTGCCCCCTGAGGTCGAAAGGAGGCCCAGCCGGTGACCGAGCGCCCAGGGCTCCCCTGTGTCGGTGGAGCCCCGGCGGTTGCGGAACTGACCCCTCACCTCAGATCATCGATCGGTACCTGTCGGTGATCGCTCGAAGCTCCTCGCGTGCCGCGTCGCCGAACGCCGCAGCTTGCTCAAGGCGGCGGAACAGTGCATCGTACTCGGCGATGTCGCGGGCGTCGGTGGTCAACGCCGTCGCTGTCCTGGTCCCGATCTGCACGGCTTGCTGGTCGTAGAGGTGGAAACCGTGGGCAGCGGTGAACGGCATCGGCTTTGCATGGGTGAGCAAGCCGAGGCGAACGTTCGGCAGCCGGCTGGCCTCAATCAGCCGATCCAGTTGTTCCACCATGACGCCGGGCCCGCCTACGTGCCACAGCAGCGCACCTTCGGTCTGGAGCAGCGTCCACAAACGGGCCGAGTCCTCCAGCATCATCCGGTGCCGCTCCAGTCTCGCCATGACCGAGGCGGTCGCCTCGGCTGCGGGTCGCCTGGCGAATATCGCCGTCGCATACGCTGCGGTCTGCAGGGACCCGAGCACCACCCCGGGCTGGTAGGAACGCACCGTGGTCGACGCCTCCTCCATGCGCCTGATGCGTTCCTGGAAGTGGTTGGTTCCGCGCTGCATGATCAGGCGCGAGTCGAGCCGCTGAGGACGCAGCGCCTCCGCCCACGAGACGATCTCCGCGGTTTCCGTGGCGTCAGCGTGGAAGAACTCGGCGAGTTGTCGCACCAGGGCGGGTTCGAGGAGGAAGCGGCCGGTCTCAGCTCGCGAGATCTTGCCCTGACTGACGTGGATTAGTCCGGCCGCTTCGACCTGACTGAGTCCCGCCGCCTTGCGTAGAGCGCGAAGCCGTGCCGCGAGGCCGAGGAGGGTCCCCCGTTCTGCGTCATCGGTCGACGCCAAGAGACTCAGGCCACCCAGCGATCTCGGTGGTACTCGACGTGCCGGCACCACCACTGCGTGAATGACTCTGAGCGCGCCCAGGCCAGGCCCGCAACAACCCGGAAGTAGCTGGCGTCCGATGCCCGCTCGGCCGCCACGAACTGGCCGCTTCCGTCGTAATGCATGACGACGACCTCAACATCGTCGAGCAGCCAGAAGTCGCCGGTGGCCAGCAACCGATCTAGATCGCCGGCATCGAGGTGAGCCTCTGCGAGGTCGAGGATCCGGACATCCTCGCCGGCATCGACGTTGGGGGCGTACCCCCACTCGCACTCGTACCGGGTGTAGTCAGTGATCGGATGGGTCACGAGGCGGACGCGCGAGCGCCGCAGTCCCCGGTCACGCTCGGCGCGGAGCCGATCCAGCCACGGCTGTTTACGTGCCTGCGTCGGTACCGCTTCGCCGGCCAGGTAGCGGGCGAAGTCGGAGCCATCGGAGGCGACCTCGTACTGCTGGAGTGTCTCGAGTCGGAATGCCCGCTGAGTGAAGTGCTGACGGATGTGGGCGCCGAGTTCAGCGACATTCATCACTAGCGGTCCACCTCCGGGATCAACTCCTGCGGAAATCGCACGCGCACCAGACCCTGATCGCGCAAACCGGCGCTGACCGCTCAGACCGGCAACCGCCGGAACACCGCCCGCGGCAGGTGCCGCAGCACACTCATCACGACCCGCAGCGGCGCCGGCGCCCACACCAGCTCCCGACGCTTGCGCACCGCGTCCACGACCAGCGCCGCGACGGCCTCGGGTGTGGTGGACAGGGGGGCGGGTTTCAAGCCCGCGGTCATCCGGGTGTGCACGAAGCCCGGCCGCACGACCGTCACCCCGACGCCGTCCAGTCGCAGCGCTTCGGTGAGCCCGGTGTAGAACGCGTCCATGCCCGCCTTGGTGGAGCCGTAGACGAAGTTGGACCGTCGCACCCGCTCACCGGCCACCGAGGAGAACGCCACCAGCGCACCGTGGCCCTGCGCCCGCATGTGCTCGGCCAGCACCACCCCCACCGAGACCGCGGCCGTGAAGTTGACCTGCGCCAGCTCGACTGCGGCAGCCACATCCGTCCACGCCTGCTCCGCGTCACCGAGCAGCCCGAACGCGACGATCGCGACGTCGATGTCACCGCCCGCGAACGCCTTGCGCGCGACGTCGGCATGTGTGTCCAGTGCGCGCGCGTCGAACTCGACGGTCTCCACCGCGCAACCGAGCCGCTCGAGCCGCGCCTGCGCAGCTACGAGCCTCGAGGACGGCCGCGCCGCCAGCACCACCCGCATGGGACGGTCGCTGGCGAACGCCTCGACGACGGCCAGCCCGATCTCGGACGTGCCGCCCATCAGCAGCACCGCCTGCGGGTTCCCCACGGCATCGATCATCTACGTCGTCAGCTCCAGCCGTCGTGCCATGTCGGACATGAACACCCCGTCGGGGTCCACGGCGTCGCGGACCTTGCGCCACTCGTCGAACCGGGGGTAGCCGCGCCGGATCGTCGCGCCGCTGGCCCGGGACTCCTTGGCCAGGTAGAGCCGCCCGCCGGCACCGAGCACCAGCTCGTCGAGCTCGGTGCAGAAGCGGTGCAGGCCGGGCGCGATCGGGAAGTCCACGGTGATCGTCCAGCCGGGCTGCGGGAACGACAGCGGCGCGGCGTTGCCGTCACCGAAGCGCTTGAGCACGTTGAGCCCGGACGAATGCGCTGACGCCGCGATCTTCTCCACGATCCGGCGGACGGTCGGCTCGGCGCCGAACGGGACCACGAACTGGTACTGGAGGAACCCGCGGCTGCCGTAGACCCGGTTCCAGTCGCCGAACAGGTCGAGCACCTGGTAGAAGGCCGTGATGTTCTGGATCGCCCCGCGCTGCCGGCGGGGCGCCTTGCGATACCAGAGCTCGCTGAACGCCCGCAGCGTGCGGCGGTTGGCCAACCCGTTGGGGAAGACGTCGGGGAACCGGAGCAGGTGCGGGGCGTCGAAGCGCAACGGGTCGCGGCGCAGCGTGGGCGGCAGCTCGTCGCGGGTGGCGAGCGACCCGCGGGTGAGCACGGCGCGGCCCAGCTGGGCCCCGGCCGTGGTCGTGTCGAACCAGGCCGCGGAGTAGGCGTAGTCGTCGTCGGAGCCGTCGGCGAGCAGGGTCATGAGCTCGTCGAGGTCGGCGGTGCGGTCGGTGTCGACGACGAAGTAGGCCGACTCGGTGCGGCGCAGCTCCACGGTGGCGCGGGTGATCACTCCGGTGAGGCCCATGCCGCCGACGGTGGCCCAGAACAGCTCGGCGTCCGGACCGTCCGGGGTGAGCGTGCGGACCGTGCCGCCGGGTGTCACCAGGTCCATCGACCGGACGTGGTTGCCGAAGCTCCCGTAACGATGGTGGTTCTTGCCGTGGACGTCGGCGCCGATGGCCCCGCCGATGGTCACCTGTCGGGTGCCGGGCAGCACCGGAACCCACAGGCCGTGCGGGAGCGCGGCGCGCATCAAGGCGTCCAGGCTGACACCACCGTCGACCACTGTGAGGCCCGAGTCGGGGTCGATCGAGCCGATCGCGGCGAGGCCGGTCATGTCGAGGACGGTGCCGCCGGCGTTCTGCGCCGGGTCGCCATAGGAGCGGCCGAGGCCGCGGGCGATGATCCCGCGGGGGCCGGCCGCCGCGACGGCAGCGGATACCTCGTCAACGGACCGGGGCATGATCACCTGCGCCGTGGTGGGCGCGGTGCGCCCCCAGCCCCGCAGGCTCGCCGGTCCGCCCGGCACGGTGCTCGACATCGGGGCCAGGCTACGCCCGCCGCAACACTATCCTCGGGCGGGTGAGCGAGCTATCAACACAGCGTCGGCGCGCGGCACCCACCAGGCGCGGCGGCGAGGGAACCCGATGAGCCTCCAGCCATCGCCGGAGAACCGCCCGGGCGTCCGGATCTCCGACGCCGACCGGGAGAGCGCCGCCGCCCGACTGCACCAGGCATTGACTGAAGGCCGGATCACGCTGTCCGAGCTCGAGGAACGACTGTCGGTGGTCTACGCCGCGCTGTACGAGGTCGAGCTGCGCCCGCCGCTGGCCGACCTTCCCGGCGCCGAGGTGACCGCGGCGGCCGCCCCATCCGTCCCCGCCGGTGCCGCGGTGGTCCTCAGGAGCGGGATGGGCCCGGTCAGACGTACCGGGATGTGGACCGTCCCGCCGCGCCTGCGGGTGCAGAGCGTGCTGGGCTCTGTGGTGCTCGACTTCTGCGACACCACGCTGCCGCACGCAGTGATCGACATCGAGCTCACCCTCGGAGCGGGTTCGGCCAAGCTGCTGGTGCCCGACGAGTCGACGGCGGACCTCGACGGGCTGGCGGCGGCGATGGGCGAGATCAAGAGCAGCGTGCCGTCGATCCGACGTGCCGGGATACCCCACTTCGTCGTACACGGACGGTGCGGGATGGGGTCGGTCAGGGTGCGGCGGCGATACCGGTTCGCGGGCCACCGCTTCTGAACGGCTGACGTCTCCACTCTCGCAGGGGGTCGACCCAGAGGACCGGGTCGCGATCGCACGCCGGACACGCCTCGGCCTGCGCGCAGCTCACGGGGTCTCCTGAGTAGGGATCGTGGCGCTGGAGCTGCATGACCGGCAGGAGCCACGTCCGGGTTCGACCATCGCCGCGGGGATCACGTCCGTTCCGCAGAGCGCGATGTAGTGGCCGCCGCGACGTCCGGCGGTGACGGCGTCGTCGGGCAGGAGATGCGCCTGCAGGGTCGTGACGTCGACCATCTCGACGATCCGGCGCTCGGTGATCATGTCCCGGGTCCGGCGGCCGTTGCGTCGGCGCCTGCCTGCCATGGTCCCACCACTCTTCCGCTGGTTGGTAGCGCCGCCCGGCCCGGTCACGGGGGCAGCAGGCCGGGCGGCCGACGCCAGCCCTGCGCCGACGCCTTACGGTAGACCCTGGCAATGTATTTCTACAAAGCAAGGCGCTACGTAAGAAGCGCTACGACCGAGGGGCTATGACTATGATGCCCGGAATGGCAGGACCTACAGTCAGGCGTATCCAGCTCGGCGCCGAGCTCGGGCGACTACGAGTAGCCGCCGGTGTCAGCCGACTGGAAGCGGCGGCGGCCATCGGCTGCTCAGAACCTCGGATCGGGCACATCGAGACGGGCCGCAACACCCCTGGCAAGTCCGAGCTGATCGTGCTGGTCGACCGCGTCTACGGAGCCGACGAGGCGACGCTCGCCGCACTCGAAGAGCTGCGCGAGGAGGCCAGCAAGCGCGGATGGTGGAGCACCTACCGACTGCCCAAGTGGCTGGCTGGTTACGTCGGTCTGGAGACCGACGCCGTCTCGCTGCGCTGCCTGGACATCGAGATCATCCCTGGGCTACTGCAGACCGAGCAGTACATGCGCAGGCTCTACACCCTGCGCGCCCAACCGACCGGCAAGGAGATCGATCGGCTCGTGGGTGCCCGGCTGCAACGCCAGGGCAGGCTTTCAGGACCGGACGCACTCCAGCTGAGTGCGGTGATCTCCGAGGGTGCCCTGGAGCGATGCGCACGCGATACGGCGGTAGCGGGCGCTCAGCTGGCGCAGCTGCTCGAACGTGCGACGTGGCCGAACGTCGAGCTGAGAGTGCTCCCGTTCGACCTTGGGCTGCATGTCGGCACAGGACCCTTCACCCTGCTGACCTTTCCTGATCAGCTGTTGGCCGACGCGGCCTACCAGGAGTACGCCGTCGGCGGCCACATCATCGACGACGCATCCGTGGTCGCTCGGCTGGCTACAATGTGGGACGAGCTGCGCGGCCAGTCCCTCGCTACCGACGAGAGCCTGACCATGATCGCGCAGCTCGCCAAACCCAAACGCGACTGACTGCGAAGAGAGGCATCGATGAGGGATGACCACACTCCCGCCGTGTGGCGGAAGTCTACCTTCAGCAACGACACGGGCGCCTGCGTCGAGGTCGCCGACCTACCCGACGGTGGCCGTGGCGTCCGGGACTCCAAGAACCCGACCGGCTCGACCCTGATGTTCACCGCGGCCGAGTGGGTCGCGTTCGTCGCCGGCGTGCGTGACGGCGAGTTCGACTGATCGAGGGCACTGCGATTGCGGTGAAGGTCCGTCTCGGACACCGAACGGTCCCGCCCGGTACCGGGCGGGGCCGTTCCCCCGTCGGACAGCACCAGATACATCTCCGCCTGCTCCACGGGCTGCTCGTCCACGCTGCGAGTCAGCCTTCGGTCGTTGGAGTCGTCGGTCACACCCATCACAGCGAGCCCCGCTGAAACAGCTCCCACGGCCGGAACCGCTTCACCACGCAGGGCGCTCTGACCAGCCTTCTACCCGGCAGAGGTAATGAGGTTGAACGGGCGTCCCTGCTGGTCCGCCCAGATGGCGGCGTCGGACCGACTCCGGGGCGCCCGCTACTCTGCTCCGGTGACCGCAACGCGCTCCGGGCCAGCCGATCTGGGTCTGGTCTCGCAGCTGAGCCGGTTCGTCGCGGTCGGTGCCGTCTGTGCGCTGGTCGACTTCGGCGTCTACCACGGACTGCTCGCACTCGGCACGTGGGTTCACCTGGCCAAGGCGATCAGCTTCATCTGCGGCACCACCACCGCCTACCTGCTCAACCGGCGCTTCACCTTCGCCACCGCGGGTGGGCCCCGCCGCCTGGCCGGTTTCATGCTCCTCTACGGCACGACTTTCGCACTCAACGTCGGCATGAACGCGCTCATGCTCGTGGTGCTGCCGGATCTGCCGCTGCGGGTCAGCATCGCGTGGATGATCGCACAGGGGACCGCCACAGTGATCAACTTTATGATGCTGCGGATGGTCGTTTTCCGTAGCTGAGCCAGGGCACCCGTGATCGCCTCAGGCGCTGCGCCCCAGGCCGATCCAGGCGAAACCGGCCCGCCGCAGTACATCAGGGTCGAGCAGGTTGCGGGTGTCGACCACCACGGGGACCTCCACCACCCCGCCCAACGCGGTCCAGTCCAGCGTCCGGAACTCCGGCCACTCGGTGAGCACCACCAGCGCCGACGCGTCCTTCGCGACCAGCAGCGGGTCATCGGTCACCGCCACCGCGTCCGTCATGCCGGGCACCGCGGCCGGGCAGGCCGGGTCGAAGCCGGTCAGCACCGCCCCTTCGGCTCGCAACAGCGCCGCGACGTCCAGCGCGGGCGAGCCGCGAAGGTCGTCGGTGCCGGCCTTGAACGTGAGCCCGAGCAGCCCGATCCGGCGGCCCGCAAGATCACCGCCGACGGCCGCACGGACCTTGTCGACGACCCGTTCGCGCTGCCGGTCGTTCGTCCGGCGGCTCGCGGACACGAGCTCGAAGTCCATCCCGACGGCCTCGGCGATCTGCAGCAGCGCCTGGGTGTCCTTCGGGAAGCAGGAACCGCCCCAGCCCGGGCCCGGTGACAGGAACGTCTGCCCGATCCGCCGGTCGTAACCCATGCCCTCGGTGACCTCGATGACGTCGGCGCCGAGCCGTTCACAAAGCTCGGTGAGGGCGTTGACGTAGGAGAGCTTCATGGCCAGGAAGCAGTTCGCCGCGTACTTGACCATCTCGGCACTGGCTGCGTCGGTGAGTTGGGTGGGGGCGCCGAGCTTTGCATAGAGCGCAGCCACGCGCTCCGCGGCGTCGGGTGCGTCGCTGCCGACGACGATCCGGTCGGGATGCAGGAAGTCGTGCACCGCGCTGCCCTCGCGGAGGAACTCAGGGTTGCTCACCACCGAGACGTCGCGGCGTCCCAGCAGCTTGCGGGTGGCCTCGGCGGTGCCGACGGGCACCGTGGACTTGTTGACCACCACGCAGCCGGCCGGCAGCAGATGCCGCACCTGCTCCGCGACGGTTCGCACCGCCGCAAGATCGGCCGCACCGCCCGCGCCCATCGGCGTCGGGACACAGAGGAAGACCACCTCGACGGAGGGTTCGGCCGGACGGGCGACGGCGTGTCGCGCCCCGAGCACAAACTCCAGGCGCCCAGCGGCCATACCCTCCCGCACCAGCTCGAGCAGGCCGGGTTCGAGGATGTCCACCTCGCCGCGGCGCAGCCGGTCGATCTTGCGCGGGTCGATGTCCGCGCAGACCACATGGTGACCGAGTGAGGCGAGACACGCCCCGGTGGTGAGCCCGACGTAGCCGATGCCGATCACTGCGATCCGACGTGCGAACACGCTGGCTCCTCTCGGGACGCGGCGCTGCGCGGGCAAGTTAGCAGCAGGAACCGGCAAGGCGACCAACGTGGCACCCCCGTCCGATGAACGGCAATTGCCCTCGCGGAACTGATCCGATCAGGGTCGGTGGAAGCGCTCCGCCCGGCCCATCCGCACCAGCCGCAGCCATTGGGCGAAGCCTCGCGGATCGCGCTTGGTGAGGAGGAAGTACCAGGCGAACCGCGGGAGCTCGAGCAGCCCCACCCGGCGCATACCGGGCTGTGAGATCAGGTAGCCGCGGTTGCGGTAGGTGTAGAACCGCTTGATCGGATCGGACGGGTCCTGTGCGTGCAGCCGCCCACCGAACATCGGCGCAAGCTCGCCGGAGTCGGCCGGGTGCAGGTAAGCGGCCCCCAGCGCCGTGCCGAACGGCAACCCCGACCGCACCATCCGCCGGTGCAGCTCCACCTCGTCGCCGCGCACGAACAACCGCAGGTCCGGCACCCCGATCGCCTCGAGGGTCGACGCGCGGAAGAGCGCGCCGTTGAAGAACGCGGCGATGCCCGGGAGGAGCCCGGCCTCGACGGACGGGTGCGCGCCCAGGGCGGCCCGGGAGCGGTACCAGGTGAGCCCGCGGCGCACGGTGAAGGCGAGCCGTTCCGGATCTTCGGCGTCGACGACCACCGGGGACACCGACGCCAGACCTCGTCGAGCAGCGACGTCGAGCAGGGTGGCGAGCACGGACTCGTCGGCGGCCCGCCCGTCGTCGTCGGCGAGCCAGACCCACTCGGCGCCCAGCGCCAGCGCGTGCAGCATCCCGAGGGCGAACCCGCCTGCACCGCCGAGGTTGCGCCAGGACGGGAGCCAGGTGGCCGGAATCCCACACGCCTCGACGACCTCGCGGGCGGCACGGTCGGGTCCGTTGTCGACGACGACGAGGTGGGCGACAGTGTGGGTCTGCTTGGCCAGTGCGGCGAGCGAGTCGACCAGTAGCTCGGGGCGGTGCCGGGTGACGACCACCGCGGCGACGGACCCGGCGGGCAGTGGCGCACTCAACGACCGGGGCGAGCTCACCGGCGTTCCAGCTCGGCCAGCACGTCGCGACCCTTGTAGTGGTGCAGCACATCACGCAGCGGGCCGTGCTCACGCACCGTGCCGTGGTCCATCCAGATCGCGGAGTCACACAGCTCGGCGAGGAACTCATCGGAGTGCGAGGCGAACACGAGGATGCCCGAGCGCTCGACGAGCTCGTTGAGCCGGCGGCGCGCCTTGGCCATGAACTCCGCGTCGACCGCGCCGATGCCCTCGTCGAGCAGCAGGATCTCCGGGTCGATGCTGGTGACGACGCCGAGCGCGAGCCGCACCCGCATGCCCGTGGAGTAGGTGCGCAGCGGCATCGAGAGGTAGTCGCCGAGCTCGGTGAACTCGGCGATGTCGGAGATCCGGCTCTCCATCTGCTTGCGGGTCATGCCCAGGAACAGCCCGCGGATGAGGATGTTGTCCAGTCCGGAGATCTCCGGGTCCATCCCGACGGCCAGATCGAACACCGGCGCGACCTTGCCGCTGACGGCTGCGCGCCCCCGAGTGGGTTCGTAGATGCCCGACATGAGCCGCAGCAACGTGGACTTGCCGGCGCCGTTGTGCCCGATGAGCGCCACCCGGTCGCCTTGGCGCAGCGAGAGGGTGATGTCGCGCAGGGCCTCGATGATGGGCACCTTGCTGTCGGTGCCGATCTTGCCGCCGGCCCGACCGAGCACGGCCTTCTTGAGCGAGCGGGTCTTGGCGTCGAAGATCGGGAAGTCGACGCAGGCCCGGGAGATGTCGATGCTGACCATGTGCCTCACACCCAGTACGCGACGCGGGACCGATACTTGCGCAGGCAGATCAGCGCCGCCGCGCAGCCCGCGACGGTGATCGCGCCGGCCACCCACCAGTGCCGCCAGACGATCGTGTCGCCCAGCAGCGGCTGGCGCAGGATCTCCACGAAGTGCATCGCGGGGTTCAGCTCGACGAAGCGGGCCCGGTCGGCCAGATTCTCCTTGAGCAGATCGTAGGACCAGACGATCGGCGTCATGAAGAACAGCAGCTGGGTGAGGCTCGCGATGATCGGCGGGATGTCGCGGAAGCGGGTGGCGACGATGCCCGACAGGATCGCGATCCACGCACCATTGATCACCAGCATCGCGAACGCCGGGATCGCGAGCAGCAACGACCAGCCGAGCGACTGCGGAAAAATGATCATCAGGATGCCCCAGATGACCAGGTTGTGCAGGAAGAACAGTGTCTGACGCCAGATGAGGCGGTAGACGTGCAGGCTCAAGGGCGCCGGAAGGAACCGGATCAGCCCCTCGTTGGCGATGAAGACCTCACTGCCCTCGATGATGCAGCCCTCGATGAACCGCCAGATCAGGAGCCCGGTGGCCAGGTAGGGCAGGAAGTCGGCGACGGGCTGCTTGAACAGCGCCGCATACAGAACACCCATCGCCAGCGCGATGACGCCCATACTGATACTGATCCACAGCGGGCCGAGTACGGAGCGTCGGTAGCGCTGCTTGATGTCCTGCCACCCGAGGTAGCCCCACAGCGGGCGTTGCCGCCAACCCTGCCGGAGGTCACCGAAGGCGCGCTGCCAGCTACGGGACCCGGGCGCGGCCGCGAGACCGGCGAAAGCCATGCCGTCCTCAGCGGCATCGGTGGTGACGGACTGAGACACGGACCGAGGGTACCGGCCGCAGCCCCGACGGTCGGGCGCGGCGGTCGGGCGCGGCGGTGCGCCCGACCACCCGTCGCCCGCAACGAGCCGGATCCGGCCCCGGCTGGCCCCGCCCCGCCCCGCCGCTCCCAGCCTTCCGGCCCGCCCCGGCCCCGGCTCAGGCTTCCGGATAGCTGAGTTTCTTGCTACCGGAAAGCTGGGTTCGGACTATAGGTACTGGCCGGTGCCGCGGCCAAGGCCTTCCGGAATGCCCTGCGCAGGCTGGCCGCCCGCGCCCGGCGGGAGGCCGCGACGCATCTGTTCGAGCTGCGCGCGAGCAGCCATCTGCTGAGCGAACAGCGCGGTCTGGATGCCGTGGAACAACCCCTCCAGCCAGCCGACCAACTGCGCCTGCGCGATCCGCAGCTCACCGTCCGACGGTGTGGAGTCCTCGGTGAAGGGCAGGCTGAGCCGGTTCAGCTCGTCGCGCAGTTCGGGGGCGAGCCCCTGCTCCAGCTCCTTGATCGAGTTCTCGTGGATCTCCCGGAGCCGGTTGCGCGAGGCGTCGTCGAGCGGCGCGGCCCGCACCTCCTCCAGGAGCTGCTTGATCATGGTGCCGATCCGCATGACCTTGGCCGGCTGCTCGACCATCCCACCGATGCCCTGGTCCTCCTCGTCACCATCGCCGGGCTGCGGTACCCGGGCCATGCCGACCGGGGTGCCATCCGGCCCGATGATCATGACCTGCTGCTCGGCGCTGTTGCTGTCGGCTGGCTCACTCATGTCTCCATCATGGCCCGTACGCCCGACCCGGTGCTCGACGGATCACACTTGCCGACATCCCGTTCCGCCCCGGTGGCGCGCCTCGCCGCAGAAGTCCTTCGTGTTTTGGAGCACGTCGGCAGCCTCGTCCAAGCTCAAGATCACCAGCCTGGCGCATTCTCCGGTCGGATCCGGCCGGAATCGCGCCGAAACGGTGATCATGGTGGCCTGGAGTCGGGCACCCTGCGCGATACAGCAGAAACCATGGCCGCTCGGGGTCGATTCATGCTGCAACGCGACGGTGGCAGCCACGGCCGCACCGCCCGTGATCAACGCGCCGGCGGCGCCGAACGTCACCCCGCCGAGGGCGTCACCAGCAGCAGCTTGCCCACGACGCCGCCGGCTTCCAGTTGCGCGTGCGCGTCCGCGGCCCGCTCCATCGCAACGGTCCCGTGCACGATCGGTCGCACCCGGCCCTCGGCCAGCATCGGCCAGACCTGCTCACGCACCCCGGCGACGATCGCGCCCTTGCCGTTCGGACCGTCCACCGGCCGCCCACGTAGCCCCATGGCCGTCACGCTGCCCCGCTTGCGCAGCAGCTTGCCGATCTCCAGCTCACCCGTGGCGCCACCTTGCAGCCCGATGATCATGAGCCGGCCGTCGGGGGCGAGAGCGTCGATGTTCGCGGCCAGACCCTTGGCGCCCATGTTGTCCAGGATGACGTCGGCGCCGTGGCCGTCGGTTGCCTTCTTCAGTTCGGCGGGGACGTCGGCGTGGTAGTCGATGACAATGTCGGCGCCGAGGGCGCGGCAGCGCTCCAGGCGGTCCGGCGCGCCCGCGGTGGCGACGACCCGCGCACCGAGCGCCTTGGCCACCTGGATCGCATGGGTGCCGATACCGCTGCTGCCGCCCTGCACGAGGAACGTCTCGCCCGCGGTGAGGCGCCCGGCCGCGACCACGTTCGACCACACCGTGCATGCCACCTCCGGCAGCCCGCCGGCGGTGGCCAGGTCGACCCCGTCCGGAACGGGAAGCAGCTGCGCAGCCGGCACCGCGACCTTCTCCGCGTACCCCCCGCCCGCCAGCAGCGCACACACCTCGTCGCCGACCTTCCATCCGTCGACGCCCCCGCCCAGCGACTCGATCCGTCCGGAGCACTCCAAACCGATGATCTTCGACGCTCCCGGCGGGGGCGGGTAGTGGCCCTGGCGCTGCATGAGGTCGGCCCGGTTCACCGCGCTGGCCACGACCGCGACGACGACCTCGCCCGGGCCGGCCTCAGGATCGGACACCTGCCGCCACTCGAGCACCTCGGGGCCGCCGGGCTCCCGCACCAGAATGGCATACATGGCGTCGACGTTATTCGGTCGAGGCGCAACCGCGATCCTGCACCCTGTTGCGACATGTCCCGTCCGGTGCAGCATGCGGCACCGAAATGCGCGCGGCCGTGCTGCTCTTCGCGTTCGACCACCTAGGCGCGACCCAGGCCCGATCGGACGCGTTCGCCGACAACGCCGCCTCGCATCGGGTGTCGTCGAAGCTGGGCTACCGCCGGGACGGAACGAACACCGTCGTGCGCCGCGGCGAGCCCTCCGTCGACGTCCGACTGCTGCTCACCCGGAGGAGTTCGTCCGCCCGGAGTGAAGGCTCGACGTCGAGGGCGTCGAAGGTTGCCGTGAGATGCTCGGGGCAAGCCGGTGATCATGGGGCCCGAACCCGGCACCCTCCGCGCTACCGCAGACACTTCGGCTGTTGTGGACCGGGTTCATGCTGCAACCCGGAGGGCGCACGTCGAGGCGCACCGCAACTCAACCGAGGTTGACGCCGCGGGCGAACGTGTCGCACGCGGCCGGGTCGCCGGTGTCGTACCCGGTCCGGTACCAGCGCTCACGCTGCGCCGAGCTGCCGTGGGTGAACCGGCTCTCGTCGACGCGGCCGCCGCCGAGCTCGGTCTGGATGAAGTCGTCGCCGATGCGGGACGCCGTGTCCAGCGCCGCGGCCACGTCGGCGGGAGTCACATCGGTGATGAGCGTGCCACCACTGCCGGTGGGTGTCGTCGTGGCGTGATTGGCCCAGGCCCCGGCGTAGCAGTCGGCCTGCAGCTCCAGCCGCACCGAGCCCGACGTCGGACCCGCGGCGCCGGACCGCACCCGGTTGGAGGTGCCCAGCAGGTTCTGGATGTGGTGCC
>JBOHEP010000535.1:0-7338 GCA_050701075.1 Pseudonocardia sp. | reverse complement strand
GTCGAGGGCGCGCCGCGCCACACCCAGCGGAAACCCGCACAGCGATACCCCGATCGCGGTGAAGAACGGGATCCGCCACAGCGGACCGTCGTGTCGGGCCTGCTCGAACATCGGCGCGGCGAGCTGCTCGGCGGGCACCGGTAGCTCCCGCACGACCACGTCGTGGCTGCCGGTGCCCCGCAGGCCGGCCGCGTCCCAGGTCTCCACGATCTCTGCCTCGGCACGGTGGAGGAAGGCGAACCGCCAGTCCGGACGCCCCGGGGGAACCATCCGCGGGCCGTCGCCGTCGCTCACGAACAACCCGGTCTGGAAGAACGCTGCGTGCGGGCAGCCGCTGTTGAACGGCCAGCGGCCCGAGAGGGTAATCCCGCCGTTGCCGTCGGGCACGCCCCGGCCGAGCGGAGCGAACATCGAGGCCGACGCGCTGTCGAGGTCATCACCGATCATGTCGCGGGCCACCTCCGGGTCGAGCCAGGCGAAGATGGCCGAGCTCCCGCTCCCGATCATGATGGTCCAACCGGCCGACCCGTCGGCCCTGGAGAGCTCCTCGATGATCTCCAGCTGGGTCAGCGGGTCGAGTTCCAGCCCGCCGAGCGAACGGGGGCGCCACAGCGCGAACAACCGGGTCGCGCGCACCCGGTCGACAAGATCGGGCGGCATGGTGTGCAGGGCCTCGCCCTCCTCGGCGCGCGCACTCAGCTCTGGCGCCAGCGCCCGCGCGGCCTTGAGGGTGGTCTCTCCGGCGTCGTCCATGATCTCGTCCCCGGGTCGCCGTGGTGCCGTGTCCTGGCTGTCGAGGATGCGGGAAAACGAGTCGGTTCGCCAGCATGTTCCTGCGTGTGCGGCGCGAGGGGTGGATCATGCTTGCCGCACCCGGTCCACCGCGGCCATCATCGCCGCGTATCCGACGGTCGTGGCGTGCTCGATGAGCGCTGCGTCGATGGTCAGTCCGCGCACGCCGAGATCCTGCGTCGGCGTGATCGCCAGCAGGTGCGCTCCTGCCCGCGACGGGTGCGCTGCGTCGTCGAGCATCGCGACCACCGGGACGTGCCGGCGCACGTCCTGGGTGATCGCGCCCAACCCGGGGGCCAGCCGGTCCAGCACGCGGGCCCAGCGGACCGGACCCGGATCGGCCCGACGCAGTTCGGGAACGGTGCGGGTGAGCAGGGCGAGCACGTGCGTGGCGCCATCCCGCAGTGCCCGCGGCACCGGCAGCGGCTCGGTCACCGAGCCGTCGATCCAGCGCCACCCGTGCAGCTCGACCGGCGGCCCGGCCAGCATCGGGATGGCCGCCGTGGCGCGTAGCGCGAGCTTCCATTCCGTGACGGTGCGCGGTTGGAGCACCTGCGGACGCAGGTCGTCGGCCCCGGTGGCGATCACTCGCAGCGGGATCGGACTGTCGATCAGCTCCGGCCACGGCATCGGCTTGGATACGGTGAGGATGTGGTCGATGAGGTGGTCGAGGGAGACCATCGGACGGCGCCGACCCAGCCGCCGCGGGTCGATGAACGCGCGGCAGGCCATGTCCTCGTAGAAGATCTCCGCGGCACCGCGGCCGTGGCCCAGCAAGAGCGCCCCGCCGACGTAGGCCCCGGCGCTGCTGCCGTAGACCACGTCGATCGCCTCGGTGAGCCCGGCGTCCTCCAGTGCATGGGCCATCCCGCCCGCGTAAGCACCGCGCATCCCGCCGCCGCTGACGACCAGCGCGATGCGGTGGCCGTCAACCCGGGCGCCGGGCCTGCTTCCGGTGTCGTGGCGTCGCAGCAGGGCGTGCAGGACCTCGTCGTCGCCGGGCAGTCCGGCCGTCGCCTCGACGGGTTCTGGATGCGTGGTCATCCCGGCGATCATCCCATCCACCCGCGGAGCCGGCTGCCCGTCCGGATCGCCACTCGGGCCGAGCAGATCTGCTCGACGTGTTACTGCGCCAGGGACGCCGGGCGAGCCGAAGCCGGCTGCCCGGCGTGGTCGGGCGAGACGCAACCGATGGCCATGGCCGTCGCGGTCGCGGATCAGGTCTCGCAGCCCACCCCGTCACCGTCGCGGTCGAGCTTGCTGCTGTAGCCGGGTTCGCCGCGGTGGATCGGTGCGGCGCCCGCGGCGCGCACCTCTGCACAGTTGGCGTAGGAAGTCGACGGCCGGTCGGGCTCGGCTGCGGGCCGGGGGTCTGCCGGCGGTGCGGCGGTGCGCGGCGTGGGCACCCGCGGAGTGGCGGCCGGCTGGGTGGCGACCGGCTGGCGGGCGGCCGGCTCGGGGACGGCCATCCTCGGCGCCACGGGCTCCGGTCCGACCACCGGCGGCTGGGCGTCCGGGACCGATTCCGCCGGCGGCGGGGGTGCGGCTACGGACGGAACCGTGCCCGTGACCGCAGGTGGCCCGGCAGCCGTCGCCGGCGGGGTCGCAGCTGTGGACGGCAGCAGGGCACCGAGCAGTACCAGCCCGAAGAGCAGGAGCAGCAACCCGACCAGGATCCGCCGGACCGGAAGACGGGCCTTCCCAGCGGGGGGCGGCGCGGTGGGCGCGACAACCGGGAGCCGGAGCGTCGGAGCCTCGGTGTTCCAGCTGATCGTCGCGCGAGGCAGTTGGACGGTGGTGTTGGGGGTGCGCGAGGACATCGTGGTCACCAGGTTCCGGAGAGAGATCGGGCCGCGAGCGCGGCGCCATACCCGGCTGTCGGGACACCGCTGCCCCCCGTTACTCCGAACAGCGGCGGCGCTTTCCGCATTCGGCCGATGAGATCGTTGCTCGACGGTAGGGTCACCGTGTGGCCCAACTGAAGGTTGAAGCCGAGCCGGGGGAGATCGGATTCGACGCCGACCGGCTGGCGCGGATCGACACGCACTTCCGGCGATTCGTCGACGACGGCAAGCTGGCCGGGTGGACCGTCGCCGTGGCCCGCCGCGGCCGGGTGGCGCACCTGAGCCACTACGGGCGCCGCGACGTCGAGGCCGATCAGCCCGTCACCGACGACACGCTGTGGCGCATCTACTCGATGACCAAGCCGATCACGTCGGTCGCTGCCCTCATGCTCTACGAGCGCGGCGCGCTCGAGCTGACAGACCCGGTGTCGCGCTACATCCCGGCGTTCGCCGACATGCGGGTCTACCGGGCCGGCTCCGCGCTGAAGCCGAGCACCGTGGCGGCCGTCGAGCCGGTGCGGGTCTGGCACCTGCTCACCCACACCGCCGGGCTGACCTACGGTTTCCACCACGCGCACGCCGTCGACGAGATGTACCGGCTCAGGGGTTTCGACCTCGCCTCGCCGAAGGGGACGGATCTCGCTGCTGCCTGCGATGTGTGGGCGCAGCTGCCGCTGCTGTTCGAGCCGGGATCGGAGTGGAACTACGGCGTGTCCACCGACGTCCTCGGCCGGGTGGTCGAGGTGGCCTCGGGTCAACCGCTCGACGCGTTCCTCGCTGAGCACATCTTCGGGCCCATGGACATGACCGACACCGCCTTCTCGGTCGCCGAGGACGATCTCGATCGGCTCGCGGCGCTCTACCTGGCCAACCCGGCGGGCGGCTTGTTCCGTAACAACTTCATCGGCGACGCGGCGACCCGGAAGCCGACGCTGCTGTCCGGTGGCAGCGGGCTCGTCTGCACCGCCGCCGACTACCACCGCTTCGCCCAGATGCTTGCCCGCGGCGGGGAGTTCGACGGCGTACGACTGCTCGGCCCGCGCACCGTTCGCTACATGACGCGCAACCACCTACCGGGCAATGCCGATCTCGAGGCGATCGGCCGACCGCTGTTCGCCGAGTCGGTGTTCCGCGGTGTCGGGTTCGGGTTGGGTGTCTCCGTGGTCGTCGACCCGGTGGTGGGCAAGACGCTCACCAGCGCTGGGGAGTATGCCTGGGGCGGGCTGGCGAGCACGGCGTTCTACGTCGACCCGGTCGAGGAGATCACCGGGATCTTCCTCACCCAGCTCATGCCGTCGAGCACCTACCCGATCCGTGCCCAACTCCGGTCGCTGGTCAACCAGGCCTTGGTGGACTGATGTCGACCGCGCTGGCCTTCACCATCCGCGTCGCGGTCGTCGCCGTGTCGTTGTGGGCGGCAACGGTGCTCGTGGGCGGGATCGAGCTGGATGCCGGTACCACCACCGAGCGGGTCGGGACACTGGTCGTCGTCGCGCTCATCTTCGGGCTGGTCAACGCCGTGCTCAAGCCGCTGATCAAGGTGGTCGGCTGCCCGTTCTACATCCTCACCCTGGGCCTGTTCGGGCTGGTGGTGAACGCGCTGCTGTTCATGCTGGTCGGGTTCATCTCCGAGCGGGTGGGGCTGCTGTTCACCGTCGACGGTTTCTGGGCGGCGTTCTGGGGGGCGATCGTCGTCGCCATGGTCGGGTTCGTGCTGCACTTCGTGATCCCCGACCGTTTCGATCAGCGCTAGCGCGACGCGGGTGGGGCGGGCTTGCCGGCCTGACGGTGTCTGGGCTTCGACGAGATCATGATCAGCGTCCGGGAACCTGGAGCCGGGTGGGCCGCAGTCGACGGTTCCGAGACCGTGATCAGCTTGCTCGACGGCTCCGGCTGCCGTTCGCTGTGTTCTGGGCGTTCGACCGCCCGCGTAAGGGGCGGGCCTCAGACGGGCCATGTCTCGCGGCGGAACCCCGCATCCCAGAACATCCACTCGTACTTCGCGGTGGTGGTGAAGTGTTCGTGCATCAGTGCCCGCTCGCCGTCTGCGAGGTCGGCCCCGACCCGGTCGGTGAGCGCGAGCACCGGGTCGACGACGGCCTGGAACTCCTCGCCGCCGTACATGGCGATCCAGCGCGCGTAGAGCGGGTCGGGTGAGCTGCGGGCCAGCAGCTCCTCACCGACCCGGGCATAGATCCAGTAGCACGGCAGTACCGCAGCCAGCGCCTCTGGAAAAGAACGACCATAGCAGGTGGCCAGCAGGTAACTCACATAGGCGCGGGTGGTGGGCGCCACGGGTTCGTTCGCGGCCGCCTCTGTCGCGGCGCCCATCTCGCCCATCAGTGCGGCGTGTAGATCCTGCTCGGCCGCGACCGCCCCGGCGGCGTGCTGGGCGAACATCACGGTGTCGTGCTCGGTGGGCGCCCTCGCGGCGCAGATGGCCAGGGACCGGGCGTATCCGCGCAGGTAGTGGGCATCCTGGACGATGTAGTGCCGGAAGGACTCCCGCGGCAGCGTGCCATCCGTGAGACCGGTGACGAACGGATGGGCGAGGATCGCGGCATAGACATCCTCGATGTCCGACCAGAGCGCTTCAGTGGTAGAGGGCATGGCTCACGTTAGACACGTCCGCGGCCCGGACGAGCCAGCTCGAACGGCATAGGCATGAACGTTGCGCAAAGTGAGACCCTGCTCACTCTTCGGCTATGATGGGTGCTGTGAAACCAACTCGGTGGTTCACCATGGCGTCCAACGGGTAGCGACTCAGCGCGGAGCGCAGGCCACGGGCATCGCTCTTCGGAGGTGGGTCGAATGGGTCCCGTACCGATGGATCATCACGAGAAGATGCGGGTGCGGGCAGCCGCCTTCAGAGCGACGCGTCTGTATCCCGGTCCCGTCGGTGAGGTGCTCTCGCGGGAGCTGCTCACCTGGGAGGAGTTCGGCTACCGGCTGGGTGGCGGTCAACTGGTCATGCGGCTGGTCGATCATGTGCTCAAGTCGCCGCTGACCCCGCAGACCGGTGAAGCAGCGGCCTGAACCGTACTCAGCGGCGGGCGTCGTCGAACACGACTGCTCAGCGGGCGGCGTCGTCGAACATGACGGAGCCGGCCGTCGATGCGTCGCCGGGGGCCTGCACGCCGTCGAACAGGCTGCCCACCGCTCCGGCGAGGACCAGTAGGGCGGCCATGGTGACCACGCTCCCCAGCCGGCCGACGACGCCCAGAGCGGTGGCGCGCCGCGGCACCACCAGGCGGTGCCGGCCGTGCACACCGGTGCACGCAACGTGGCGCGCACCGCGGGCCTGCGCGGGCATCACGGACGGCAGGGACGACGGGAACGGCACGGACATTGCGGACCGCCGGATCGTGAGCAGGAACGTCGGATCACCACCGTGGCGGCCAGGGTGTCCGGTCCGATTCGCGCGCGCCGGGTGTCCATACGATGGGTATCGCGCGCCGGCCCCCAGTTGTTAACGCAAGTTAACCCCTCGTTCAGGCAGCGGTCAGTCCGCGAAGCCTCTGGTCCGCTCGCCGTAGCGCCGGGCGGGCCCGGCCGACAACGCCTCTACCGGCACGTCCGGGGTGGTCCAGCTCGCCCAGCTCACGGCTCCGTGTCGGTGCTTCGATCCTGACAAGCAGCTCTCGGACTGAACGCGACGGGTAGGCGCTTGATCCCGTTGATGAACATCGACCGCAGTTGTTGCGGATCAGCAGTCGCGTGGATATCCGGGATCCGGCTGAGGAGCTCCCGGAACATCACCGCGATCTCCCGCCGTGCCAGGTGTGCTCCGAGGCAGAAATGTGGGCCGGCGCCGCCGAAGCCGACGTGCGGGTTCGGTGAGCGGCACACGTCGAACGCGTCGGGGTCGGCGAAGTGGGCCGGATCCCGGTTGGCTGCCCAGTAGAACATCGCGACCTTGTCCCCGGCACTCATCGGCTGCCCACCGAGTACGGTGTCCACGGCGAGCGTGCGCCGCATGAAGATCACCGGTGAGGCCAAGCGCACGATCTCCTCGACCGCGGTGGGCGTGACGGCGTCGAGGTCGGCGAGCCACGCGGCGCGCTGTTCGGGGTGCTCGGTGAGCAGCTGGATGCCCCAGCTGATCGCGTTGCGGGTGGTCTCGTTGCCGGCCACCACGAGCAGGATGAAGAAGCTGGCCAGCTCGTCGGGGGTGAGTCGCTCGCCGTCGATCTCGGCATTGACCAGTGCGGAGGTGACATCCTCGGTCGGGTTGGTGGTGCGGTGGGCACCCAGGTCGCGCATGAGCTCGGCGAGGTCGTGGCCGGCCTGCAACATCGCGACGAGGATGTTGTCCGCGTCCGGAACGTACTCGGGATCACCGGCCCCGATGATGATGTTCGAGCGGTTGAAGACGAATGAGTACTGGCTCTCGGGCACGCCCATCATGTCGCAGATGATCTTCAAGGGCAGTCGTGCGGAGATCGCGGTGACGGCGTCGCACTCGCCGGCGTCGAGCAGGTCGTCGACGATCTGCGCCGCGGTGCGCTCGACATCGCCGGTGAGGGAGGCGAGCCGCTTCGGGGTGAACCCGCGGGAGACGATGCGCCGCAGCCGGGAGTGCCGAGGGTCGTCCATGTTGATCATCGAGCCGAAGAACTCGTTGAACTCGACGGGCATGTCCGCGACCGAGGCGACGCCGGGGCCGGAAGTGTAGATCTTGGGGTTGCGGCTGGCCTCGACG
>JBOHEP010000534.1:0-3821 GCA_050701075.1 Pseudonocardia sp. | reverse complement strand
CTCCTGTTGACTGAACTACCGGGACCAGCGGTCGTGTCGCCGGACGTCGAGCGAGTCGTGGAGGGCTACGTTCCGCGGCCATGGTCGACGGGATCGGTGAAGATCGTGATCTGTCCGCGCTGGTCGTGTTGGCGGTCGGTGCCGTCGGGGCGGGCAGCGATCTGTGGGAGCCGGTTCGGCTGATCGACGTCGACGGCGAGCCGGTCGCCCCGGTGACGGCGTTCCTGCGGGAGTTGCAGGCCTTGGGCCGCTCGGCCGGGACGCAGCGGTCGTATGCGATGGACCTGCTGCGGTGGTTCCGGTTCGGGTGGGCGATCGACGTCGGGTGGGACCAGGCGACTCGGGTCGAGGCTCGTGATTTCTGCCGGTGGTTGGCGTTGCGGGACAAGCCGACCCGGGCGGGCGCCGGACGTCGTCGTGTTGTGTCGAACGCGGTGACCGGCAAGCCCGGGCCGGGGCCGAAGTACGCGGCGTCGACGCGGGCGCACTCGGAGACGGTGTTGCGGGTGTTCTACGACTTCCACCGCGACGCCGGGACGGGCCCGATGGTCAACCCGTTCCCGCTGTCGCGGGAGCGGGCCGGTGGTCGGGCGAACGGACATCACAACCCGATGGAGCCCTTCCGCAACGAGCGGGTGGGGCTCTATCGGCCGCGGGTCGCGCAGCGGATCCCGCGGGCCATCCCCGACGAGTTGTTCAACCGGATGTTCGCCGAGCTCGGCTCGCACCGAGACCGTGCGCTGGTCGCGTTGTGGGTGTCGACCGGGGCGCGCGCCGCGGAGTTGCTCGGGGTGCGCTGCGGTGACGTCGACCCGGGCCAGCAGCTGGTCACGGTGATCCGCAAGGGGACGCGGGCGTTGCAGCAGGTCCCGGCGTCGCCGGATGCGTTCGTGTGGCTGCGGCTCTACCAGTCCGGGCTCGACCCCGCGGTGCCGGCCGGCAACGACGACCCGCTGTGGTGGACCCGGCGCCGCCCGTTCCGGGCCTTGACCTACCACGCGGCGCGGGCGATGTTCGCCCGCGCCGCCGCAGCGCTGGGCGCCAACTGGACCTTGCACGACCTGCGCCATACGGCCGCCTACCGGATGGCGCGGGACCCGCGGCTGCCGTTGACCGACGTCCAGTGGGTCCTCGGACACGCCCACCTGTCCACCACCCAGCTGTATCTCACGCCCATGCCCGGCGACGTGATCGCCGAGGTGCTCGCCCATCACCGCCGAATCGGGCACGCCTGCGCGGGGGTGCCGGACGCCGCCGGCGAGGCGGCGGCGATCGGGTATCGGCCGGACTCGCTGAACATCCTGTTCGGTGGACCGACGTCATGAACGCGCCCGTCCTGCTGGCCGAGGTGCAGGCTGGGCGGTCGCCGACTGCGGCCGCCGCTTCGCTGATGGGTCCGGACATGTCACAGCTGTGGCGGCGCTTTCCGCCCCGCACGTCGACGCCGTCGTGGCCGATGACCGAGCAGACCCGCGAGGCTCTGCTGACCCGGCTGCTCGCCGCGCCGTTCACCGTCGAGGAGGATCGAGCAGCGCGGGCGCGGCGCCGGCTGGGGCTGGTCTGGCTGCTGGACTGGCTGACCGAGCAGCCAGGCGGCACGTGGCAGCAGCGGTGGCTGGTCAGCGGCTCCGACGTGCTGGGCAACGCGCAGTGGTGGCGCCCGCTGCTGGCCTGGGCGCGGCCGCGCAACCCGCACGCCGGGGTGTCCACCTCGAGCAACCTGCGGGTCTGCGCGCTGCTGCTCACGGGCGCCGACGTGATCCGCCCGAGCCTGGACTGGGTCCTGACCCCACGCGCCCCGCAGAACCTGGTCGCGGTCATGGCCCGAGCCCGGGACCCTCGGGGTTTCGCCGAGTTGTCGGCGTTGTGTGCTGCTTCCCCGGCCGGACGGACGATGAAGACCGCGGCGCTGCGCCGCGCGGCGACCATTCTCGCGGTCAAGGGCGGCACCCTGCGCGAGATCTCCGTCGGGGACTGTCTGGAGCTGTCGCTGGCCATCGACGGCCGATCCCTGCGCGCGAACAAGGCGATGGGCTTCTACCAGCTGCTTCACGAGATGGGCGTGTTCACCCCGGACGCGCCATCGACGTTCAGGGCGTTCGGCACCACCGGGCAGCTCAGCCCGGCCCAGCTGATCGACCGCTACGGCATCACCTACCGCCCGGTCCGCGACGTCCTCGTCGCTTACCTGGCCGAACGCCAACCGATGCTCGACCACACCACCCTGCGGGATCTGGCGTTCAGCCTCGGCGGGCTGTTCTGGCGAGACCTGGAACGCCACCACCCCGGCATCGCGTCGCTGCACCTGCCGCCCGAGGTCGCCGCGGCCTGGAAACAGCGTGTCCTGATCAAGACCCGCCGGGTCATCGGGCCCGACGGGCAGACCGGCGAGGTCCAGGAGCGCCGCGCCGGTGGGCTGCACAACCTGGCCGCGGTCCGTGCGTTCTACCTCGACATCGCCCAGTGGGCGATGGAAGACCCGGCCCGGTGGGCGCCGTGGGCGGCCCCGTGCCCGATCCGCGTCGAAGACCTGGCCCGGCAGAAGGAGATCCGCGCCCGCAAGTCACGGATGGACCAGCGCACCCGGGAACGACTCCCGGTGCTGCCCACGCTCCTGTCCCGGGTCAACGACATGCGCACCACGACCGCCGCCAGATTGGCGACCGCGCAGGCCACCGCGGCCACCGGCACCGCACGGATCTGGGCCGCCGACCCATCCACGGGCAAGCGCCGCGATCTCACCGGTGAGGAGGACCGGGCGTTCTGGACCTGGGCCGCGGTCGAGACGTTGCGCCACACCGGGATCCGCATCGAGGAGCTCACCGAGCTGTCGCATCACAGCCTGATCCAGTACACCTTGCCCGGCACCGGGGAACCCGTGCCGCTGCTGCAGATCGCACCGTCGAAGACCGATACCGAACGGCTACTGGTCATCAGCCCCGAACTCGCCGACGTCCTCGCGGCGGTCATCAGTCGGATCCGCGGCCGGGACGGCGCGCTGGGCTGTGTCGCGTCCTACGACTCCCACGAACGGGTCTGGAACCCGCCGATGCCACTGCTGTTCCAGCGCCGATTCGGGATCGAACACCGCGCCATCCCCGCCGCTACCCTCCGCGCATGGATCAGCGGGGCGTTCGACGGAGCGCAGGCCACCGACGCGGCCGGGCAACCGTTGCGGTTCACCCCGCACGACTTCCGCCGCATGTTCATCACCGACGCCGTCCTGCACGGCATGCCCCCACACATCGCCCAACTCGTCGCCGGGCACCGCGACATCAACACCACTATGGGCTACAAGGCCGTCTACCCCGACGAGGTGATCAACGGGCATCGGGCGTTCATCTCCCGCCGCCGAGCACTGCGCCCCAGCGCCGAGTATCGGGTGCCGACCGAACAGGAATGGGAGGAGTTCCTCGGCCACTTCGAACACCGCAAGCTCTCCCTCGGCACCTGCGGCCGCTCCTACGCCACCCCGTGCATCCACGAACACGCCTGCCTGCGCTGCCCGCTACTGCGCCCCGACCCCGCGCAACGCGCACGGCTGGTCGAGATCCGCGACAACCTGCACGCCCGCATCGCCGAAGCCCGCCAACAAGGCTGGCTCGGCGAGGTCGACGGGCTCCAGATCAGCCTCACCGGCGCCCGCCAGAAACTCGCCCAACTCGACCAGATCGCGGCCAAACCGACGAGCACCCACCTCGGGATGCCCAGCTTCCCGCAGATCGCCGGACGCTCCATCCCGCCCCCCGACACGCCGACCTGACGGACGCCGCGGGAGACCGGGCCCGGCCACCCGAAGATCATGACCTAGTCCAGAGAAC
>JBOHEP010000533.1:0-7999 GCA_050701075.1 Pseudonocardia sp. | reverse complement strand
GAGGTCTTCCGTCGCGTCGCTCGTCGCGCCGCGGAGAAGCTCACCGGTCACCCCAGTCCCGAGGACGAGCCGCTGACCCTCACCCGGGCCAAGGCGCGCATGTAGGTGTACGACCTCAACGACGTCGTGCGGCCCGCACGGCCGGTCAGCGTCGGATCGCTCGCGCGATGCGCGCCAGCAGCGCCCGGGCGTCGTCGCCGTGGTGGGCCTGCGCCCACAGCCGCTCGAAGATCCCGCGCAGCACGTCGAGGTCGGCGGGATCCTCCACGTACGCCGGGCCGAGCGTGCCGTCGACCTCGGCGGCCCGCTCGCCGTAGATGTGGAAGGTGCCGGTCGCCACCAGCGGTTTGGGGCTCGTTTGGTCGATGACGCCTATCTCGACGTGCGCGCGGGTGCCGATCTCGGCGATGTGCTCGACGAGCGCGGCCTGCACGGCCCGGGAGTCGACGATCCAGCGCAGCGCGCCCTCGTAGAGCAGGATGCGCCACGACCGGGCCGAGTCCTCCAGTAGGGCCTTCTGCTCCTCGCGCCGGGCCCACCACTCCGGGCCCGGGTCGGTGCCGTCGTCGTCGCCGGCAAGCATGGCCTCGGTCCAGGCTCGCGTCTGCAGGTCACCGGGGATCCCGTTGGGGCTCCACGTCCAGACGTACGGCGCGGCGGCGATGTAGTCGCGGATGCGGCCCTGGATGACGTGCGCGTTGCGCAGCACCACCGCCCGGCGCGTCTGGTGGGTGGCGGTGCTGAACTCGGCCAGCTCGACCAGCCGCGCCGCCTGCTCGGGCGTGGCTCCGGCCGCGGCGGCGTAGGCGGCCGCGGCCTCGGGACCCAGCGGCGGTCCCTCGCCCTTCTCCAGCCGGGAGAGCTTGGCCTGGGTCAGCCCGAGGAGCCGGGCGAGATCGACCTGGCGCCGGTCCCCGCGGACGGCGACGAGCAGCCGGGGCATCTCGCCCCGCCTGTTCACGTCCTCCTGGGACCGCCGCGGCATCCCTTGCGTATATCAGCCCACGGCGGTCCGCGCGTACTCGGGGTGGGCGGCGGTCCAGTCGGCGTAGGGCACGCCGGCCGCCCATTTGGCCGCGGCGTCGCGCAGGTACAGGTCGTGGCGCGGCGGCGGGATGACCTCCGACCCGACGAACGCCCCGCCGTCGGTGTACTGCGAGCGGATCACCAGCGGCTCGCCCTGCACCGGATGGCAGATCCAGTAGTCGTGGTCGATCACGCCGGGGACGGCGTGCTCGCCGTGACGCAGGACCCGCACGATCTCCTCCCGGGCGATGAGTGTCATGCCGCCGAACATCGACGCCCGCTCGTCGTCGGTGAGCCGCTCGGACAGGATGCGCAGCCGCTTGGTGATCATGCCGCGGCGGCGCTCCTCGGCGATCCGCTCGACCCAGGCGTCGGCGCCGTTCGGGTCGAACTCGCCGGCCAGCCACTCGTTCCGGCTCTCGTTCTGCGCGGGGACGTCGTACCAGGGCAGGCACTCGTGGTGGAACAGCACGTCGCCCTCGGCCTTGTAGTGCTCGTCGATGACGTCCTCCAGCTCCTTGATGACGAGCAGGATCGGCGGCCGCCCAGCGGCGGGTACGGTGCCCAGTCGCTCGCCGGGGCCCATCAGCTCGGCGAAGGCGGCCAGCTCGGTGGGATCGGTGACCAGCGTCGAGACGAGATGGCCGTCAGTGCTCATCCGTTCGGGCACGCCGCCGAGCACCTGGCCCGGCCCGAGCGTGATGTCGTGCTCGGCGAGGTAGGTGGCGGTCGCGGCCTCGTCCAGGCAGCGGGTGATCACGTAGTGCAGGTCTGGACGGCCGGACAGCACGTGCTCGCCCGGGCAGGTGCGATCCTTGCGACTCTCCTCCCATGCGGCGGTCCACAGCGTGACGACGGTCGGCTTCCCGGACATCGCGCATCCCCTCCTCGGCGGTCACTCAGGCGTGGTCAGTGTGTCGCGCCCCAGCAGCATTAGTCAATGCGGAAACGTGTACTGATGGTGCAGCCCGGTGACCTTGTGACATAGTAATCGATCTGGAAGCGAGTATAGAATCGCCTGGGAGGCGTGATGGCCAGTTGGTGGACGGGCGCGACAGGACGCGGCGCGCCGATCTCGCTACCGAGGACATGCCGAGGACAGCGGGGATGATCGAGCCGCTCGTCACGCTCATCCTCGCCGAACGGGGCATGGGCGAGCGGATCCTCGCCGCGCACCGGGACGATGGCGCGGGCCGATGCGCAGGCTGCGTCCAGCACGATCGTCCGTCGCCCACGCATCCGTGCGTACTCCGCAGCCACGCCGAGAACGCCGCCGCGGTGCGCGCCGACGTGACGCGCGCCGCTCAGTGACCCCGCGCGATCCATTCCTCCAGGTGCGGGAGCTCCGCGCCGATGCTCGTGGAGTCGCCGTGGCCGGTGCGCACCGTGGTGGCGCCGGGCAGGGTCAGCAGCGTCGTGCGGATCGAGTCGACGATCGTGTCGAAGCTCGGCTACGACCGCCCGGTGGTGCCGGGGCCCCCGTTGAACAGCGGCGGCCCGCAATGGGTGCAACTCGGAACGAGATTGTCGGTGCCGGTGGATAGCGTGACCGAACGGCATCCCCCGCGAGCATGGAGGCGAAGTGCCCAGGAAGGTCGCCGAGATCATCAAGATGATCGAGTCGGACTGCTGGCACCTGGTGGTCGTCCCAGGCAGTCACCGGCAGTACAAGCATCCGAACAAGTCTGGCCGGACCACCGTCGCGGGCAAACCGAGTTCGACCTTGCACCCCCGCACCGAGCGGAGCATCCTGAAGCAGGCAGGACTTGATCGGAGGACCTCGTGAGCGGGTACGTCGTCGTCGTCGAGCGCGATGAGGCCGGTGGATACAGTACTTGGAGTCCGGATCTGCCGGGTTGTGTCGCTGCCGACGATGACTACGACGAGTGCCTCCGTCTCATGGCCGAGGCTGTGCGGCTCCACGTCGAAGGCATGCGATCGGACGGTGAGCCAGTACCGGAGCCGTCGGCCCTCGCGGCTCTGGTCATCCCGGCTGCGTGAGTTCGAGCCAGCGAGCAGTAGCGCGCGGGTTCCGGAGCACGAGCATCTCCGCTGTAGGTGCGAGGTTGCGGACAGCCGCGAACACCACCGGCCGCCAGCGCCTCCGATAGCTGAGTACCCAGAGCCAGAAGTCGGAGCGCTCACGTCCGCGCCGGAGCGCCTGCCACACGCAACGCGCAAGGCTGTAGTCGAGCATCACCACGGTGTCCGCCGCCGGCAAACGTCCGCCGAGGTCGTCGTAGGGCCCGAGGTCGCCGTCGGCGATCCAGCGTGAGCGGGCGGAGAGGGCCGCTCGCTGCACCTCTGTCCATTCCGCTCGGCCCAGAGGTCGCAGGTCCGGCCCCGTCCAGAACAGCGAGTCGAGCTCGACGACCGGGGCATCGTTGGCCGCGGCGACCCGGTGGGCGAGCACGGACTTCCCGGCGCCTCCACGGCCGAGAATGCCCGCAGCGGGTGCAACGGGATGGGCTAGTTCGTCGGCTCGGACGGATACGGTCCCGCGGTTCACCGCCGGACCGCCCGCGCAGTGCGCGCCGGCAGCGCGCGAGCGGCGTCGCCGTGGTGGGCATGCGCCCAGAGTCGCTCGAACGTCGCGTGCAGCGACGCCAGGCCGGTGGGGTCCTCCACGAACGCGGGGCCCAGCGTGCCGTCCAGCTCGGCGGCGGGCTCGCCGTAGATGTGGAAGGTCTCCGGCGCCACCAACCGCGAACAGCGTGTCGCGCAAGCGGGCAGCACGTAGCTCGACATCACACTCGCTCGTGACTAGAATTCGGTCATGTCGACCCTCCCGCTCGCCGAGGTGAAGGCCAGGCTCTCCGCGATCCTCGACGACCTCACCCGGACGCATCAGCGGGTAGTGGTCACGCGGAACGGCCGGCCCGAGGCCGTGATCCTTTCCGTCGACGACTTTGCCGCCATCGAGGAGACGATCGATGTGCTCAGCACGCCCGGTCTTCGAGCCGACCTCGATGCCGCCGCCACGGAGATCGACTCGGGCGATTGGGTCGGTGCCCAGGACTTGGCGCGACGGTACCTTCCTGGCAGGTGACCCAGCCGGGCGACGTGTTCGAGCTGCGGATGGCCGCGAGCGCAGAGCGCGCCCTGGCCCGGCTTCCCGCGAAAGCGGCGGCAGCCGTCGTGGAGTTCGCACTGGGACCCCTGCTGGATCATCCGCACCGGGTGGGCAAGCCGCTTGTCGGTGAGCAGACCGGCCGCTGGAGCGCTCGCAGGGGCCCGTACCGGCTGATCTACGAGATCGACGACGAGAACAAGATCGTCCGACTGCTCCACGCCGCTCACCGCGCCGACGTCTATCGACCGCGGTAGGCCCCACGATCGCGATTCATCGAGGGCTGGGCTTGTCGGTTGGCGCGATGACACTATGAGCGGGACCCACCGCGGCCGATACGCGGCGGACCAGTGGAGGCGCGCCGTGGACGAGATCGACGTCGCCGGGATGCGCATCGCGTACGAGCGCACCGGCACCGGGCCGCCATTGATTCTCCTGCATGGGTTCGTGGGCGACGGGCGGTCGACGTTTCGGCATCAGATCGCCGACCTGTCGGATGAGTTCACCGTTGTCGCGTGGGACGGGCCCGGCGCCGGGCGGTCAGCTGACCCGCCCGAGTCGTTCCGGATGCCGGACTACGCCGATTGCCTCGCCGGCTTCGTGCACATGCTTGGGTTGGGACGCCCCCACGTCGTGGGCCTGTCGTTCGGCGGAGCGCTTGCCATCGAGCTCTTCGGTCGGCATCCGGGAGTCCCGGCCTCGCTGGGGCTCGCTGGGGCGTATGCGGGATGGGCTGGCTCCCTCCCTCCCGACAGCGTCGACCAGAGGTTGCGCCTCAGCATGCAAGCCGCCGACCTGCCGGCCGATCGTTTCGTGGCGACGTTGCTTCCGACGATGTTCTCGAAGTCGGTGTCGGCGGCCAAAGTCGACGAGTTTGCGGCCAGCGTGGCGGAGTTCCATCCCGCTGGGTTCCGCGCCATGGCGCTCGCGTCGGCGCAGTCAGATCTACGTGACGTACTGCCCCGCATCGATGTGCCAACGCTCCTCTTGTATGGCGACGAGGATGCGCGTGCCCCGCTGAACGTGGCCCATGCACTGCACGCCGCCATCCGCACGTCGAAGCTGGTCGTGCTGTCGGGAGTTGGTCATGTGAGCAGCGTCGAGGCCGCTGATCGTTTCACGACCGAAGTCCGCGACTTCCTCCGTGAGAGCGAGCGACGATCGCACTATGAGGCGCCGGGTGCCTCCCGGTAGTTGCCCTCATCTCCCGCGGGCGATCCACTCCTCCAGGTGCGGCGACTCTGCGCCGATGCGCGTGGAGTCCCCGTGCCCGGTGCGGACCTCCGTGTCGCCCGGCAGCGTGAGCAGCTTCTCCCGGATCGAGTCGATGATCGTGTCGAACGACGAGTACGACCGGCCGGTGGCGCCAGGTCCGCCGTGAAACAGCGTGTCGCCGGTGAACACGGTGCCGAGCTCGGGTGCGTAGAGGCACGACGAGCCGGGGGAGTGCCCGGGGGTGGCGAGCACGTGCAGCTCGATACCGCCGGCGCGCAGCACGTCGCCGTCGGCGAGCTCTCGGTCCGGCTTGCGGTCCGGGTGTGTCATCTCCCACAGCGGAGCCTCGGCTGGGTTGAGCAGGATCGGGGCCGAGAACCGGTCGGACAGCGCCGGCGCCTGGTTGACGTGGTCGTCGTGGGCATGCGTGCACACCACCGCTACCACCCGCCGCCCGCGCACCGCGGCCGCGATCTTCTCCAGATCGTGTGCGGCGTCGACGACGAGCACCTCGTTCTCGTCGCCGACGATCCAGACGTTGTTGTCGACGTCCCAGGTGCCGCCGTCGAGGGAGAACGTGCCGCTCGTCACTACATGATCAACCGAACGGGAGTTCGACGCGGTCACAGGAGCACCACTGACCGCAGCACCTCGCCGCGCTCCATCCGGTGGAACGCCTCCTCGACGTCGTCGAGCGAGATCGTCTCGCTGACGAACTTGTCCAGCGGCAGCCGCCCCTGCAGGAACAGGTCGATGAGCATCGGGAAGTCGCGCGAGGGCAGGCAGTCGCCGTACCAGGACGACTTGGTCGCCCCGCCGCGGCCGAACACGTCGATCAGCGGCAGGTCGATCGTCATCTCCGGAGTCGGGACCCCGACGAGCACGACGGTACCGGCCAGGTCGCGGGCGTAGAAGGCTTGCTTGAACGTCTCCGGCCGACCCACCGCGTCGACGACGACGTTGGCACCGTTGCCGTCGGTCATGGCCTGGATGCCCGCGACGACGTCGGTCTCCCGGCCGTTGATCGTGTGGGTGGCGCCGAACTCCTTGGCCCACTGGAGCTTCTTGTCATCGATGTCGACGGCGATGATCGTGGTGGCGCCGGCGAGCTTCGCTCCGGCGATCGCGGCGTCGCCCACGCCGCCGCAGCCGATCACGGCGATCGAGTCGCCGCGGCCGATGCCGCCGGTGTTGATCGCGGCACCGATGCCGGCCATCACCCCGCAGCCGAGCAGGCCGGCCACCTCCGGCTTGGCCGCCGGGTCGACCTTCGTGCACTGCCCGGCGTGCACCAGGGTCTTCTCCACGAACGCACCGATGCCCAGTGCGGGGGAGAGCTCCTGGCCCGATTCGAGGGTCATCTTCCGGGTGGCGTTGTGCGTGGAGAAGCAGTACCAGGGCTCACCGCGACGGCAGGCCCGGCAGGTGTTGTCGACCGCCCGCCAGTTGAGGATCACGAAGTCACCGGAGGTGACCTCTGTGACATCCTGGCCGACCGCCTCCACGATCCCGGCGGCCTCGTGGCCGAGCAGGAACGGGAAGTCGTCGTTGATGCCGCCCTCACGGTAGTGCAGGTCGGTGTGGCAGACCCCGCAGGCCTGCACCTTCACCACGGCCTCGCCGGGACCGGGATCCGGAACAGTGATCGTTTCAACGGAAACCGGCTTGCCCTTGCTCAGCGCGACGACTCCGCGGACCTGTTGCGGCATGGTTCCACCCCACACATCTCGACGGCGAGCTCCCTTGCGGAGCCTGCCATGCAATCGTGCACGACCCGCTGCCGGTTCGACGCGCTACTCGCTCACCTGGACCAAGCCGCGTCACTGACTGCTTGATCGATGTTTGGATACCGTCAGCCGTGCCGAGTGCGGTTGCGGGTTCCCAACCGATGATCACCGAACCACAGGGGCCGTCGGCTGGAGCGGTCCGTGGTTCCGTCGCGATGATCAGTGCGCGGGCGCTACAGGCGGATTCCGGCCCAGCGCGCGAAACCGGCCAGCGTGTCCGAACGGCGCCGGTCGTGTTCGGCGAGCGTGACCACCGTCTCGCGCACCTGGGGGTGGTAACGGGTCTGCTGCGGTGATGTGCGGCGTGCGCGGTGCAACGCGGCCATGCAGCGATCCCGATCTCCGTGGAGTTGGAAGGCTCGCGCGAGGTCAATCCAATGATGCCCGACACGCTCACGGGGCGCGGTCGATCCGAGGGCGAACGAGTCCGCCCGCTTCACGGCCTCGGTGCCGTCGCGCCGTTCGACCGCGAGTCCTACCGACCAGATGTTCACATTGTCGGTATCGAACGCAAGACGATAGTGATCACTCCCGGGGGTCACGTGTGTGGCCGTCTGCCTCGCCTCGCTGAGGTGATCATCGCTGGTGTCTGCATCGCCTGCACGAGCGGCAGCGAGCCCGGACTTGAGATGGAGAATGCCATGCATCGCCAAGGCGGCTTCGTCATCGGTGCGCAGCCTGTCGGCGATGCGGTCCCGCGCACCGTCCAGAAAGGTCAGTGCACCGCGCCACTCGGCGAGAGTGATGAGTTCGCCGGCTCGACGGAAGTCTCCTGCCGCCATCGCCAGCTCGTCACCGGACTCGCGGGCCGCCCATTCGAGACGCTCGGTGGCCAGCGATGCGAGATCGTTGTAGCCGAGTTTGTAGATCACTTGGTCGGCGGCGGCGTACGCCTCGGCGA
>JBOHEP010000532.1:0-4895 GCA_050701075.1 Pseudonocardia sp. | reverse complement strand
CGCAGGTGGGTGTTCGTCGCTTCGGAGCGGGCGTTGGACAGACCGTGCTCGACGGCGTTGAGGATCAGCGGCCTGAACTTCTTGATGGTCGTGGCGAGTTTGACGAACGCCGGGAGACGACAGCGAGCGGCCCAGGTCAGCCAGCCGACCAGCAGGCGCCGGGCGGCGGCGAGGTCGCCGGTCTGGAACACCGCCCGGAGTTGCTCTTTGAGCAGGTAGGCGTGGTAGAGCGGCCCGTTGGTGGCCGCGATCGCGGCCATCGTGGTGCGTTGGGCGCCGCTGAGCCGGTGCGGGTTCTTCAGCAACGCCCACCGGGTGCCCTTGATCGTGGCAGCCTCGTCGCTGCGCCCGCCGCGGCGCAGCTCGCCGGCGCGCCCACGGCGGACCTCGTCGAGGGCCTTGGTCGCCCAGGCGAGGACATGGAACGGGTCCAGGCACAGCACCCGCTTGCGGTGCCCGTTCGGTGACGACGGTGTGGATGAACTCGGCGCCATCGGCCGAGACATGGGTCAGTGCGGCGGCCCGCTCGACACCGAGACCGGTTCGAAGAACCGGTCCAGGGTCTGTTTGGTGCGGTCCTTGCCCGCCCACACCAGCCGGCCGGTGTCGTGGCAGGTCACGACCAGCAGGTACCGCTGCCCCTTGCGGTAGCTGATCTCGTCGATCCCGATCCGGCGCAGCCCGACCAGTCGGTCGGTCTGCCCCGCCCGCTCGGCGACGACCCGGATGACGATCGCCGATACCGAGCGCCACGCGATCCGCAGCAGCACCGCCACCACCGAGAGGGTGGCGTGGCAGACCAACCAGGCGGTGGTGTCCTCGAACGCGCAGGTGAACCGCGACCCCGCCGGGCCCACGGCACCGCCGCGACGACCACCCCATGGGTCGGGCACGACACCCGCCGGGTCGTGGCCTGCAGGTACACCGGTGTCGTCCCAAGATCCAGACCCCGCCACCGCCGTGGCTGCACACTCACGTCGTAGCCCGGGCAGCGACGCTGACAGCGCGAGCACCGAGACGCCACCCCGCCCTTTGGGTCGGACCGCAGCGATGAGGACCTCGCCGCCGTGGCCGTCCGCCTCCAGATCCACCGATTCGATCACCGTGTGCTCGACCCCGAGCACCCTTCGCCATACCCTCGTCGTGCGCACGCCGTCCCCTGTCATCGTCCTGAGCTGTCAGAGGCCCTGAACCCTAGACAGAGCACGGCGGGCGCCCTTATCGATCATGAAACAGCACCCACGGGAACGTCAGTAGCGCCCATTATCTGACTGATCGGAAATCGTTGGCAAAGGTTGCGATACGGTCGCGCGCGTTGTCCGACCACGCGGCCCGTTCGGCAAAGAAATCAAATAGTGCCCTGTAGTGATCGATATCCTTCGGATCGCGCAGCACGAGCTGGCCGGTGAACAGTTCGACGGTCACCAGCCTTCGGTCGTACGTCACAAAGGTGTGGTAGGCACCGTCAGGCACCAGCCGGTCAAGTGGCAGCACCCCGATGCTCACGGTCGGCAGCTGGGATAACGAGATGAGCCGATCGAGCTGCAGGGCCATGAGCGCGGGCGGGCACAGCTGCCAGCGCAGGGCTGACTCAGTGAGCAGGAAGCTGAAGTGTTTGCCGGGCTCGTGGAGGACTGCCTGACGCTCCAGCTTGGCGGCGACAGTCTTGCCGACGTCAGCGCTGGCCGGCTCGATCGGGGGAGTGATAGCGACGCGCATGTACTCCGGAGTCTGTAGCAGCCCAGTGATAAGTGTCGGCAGGAAGTGCCGTACGTTGACGGCATTCTGCTCCAACGCCGCGAGCTCGCGCTGACGGTGATGCAGGCCGCGACGAACCGACAGACGGACATCCTGGTACTCGGTGTTGGCGACTCGGGTGAGCGCCAGTAGTTCGTGCTGCGTGGGCTCATCGACGCCAAGTCCGGTCAGCATCTGCTCGACGTCAACGACGCTCGGCAGCAACCGACCCGTCTCAATGCGGCTGACCTTGCTCTGGCTCATACCGCAGCGCCGGGCCAACCGCTCACCGGATAGGCCCGAAGCGCGGCGTAGGCGGAGCAGGGCGCTGGCCAGGTCCTCGCGGTCGTCGCTGGCGCGACCGGGCTCGACTCTCACTTGATGAGCTTGGCCTGGTATTCCAGGAACGGCATCGCCAGCTCCAGCGCCTGTTGCTTCCGGGCGACGTAGGGTGCCGGGTCAACTTGTTCTAGCAGCTCACGACCCATCTGGACACCGTCGCCGTCGTAGTCCATGCGCACCACGTGCCTATCGTCGAACAGCCAGAAGTCCTGGGCAGGCAGGTCGAGGTCGTGGTGGGCGGCAAGGTCAAGAATGCGTACGTCCTCGCCAGCCCGCACGGTGTGGGCGTAGACAGCGAACTCGTAGCGCAGGTAGTCGCTGAGCGGTTGCCGCAGGACGTGGACCCGGCCGATCCACCGGCCGGTCGCCCTGAAGTGCCGCACGCGTCTTAGCCACGGATCGTCGTCAGGGATGACCAGCTCGCCGCCGGACAGGAAGCCCTGCAGCTCCTCGTCCTCGCTCGCGACGCCGTAGCTCGGCAGGCTCTCTAGCCGGAAAGCCTCACGCTTGTAGGCGTCGAAGAACGAGCGCCAGGCATCAGCCTCCAAGCGCACGGATCGCGTCCTGGAAGACCGCCAGCGGGATCTCAACCACAGCTTCGCCGTCCGGCGTCGGCTTGTCGACGACATACCCCTGCACGGCGACCGTGCCTCGGTCAGTCGTGAATACGGTCGGGCAATCGTCACGGCCGCAATCTCCACCGGCGATTTGGGTTAAGTTCATCGCTGCATCCTTCGGCATCTTATTCCGGAACGTGATTGAACGGTGGCATGAGTTGGGCGGTTAGTCAAGGCCGATGCGCGTTGTCGAATAATCGCGCGCGTGCCGCTCGCTACATGTATGGTGATATTCGGAGTTATTATGTTCATTAGTGAATTTGATGATTTGTTAGAAAGCCGGAGTTGCGACGCGCCTCCGTTCAAGTGTCAGACCCAGCGACTGGATGAACCAAGCCGGCGACCGCCGCCGGAGTGGAGTGGCCGACCAGTCAGTCCAACTCCGGCGCCAGCGGCTCCCGTACAGCAGCGAGTACCGCAACTGCCCCGGCCGACGTCGACCGTCATCGATCATCGAACCTGCCGCACGCTACCGAGATGGCTCTCAGCGACCACGTTGCGCCGAGTTCGCATCGAGTAGGTCAGGGGTTCGATTCCCCTCAGCTCCACAGATGAATGCCCAGGTCTTGACCTGGGCATTCGTGTCTCGTGGGGGGTGCGAGCGCGGTGCGCGAGTGTGCGAGTCAGACACAACCCTCCACCATCAAGGCCGTTGAGACGCCACCGGTCCTAGCGGCAGCCGGGTGCCGGAATCCAGCCGAAGGCGATGATCAGTGGCTGGGAACGCGCAGCCGTGCGGTGTGCGGCGCCGGGTTCCGGTTTGTCGATCGTGACCGCTCACCAGCCCCGGCCGCACGCCCACCGCGAGTGGGCGGCGGCCGAGCCGGCCGTGACCCGATCACCGCCACGACGGCAACCACAGCTGCGCGTCCCACATCTCGTGGGTGATCGGCAGTCCGCCCAGGATCGGCCACAACCACCCGAAGTTGGCCACGACCGCGCCCATCCACAACCCGACGACGAGCAGCCCCGTCTGCCGGCGCTCCGCCGGCGCGTCGGCCCGGCCGAGGATCTCGCCCATGACCAGCACGGTCGCCAGCACCAGGAACGGCGCCACCGGGGTCATGTAGAAGAAGTACATCTGGCGGTCGATGTTGGCCAGCCACGGCAGCACGCCGGCCGCGTAGCCGACGAGCACGGCCCCGTAGCGCCAGTCGAATCGCGTGGCGACCCGCCACACCGCGAACGCCAGCACGACCAGCGCCGGCCACCACAGCGCGGGCGTGCCGACGAGCATGACCGCGCTCACGCACTTCATCTCACCGCAGCCGGTGACCTGCTCGCCCTCGGCGTAGTAGTAAAGCATCGGACGCAGGCTCATCGGCCAGGTCCAGGGCTTGGACTCCCACTGGTGCTGCCCGCTGACCTGGGTGGTCAGCCCGGCATGGAACTCCAAGATCTGGCTGCTGTAGTACCAGAGCCCGCGCACCGCGTCGGGGACGAAGGAGAACGCTCCGCCGGTGCCGATCTCGTTGTTGACGGCGTAACGGTCGATCGCGGTCTCACTGCGAAACCACGCCCACCACGACGAGAGGTAGGCGAGCACGGGGACGAGCGCGAACACCCACAGCGCCGGCACAAGGTCGTGTCGCACGGTGCCCGTCCACGGTCGGCGCACCCCGGCGGCGCGCCGGGCGGTGGCGTCCCACAGCAGCGCCAGTGCGGCGAAGGCGACCAGCCAGTACACCCCCGACCACTTGACCGCGCAGCCCAGCCCGAGCAGTACACCCGTGGCCAGCCGCCACCAGCGCACGCCCCACCGCGGTCCGAACGGGCTGTCGCCGACCCGGCCCTGCGCGATCACCAGCGCCATCCGCTCCCGCACGTCGTCGCGGTCGCGGACGAGCGTGGTGAACGCGGCCAGCACGAACAGCGCGGCGAACACGTCGAGCATCCCCATCCGGGACTGCACATGGCTCATGCCGTCGCAGATCAGCAGCACCCCGGCGATCCCGCCGAGCAGTGTGGACCGGGTCAGCCGGCGCGCGACCCGCACGATCAGCAGCACACACAATGTGCCGGCCAGCGCGGCCGCGGCTCGCCAGCCCACCCCGTCGTAGCCGAAGGCCAGTTGGCCGAGCGCGATGAGCTGCTTGCCCAGCGGTGGGTGCACCACCAGCTCGTAACCCGGGTTGTCCTCGACGCCGCCGTTGCGCAGCATCTGCCAGGCCTGCGGGACGTAGTGCTTCTCGTCGAAGA
>JBOHEP010000531.1:0-7057 GCA_050701075.1 Pseudonocardia sp. | reverse complement strand
CCGTTGCGCCGGCGCAGCTGCAGGTCGTCGCCGAGCAGCCCGGTGAGATCGGCCAGTACCTCCGGGGCGGTGCTCGGGTGCAGGCGGTGGCTGCCGTGGTCGACCCGCACGCCCGCCACGTCGAAGCCGGCCGCCATCCCGCCCACGGTCGGCGCCCGCTCGAGCAGCACGACGGCGCGCCCGCAACGCGCGGCCCGCCACGCCGAGGCGAGCCCGGCCGGGCCGGCGCCCAGGACGACGAGATCTGCGCTGGCACTCGGGGTCTGCACGAAGGGGAGCCTATGCCCGCGCCCGAGCGGACGAGCGCCGTCGACCCCTCCGCACGCGGAATTCAGCCTCCGCTCAGACCTTCGTGAACGCCACCGCCACGTTGTGCCCCCCGAAACCGAAGGAGTCACACACGGCCGCGGTGAGGTCGATCTTGCGGGGCTCCCCGACGACCACGTCCAGCTCGACGCCCGGGTCGAGGTCGTCGATGTTGAGCGAGGCCGGGACGATGCCGTCCCGGATGGAGAGCAGCGTGATGATGCTCTCGACCGCCCCGGCCGCGCCGACCAGGTGGCCCAACGCCGACTTCGGCGCGGTGAGCACCGGATGGTCGCCGAGCGCCTTGCGGATGGCGCGCGCCTCGCCGACGTCCCCGGCGACGGTGGCGGTGGCGTGGCAGTTGACGTGCCCGACGTCGGCCTCGTCGAGACCGGCGTCGCGGACCGCGGCCGCGATGGCCCGGGACTGCCCACCGCCATCCGGGTCAGGGCCGGTGATGTGGTAGGCGTCCGAGGTGATCCCGAAGCCCGCGAGCCGGCCGTGCACGCGCGCCCCGCGGGCCACCGCGAACTCGGCCCGTTCGAGCACCAGGATCCCGGCGCCCTCGCCGAGGACGAAACCGTCGCGTCCGGCGTCGAACGGGCGCGAGGCCTTCTCGGGCTCGTCGTTGCGCCGGCTCAGCGTGCGGGCCTGCACGAACCCGGCCACCGTGATGCCGGTGATGCACGCCTCCGCGCCGCCGGCCACCACCACGTCCACCTCGCCCGCGCGCAGCAGCCGCACGGCCCAGGCCAACGCCTCCGCGCCGGACGCGCATGCCGACACCGGCGCGTGCACCCCACCCCGAGCACCGAGCTCCAGCCCGACGTAGGCCGCGGGGCCGTTGGGCATCAGCATCGGGACGGTGAGCGGGGAGACCTTCCTCAACCCGTCCGTCTCCAGCAGATCGTCCTGGTCGAGCAGGGTGACCGCGCCGCCGATGCCCGTACCGATCACGACGGCGAGGCGCTCGGGCTCCACGCCGGGCTCGTCGGAGCCGAGCCCGGCGTGCGCCCACGCCTCACGCGCCGCGACCACAGCGACCTGCTCGCAGCGGTCCATCCGGCGGGCCTGCACCCGAGCGAGCACCTCGGTCGGCGCGACGGCGAGCGGCGCGGCGATCTTGACCGGGAGGTCGTGCCGCCGGGCCCATGGGAGGTCGTCGATCCGGCGTACCCCGGAACGACCGGCGAGCAGGGCCTCCCAGGTGGACGCGACGTCCCCGCCGAGTGGGGTCGTCGCCCCGAGCCCGGTGACGACGATATCGATGCCAGTCGTCACTGGTTCTTCGCGATGTAGTCCACCGCGTCAGCGACCGTCTTCAGCTCGGCGAGCTGGTCGTCGGGGATCTTCACGCCGAACTTGTCCTCGGCCTGAACAGCGATCTCCACCATCGACAGCGAGTCGATGTCGAGGTCGTCGACGAAGGACTTCTCGGTGGTCACGTCGGCGGAGTCGATGCCGGCGACCTCCTCGACGATCTCGGCGAGACCGGCGAGGATCTCGGTGTTGTCAGCCACGGTGGTTCTCCTTCGGATGGGGACGGAGCTTCGGGCCTGCGAGCAGGGATCAGGGACAGACGACGACCTGGCCCGCGTAGGTCAGGCCTGCGCCGAAGCCTACGAGTAGCACGGTGTCGCCCGATCGCAGGCGGCCCTCGGCGCGCATGTGGTCCAACGCCAGCGGTACCGATGCCGACGATGTGTTGCCCGAGTGCACGATGTCGTCGGCGACGCGCATGTCATCGCGCGCCCCCTTCACCCGCAGCCGCTTGGCGACGGCCTCGATGATCCGCAGGTTGGCCTGGTGGGGCACGAACACATCGATGTCGGCCGGGGTGAGACCGGCGAGCTCGACGGCGCGCAGTGCCACTGGCGCGATCTTCGTGGTGGCCCAGCGGAACACCGCCTGGCCCTCCTGGTGCAGTTTCCCGTTGTCGAGTATCCGGATGGCCTGCGCCATGTCCCCGGCGCTGCCCCAGGCCACCGGCCCGATCCCGACCGATTCCGAGTCGGGCGCGGCGTCGATCACCACGGCCCCGGCCCCGTCCCCGAAGATGATCGAGGTGGAGCGGTCGTCCCAGTCCAGGTAGTCCGACAGCTTCTCCGCGCCGATGATCAATGCTCGACGTGTCGAGCCCGCCCGGACGAGGTCGGCGGCCGCGCCCAGCGCGTAGCAGAACCCGGCGCACGCGGCGTTCACGTCGAACGCGCCGGGTGCGGGTATGCCGATGCGCTCGGCGACCTGGGCAGCCGCGTTGGGGATCGCATTGGGCATCGTGCAGGTCCCGACGATGACCGTGTCGAGCTCGCTCGGGGTGAGCCCGGAGTCCTTGATGGCCCGCGTCCCGGCCTCCACGGCCATGTCGACGAGGAGGGTGCCCTCCTCGGCGATGCGCCGGCTCTGGATGCCCACCCGGTCGCGGATCCACCGGTCGTCGGTGTCGACCCGGCGGGCGAGGTCGTCGTTGGTCACGATCTTCTCGGGTTGCCAGCTGCCCATGCCGAGCAGGCGGGCACCGGGGGTGGCCGGGGCGAGTCGCAGCGGGAGGTTCATGGCGTGCTCCCGGCATGCTCGGCGATCAGGTCGGCGGCGGCGTCGAGGTCGTCGGGGGTCTTGAGGGCGAGCGTTGCGGTGCCGTTGCGCTCGCGCTTGACCAGACCGACCAGCGCGCCTGCCGGTGGCAGTTCGATCACTGCGGTGACGCCGAGCGCGCGCAACGTCGCCATGCAGGAGTCCCATCGGACGGGGCGGGTCACCTGCGCAACCATACGGTGCAGCGCGTCGGCGCCGTCGGTGACGACCGCACCGTCGGCGTTGGAGAGCATCGGACGCACCGGGTCGGCCGGCTCGAGCGATCGGGCGTGGCCGCGCAGTGCCTGCTCCGCCGGTGCCATGAACCGGGTGTGGAAGGCCCCGGCCACCTGCAGGGCGATCACCCGGGCCCGTTCGGGCGGGGCCTGTGCCAGCGCCGCCAGCGCGGCGGTCGGGCCCGCGGCGACGACCTGCCCGGCCCCGTTGCGGTTCGCCGGGTCGAGCCCGAACTCAGCAATCGCAGCCAGCACTTCGCCTTGTTCCCCGCCCAGCACCGCACTCATTCCGGTGGGCTCCAGCGCGCACGCCGCGGCCATCGCCGCGCCACGGACCTGCGCCAACGCCACCGCGGCGGCGGGGGTCAACACGCGAGCGACGGCGGCGGCGGCGAGCTCGCCGATCGAGTGCCCGGCGACCGGCGCGACGGCGGGCAGGTCGAGACGGGCCGCGGCGAGCAACGCGGTGGCGACGACCAGGGGCTGGGTGACCGCGGTGTCCTTGATCTCCTCGGCGCCTGCGGTGCTGCCGAGACGGCCCAGATCGAGCCCTATCGCTTCCGACCAGGCGGCGAGGGCCTCCCCGGCTGCCGGGTCGTCCAGCCAGGGGGCGAGCATGCCGGGGGTCTGCGACCCCTGGCCGGGCGCGAGCAGGGCGATCACCGGCTCAGCGAACACCTGGGAGGGGCCACGGCGCCGTGCTGCCACGCACGAACTCGACGGCCTGATATTGGAGGTTTCCTCCAATGCCTGTGGTGGCCGTCGACGCGGGCGCGCCGTACACCGATCAGGTTCGGGCAGCTCAGAAGGGCGATCTCGTGGTGTCGACCGTCCGCAGCCGCCCCGCCACCAGGGCGGTGCGCAACACCAGCGCGTCACGTGGATCGGTGGCTGCCCGACCCGTGAGCTCACTCACACGGCGCAGCCGATAGCGCACCGTGTTGGGGTGGACGAACAGTGAGCGCGCGCAGGACTCCAGCGCCCCACCGCCCTCGAGGTAGCCAGCCACCGTGCGCAGCAGATCCCCGCCGGCGGCCTCAAGCGGCGCGATCACCGACTCGACCAGGCACCGCAGGGCCACCGGGTCCCCGAGCAGCGCCCGCTCGGGCAACAGGTCGTCGGCCTCGACCGGGCGCGGCGCGTCGGGCCAACCGGGTGCCGCTCGCAGGCCGGCGAGGGCCTCGCGGGCACTGGAGTGCGCGGCGGCGAGATCGGTGGCGACCGGGCCGACCACGACCGGGCCTGGGCCGAACCCGTCTACGAGCCGGTCGATAGGCGCCGGATGCAGGCCCGGTGGGGCGTCCCGCGGTTTGCGGGGCTCGGACAGCAGGACCACCAACCGGCTGCCCTGCACCCCGACGAGCACCGAACGCCCCGCTCTGGCGGCCTGGCGGCGCAACTCGCCGAGCCGCTCCTCCGGACCGGCGGGGCCGTCCTCGGCCGGCGCTCCGACCAGCACGCGGACGGCCGCGGCCGGGTTCCAACCCAGCGCCGAGGCCCGGGACACCAGGGCATTGTCGGCATCACCGCGCACCACGGCGTCCACGACCAGGGCCTCCAGCCGGGCGTCCCAGGCGCCGCGGGCCTCCGCCGCGCCGGCGTAGACGGCGGCGGCGGCGAAGGCGATCTCCCGACCGAACCGGAGCACCCCCTCGACGAGCAGGCGCTGCTCGGTCTCGTCGGTCGCCAGCGGCGGCAGGTGCTGCTCGAACACATCGGTGGCGATCCGCACCAGCTCGACGGTCTGCCGCAGGGACAGCCGCCGCGCCAGGTCACGAGGGGCGGTGCGGAACGCCTCGGTGGTGAGTCGGATCGCCTCGGTGGGCTCGGCCAGCCAGGCCACGAAGTTGGCGACCCCGGTCTGGGTGACCATCAGAACCGCGGCCCGCTGATCTGCGCCGAGACGCTCGAACCAGGCCTGGCGCTGCCCCATCGCCACGAGGCAGGCGGTGGCCAGGCCACCGCCTGCCAGCTCGAGGCGCCGCAGCGTCGCCGGTGACACGGCCGGTGCCGCGGTGTCGGCTCCTGTGGTGGCGATTCCTGTGGTGTCCGCTCCTGCCGCGCCCACCTGCAACGGAGACATGGCAGGCAGCATGGCACGCACGCTGCGGGTGGCAGCCCGTTCGTGCACGTCTTCGTGGCTCGTGGCGCCTCGACGTGCTCGTCCGGGAGATGCACGCCGCTCTGCGTCGAGTCCGACGCCCGGGGCCGATCCAGCCCCCGGGTAAAGGCCGCGCTGTGCTGAGCGCGTCGGATCAGCCGAGGGCCGTGACCTGGGTGGCCTGCGGGCCCTTCTGGCCCTGCTCGATGTCGAACGACACGCGCTGGCCCTCTTCGAGACTCTTGTAACCGTTGGACTGGATCGCGGAGTAGTGCACGAACACGTCCGCGCCGCCACCGTCGGGAGCGAGGAAGCCGTAGCCCTTCTCGCTGTTGAACCACTTGACGGTGCCCTCTGCCATTCTTGCTCTCCTCGTACCTGTGCCGGGGCGCTCGCCCCCGGCATCGCGCCGCCTGGCCGCTACGGTCCGCGGCCGGGTCGGGATGGCATCCGCGATCACACGGATGGCATCGGCCGGAGCGTATCGCGTCAGGGCCCCGCTGCCGAGGGGCAATAAGTGCGGTCAGGGGTGGGACGGCAGCGCTCCCTGGTGCTGGCCACGATCGCCGCGTGATGCACCTGCAAGGTTCTCCGCAGGACGCTGGGTCCATCTCGCGGAGATCCTGAGCCCGCGATGGAGGGTCTCAGGCCACCCCGGGGTCGCTCGTCTGCGGACCGGCCGCCTGCGGGTCGTGGATGCGGTACTTCGCGGCCGCCTCCACGGCTGCCCCGGGGTCGATCTCCCCGCCCGCGACGAGCGCCTCCAGGGCGGCCACCGTGATCGACTCGGCGTCCACCGCGAAGTGTCGCCGGACCGCGGGCCGGGTGTCGGACAGCCCGAACCCGTCGGTGCCCAGCGTGGTGTACGGGCCCGGCACCCACTGGCGTACCAGGTCGGGTACCGCCCGCATCCAGTCCGAGACCGCGATGACGGGTGCCGCAGATCCGCCCAGCACCCGGGCGATGTACGGGACGTGGGGATCAGCGTCGGGATGCACCAGGTTGTGGTGCTCGGCCTCCACACCGTCGCGGCGCAGCTCGCCCCATGACGTCACCGACCACACCTCGGCCCCGACGCCCCACTGCTCGGCGAGCATGTCGCGGGCGGTCAGGGCCCACGGCACGGAGACGCCGGAGGCGAGCAGTCGAACCTGAGGACCGGCGCTGTCGGTCCGGGGGCTGGCGGCGTACCGGTAGATGCCGCGCAGCAGCCCCTCGATGTCCAGACCCTCGGGTTCGGCGGGCTGCCGGTAGGGCTCGTTGTAGACCGTCAGGTAGTAGATGACGTTCTCGCCGCCGAGGGTCTGCGGCTCGGCCGGCGTGGCTTCCCCGTACATCCGCCGCAGCCCGTCGCGCACGATGTGGGCCACCTCGTAGGAGAACGCGGGATCGTAGGCCAGCACGGCCGGGTTGGTGACGGCCAGCAGGTGCGAGTGCCCGTCGTTGTGCTGGAGGCCCTCGCCGGTCAGGGTCGTGCGACCGGCGGTGGCGCCGATCAGGAAGCCGCGGGCCATCTGGTCGGCCGCCGCCCATATCGAGTCACCGGTGCGCTGGAAACCGAACATCGAGTAGAAGACGTAGACCGGGATCATCGGTTCGCCGTGGGTCGCGTAGGACGAGCCCGCGGCGGTGAACGAACCCACCGATCCGGCCTCGTTGATGCCCTCGTGCAGGATCTGGCCCTGCTCGGACTCCCGGTAGGCAAGCATCAGCTCGGCGTCGACGGAGGTGTACTGCTGCCCGTTCGGATTGTAGATCTTCTGCTTCGGGAACATCGAGTCCATCCCGAACGTGCGTGCCTCGTCCGGAACGATCGGCACGAACCGGGAGCCGATCTCGG
>JBOHEP010000530.1:0-14231 GCA_050701075.1 Pseudonocardia sp. | reverse complement strand
TCACGATGCAGAAGCTCGACCCGTACCTCAACGTCGACCCGGGCACGATGAACCCGTTCCAGCACGGCGAGGTCTTCGTCACCGAGGACGGGGCCGAGACCGATCTCGACGTCGGGCACTACGAGCGGTTCCTCGACCGGAACCTGCACGGCCGGGCGAACGTCACCACCGGCCAGGTCTACTCCGCGGTGATCGCCAAGGAGCGGCGCGGGGAGTATCTCGGCGATACCGTGCAGGTCATCCCGCACATCACCAACGAGATCAAGGAGCGGATCCTCGCGCTCGCCGAGCCCGACGGGAATGGCTCGGACGCGGACGGCATGGCGCCCGACGTCGTCATCACCGAGGTGGGCGGCACCGTCGGCGACATCGAGTCGTTGCCGTTCCTGGAGGCAGCGCGCCAGGTGCGCCACGACGTCGGCCGGGAGAACTGCTTCTTCCTGCACGTGTCGCTGGTGCCCTTCCTCGCCCCGTCCGGCGAGCTGAAGACCAAGCCCACCCAGCACTCCGTGGCGGCACTGCGCAACATCGGCATCCAGCCCGACGCGCTCGTCCTGCGCGCCGACCGGGAGATCCCCGTCGGGATGAAGCGCAAGATCAGCCTCATGTGCGATGTCGACCTCGACGGCATCGCCGCCGCGCCCGATGCGCCGTCGATCTATGACATCCCCCGCGTGCTGCACCGGGAGGGGCTGGACGCCTACGTCGTGCGCCGCCTCGGCCTGCCGTTCCGCGACGTCGACTGGACGGTCTGGGGTGACCTGCTCGACCGGGTGCACCACCCCGACGAGACCGTGCGGATCGCGCTGGTCGGCAAGTACGTCGACCTGCCCGACGCGTACCTGTCGGTGACCGAGGCGCTGCGGGCGGGCGGGTTCGCCCACCGGGCCCGCGTGGAGATCGCCTGGGTGGCGTCGGACGAGTGCGACACCCCGGCCGGCGCGGCGGCGGCGCTCGACGGCGTCGACGGGGTGCTCGTCCCCGGTGGGTTCGGGGTCCGGGGCATCGAGGGCAAGGTCGGGGCGATCCGGCACGCCCGCATCCGCGGGATCCCGATGTTCGGGTTGTGCCTGGGTCTGCAGTGCATGGTGATCGAAGCGGCGCGCTCGCTCGCCGGGCTGGAGGGGGCCAACTCCAGCGAGTTCGACCCTTGCGCGCCGCACCCGGTGATCTCCACGATGGCCGGCCAGGTGGACGTGGTGGCCGGGGAGCGCGACATGGGCGGCACGATGCGGCTCGGGTCCTATCCGGCGGTGCTGCGCGCGGGGAGCGTCGTCAGTCACGCCTACGGTTCCGCCGAGGTCACCGAGCGCCACCGGCACCGGTACGAGGTCAACAACGCCTACCGGGAACGGTTGGCGGAGGCCGGGCTCGTGATCGGCGGCACCTCACCCGACGGCGCGTTGGTGGAGTTCATGGAGCTCCCGGTCGAGGTGCACCCGTTCTTCGTCGGCACGCAGGCCCACCCGGAGCTCAAGAGCCGCCCCACCCGGCCGCACCCGCTGTTCACCGTGTTCGTCGCCGCGGCGTTGCGCTACCGGGCCGCCGACCGGTTGCCGGTCGAGCTGCCGGCGCGGGAACGAGCCGCGGTCACCGCGCCGGTCGCCGCGATGCGGTCATGACGCCCGGGCGGCACGACTTCCCGGTGCGCTCCTCGCAGGACGTGCACAGCGGAAGGATCATGGCGCTACGGGCGGACCGGGTGGAGATGCCCGGTGGGCGGGTCGCGGTGCGTGAGGTGGTGGAGCATTCCGGCGCCGTCGCGATCGCCGCATTCGACCCCGAAGGTCGGCTGATGATGATCCACCAGTACCGCCACGCCGTGCGGCGCCGGCTCTGGGAGCTGCCGGCGGGTCTGCTCGACGTGGCCGGTGAGGACCCGCTGGAGACGGCGAGACGCGAGCTGGCCGAGGAAACCGGGTTGGCGGCCACCGAATGGTCGGTGCTGCTTGATGTGGTGCCCTCGCCCGGGTTCTCCGACGAGTCGGTGCGGGTCTACCTCGCGCGCGGGCTCACCGAGGTCGGCCGGCCCGAGCTGGGCGACGACGAGGAGGCCGACCTGGCCACCCGCTGGGTGACCCTGGCGGTCGCGGTGCGGATGGTGTTCGCGGGAACGATCGTCAACGCCGTCACCACGGCCGCGGTGCTGGCCGCGCACGCGCTCAGGTCCGTCCCCGGCGCTGTCGCCCGCCCCGCCGATGCGCCATGGCGCGACCGTCCGACCCGATTCACCCACCGCGTTCCGGGCTGACCGGGTGCCGACCCACCGTGCCGGTCGAGCTCACTGCGCGGCGATGAGCAGGCCCGCGGCCGCGGCGCCGCGACGGTTGAGGATCTCGACGACCCGGTCGAAGGAGTCGGCATGGACCTCGCGTCGGGCAGCGGTGTCAACGATCCGCACCGGACCGTCGCGCAGGTCGATCCTGGTCGGGATCGCCTCGGCCCGGGTGACGGCGAACCGCCCGTCGGGGCCGCGGGTGAAGGTGAAGCGGCCGATCACCGAGTCCTCCGTCTCCCCGGCCCCCTGCCCGGCGATGTGATTGCCCAGGCCGTAGGCCACCCACTTGCCGTCGATCCGTTCGAAGGGTTGCACGACGTGCGCATGATGACCGAGCATGAGATCCACATCGGGTGAGGCGAGCAACGCCGCGGCGATGGCGACCTGCGCCGGTGTCGGGTCGTGACGGTACTCCACGCAGCAGTGCACGGACGCGATGACGACGTCCGCGCCGGCCTGACGGGCCCGGGCGGCCGCGGCCAGCAGGCGGTCGACCTCCATACGGGCGAGGTCGGACACGTTGACCGCCCACTCCTTGCCCGCCGGTAAGGGAATGCCGTTGAGCCCGTATGTCCAGGCGACGTGGCCGACCGTGACCCCGTCGACGTCGATGGTCCGCGGTGACAGGCTCTCCTGCGCCGAGCGGAACGTGCCGGTGTGCACCAGTCCCTTGCCGTCCATCGTGTCCAGTGTCCGGACCAGGCCGGCGAAACCGGAGTCCAGGGAATGGTTCGACGCCGTGGAGCAGGCGTCGTAGCCGGCGCCGATGAGGGCGTCGACGATCTGGGGTTGGGTGCTGAACACCGGGTACCCGCGGAACGGGCCCTCAGGGGTGGCGAGCGGCGTCTCGAGGTGGCACAGCGCCAGGTCGGCGGCCTGGATCAGCGGCGCGACCGGGGCGAAGATCGGGCCGAAGTCGAAGCCGACCCCGCTCGCCCGCCCGGCCGCCGCCGCCTCCCGCGCCAGCCGGCCCTGGTGGATCAGCACATCGCCGGTGACCACCACGGTGATCGACGTCCGTGGTGGTGGCGCCGGTGGGGACCCGGAAACCGCCGCCGATGCGGGCGAGACGGCAGCGGTACCGGCAGCAATGACCATCACGGCTGCGCCAGCCCCCAGGAGTCGGGCCGCGGACCGCATGACCTTGATCATAGCCTGCGCCGGGGAGCCGGCGGCGCCGATCGGTCTGGTCAGGAACGCATCGGCCGGCCGTGCGGGTCCATCGGCCGACCGGCAAGCAGCACGATGCCGTCGATGAACGGCCAGATCGCGCCGAGACCGAAGGTGAAGAACGTGATGAGCAGCTGCGCGATCGCCATGCCGGTGTGCCCGGAGTAGAACCGTCCGACGCCGAAGGGCAACACCAGCTGCAGCACACCTGCGATGACCTTTGACTTGTCCGAGTACGGCCGGCCCGTCATCGGCTCCCGACCGAACGGCGCCGGCGGGTACGCCTGAGTCGGGTACGTCTGAGTCGGGTAGGAATGGGTGGGGTAGGACTGGGTGGGGCTCGGCGCAGGCGCGAACGGGTTCGGGAGCTCGTCGAACAGGGCGTCCAGATCGACGGTGGTGCGGGCCGCGTAGGCCCGCGCGCAGCGGTCCTCGTACTCGTCCATCTCGAGTCGGCCCTTCGCGAAGTGCTCGCCGAGGGCTCGAACCGCCCGCTCCCGTTCGTCGTGACCGACTCGGACGGGGCGCCGCTCCGGGGACGTCACGGGAATCACGGTACCTGCGTCCAGGTCGCGTGCGTGGATGGGCTGCGGGAACCGGCGACGACCGCCCTGCCCGATTAGGGTCGCACCATGCGCTTCGGACTGTTCGTACCGCAGGGGTGGCGGCTGGACCTCGTAAGCATCGAGCCCGCCGACCAGTGGGAGACGATGAAGGGTCTGGCGCAACACGCCGACGCCGGCCCGTGGGAGTCGATCTGGGTCTACGACCACTTCCACACCGTGCCCATGCCCACTGCGGAGGCCACCCACGAGGCGTGGACGTTGATGTCGGCGTTCGGCGCGGTCACCGACCGGGTGCGGCTGGGCCAGATGTGCACCTGCATGAGCTACCGCAACCCGGTGTACCTGGCGAAGGTGGCTGCCACCTGCGATGTCATCTCCGGGGGGCGGATCGAGATGGGCATCGGCGCGGGCTGGTACGAGGACGAGTGGCGGGCCTACGGCTACGGCTTCCCGCCGCCCCGGGAGCGCCTGGGCATGCTCGAGGAGGGCGTGCAGATCATGCGGCAGGCCTGGACCGAGGGCGGTGTGACCTTCACCGGGAAGCACTACCAGGTGGAGCGGGCCGTCATCGCGCCGCAGCCGCTGCAGCCCGGCGGAACGGGTGGGCGGGGAATACCTCTGTGGATCGCGGGCGGTGGGGAGAAGGTGACGCTGAGGATCGCCGCCAAGTACGCCCGGTACACCAACTTCGACGGCACGCTGGAGGGATTCACCCACAAGTCCGCGTTGCTGCGGGAGCATTGCACGACCGTCGGCACCGACTTCGACGCGATCGTCCGCTCGGCCAACTACAACGTGGCGATCGGGTCGACCGAGGCGCAGGTCGAGCAGCGGCTGCGGGACCTGGAGGCGCGGCTGGCGCCGATCGTGGGGGAGGAGCAGGCGCAGGCGCAGCTCGGCGGCTTCCGGGGGATGCCCGCCTGCGGCACCCCGGAGCAGATCCTCGAGAAGCTCACCGCGTTGCGCGACCAGGGCATGACCTACGGCATCTTCTACTTCCCCGAGGCCGCCTACGACCGCTCGGGCATCGACCTGTTCGAACGTGAGGTCATCGCGGCCCTGGCCTGATCCGGGCGGGCCGGCGGGGTCGGGCAGCATGGTGCTGTGGGAGTCCGGCCGGCTGATGTCGTCGACGCGTTTCTGCACCACCTCGCGGTGGAGCGGGGCAGCGCGGCCAACACGCTGCTCTCCTACACCGGCGATCTGCGCCGCTACCTCGACCATCTGACCGAGCAGGGGATCGACGACCTCGACGCGGTCCGCGAGAACGACGTGGCCGGGTTCGTCGCGGCGCTGCGCAGCCCCTCGCCCGCCCATCCGGTGCCGCTGGCCGCGTCCTCGGCGGCGCGGGCGTTGGCGGCCGTGCGCGGGTTGCACCGGTTCGCGTGCCGCGACGGGCTGGTCATCGACGACGTGGCCCGCGAGGTCGCCCCTCCGGCGCTGCCGAGCCGGCTGCCCAAGGCACTGCCGGTCGACCAGGTCGAGCAGCTTCTCGCCGGGTGCATCGGCGACGGGGCGGGTCCGCTGCGCGATCGCGCCCTGCTCGAACTGCTGTACTCCACCGGCGCGCGGATCTCCGAGGCGCTCGACATCGATCTCGACGATCTCGATGCCGCCGGCCGCACCGTGGCGCTGCGCGGCAAGGGCGGTAAGCATCGGATCGTGCCGGTCGGACGCCCCGCACTCGAGGCCGTGGAGGCCTACCGGGTGCGGGCCCGTCCGGCACTGGCCGCGCGTGGCCGGGGCACGGCCGCGCTGCTGCTCAACTCCCGGGGGGCCCGGTTGTCCCGGCAGAGCGCCTGGCATGCCCTGCGCGCCGCCGCTGAGGTGGCCGGGATCGGCGTCGAGGTCTCCCCGCACACCCTGCGGCACTGCTTCGCCACCCACCTCCTGGCCGGTGGCGCGGACGTGCGGGTGGTGCAGGAGCTGCTCGGGCACGCCTCGGTCACCACGACGCAGATCTACACCCAGGTCACCGTCGACGCGCTGCGCGAGGTGTACGCGCTGGCCCATCCGCGGGCCCGCGGCTGAACCCGGCCGTATCGGCGGATCCCCCGACGGTTCGGGTGGCGTTTTCTCTATTGTGTGGCCGGTGGGGCCTGGGTGGCAGTACGGTCGCCCGCATGGTCATACGCGCGCTGGGGACCTTCGCTGTCCTGGTGGTTGTGTCGATGCTCGCCGGCTGTGGCGGCTCGAGGTCGGTCGGGGCGGCGGGCGCGGACGGCGAGTCGGGCACGGCGTACGGGTCACGTGGCGCCGACGGCGGCTCGGCCGACTCCACCACCCGCGACGGCGATCGCACCACCGAGACCTCCACCGAGACCCACCCGGCGGTCAGCCGGCTCGTCGTCGACAGCGACGCCGGCAACATCGAGATTCTGCCCGGGTCCGACGACGGGTCCGAGGTGACCAGCGTCCTGCGCTGGTCAGGCGACGCGCGGCCCGAGGTCACCCAGACCGTCGAGGGCGACACGCTGCGGATCACCTCGCGCTGTCCCCGGCTCGACGGAGAGCACTGCTCGACCGACTTCACCGTGAACCTGCCGGTGACGGCCGCCGTCGAGGCCACGGTCGCCGCCGGTGGTGTCACGGTCCGTGACCTGCGCGGTACGCAGCGGCTCACCAGCTCCGCCGGCAACGTCAGCGCCACCGGGTTGCGGGCGGCCGACGTCCGGGTCGAGGCCAGGGCCGGGTCCGTCGATCTGGAGTTCGCGGACGCACCGCAGACCGTCGACGCCCAGTCCAAGGCCGGCAACGTGCGCATAGCGGTGCCGTCAGGGCCGTACCGGATCGATGCGGGCACCGTCGCCGGCCGGGTCAAGGTGGGCGTCGACCAGGACCAGGGTGCCGACCGCAGCATCACCGCGCGCACGGTCGCCGGAAGCGTGACGATCGAGCCCAGCTGAGGGCTGTCCGTGATCATCCGGTAGCGTCGACTGCTGAATGTCAGCCGCTGACCGATCCGGGCGATGCGCTACGGCGGGGCGCGTTGCCGCCGGTCCGGGATGCCTCCTAGTCTGCGCGTCACGGCCTCCGGAGGCCGTCCGCGAGAGACCGGAGCCCCGCATTGGAGACACCGCGGCCCTGCGACCCACGATCGCAGCCGCTCGGCGACGAGACCGACGAGCCCGGCCTCGCCGACTCCGAGGGACGTCGCCGTTCGACCGCACCCGCTCCGGCTTCGCTCGCCGAACATGGCCCGGCACGGGTGATCGCAGTCGCCAACCAGAAGGGTGGCGTCGGCAAGACGACGTCCACGATCAATCTCGGCGCGGCGCTCACCGAATACGGGCGCAAGGTTCTCATCGTCGACTTCGACCCGCAGGGAGCCCTGTCGGTCGGGCTCGGCCAGCCGGCCCACGAGCTGGAGGCCACCGTCTACAACCTGCTGATGGGGCGCGGGTTGGAGATCGACGACGTGATCCGGGAGAGCGTCGTCAAGGGCATGGACCTGTTGCCCAGCAACATCGACCTCTCCGCAGCCGAGGTGCAGCTGGTCACCGAGGTCGGCCGTGAGCAGGCTCTGGGGCGGGCCATCAAGCCGATCCTGGACCGCTACGACATCGTGCTGATCGATTGCCAACCCTCGCTCGGTCTGCTCACGATCAACGCCCTGGCCTGCTCCGATGCGGTGCTCATCCCGCTGGCGTGCGAGTTCTTCAGCCTGCGCGGGGTGGCGCTGCTGATGGACACCATCGAGAAGGTGCAGGACCGGCTGAACCCCGATCTGCGGATCCTCGGCATCCTCGCCACGATGTTCGACCCGCGCACGTTGCACACCCGTGAGGTGCGTCAACGCGTCATCGAGGCGTTCGACGGCCTGGTCTTCGAGGCGGTGATCAACCGTACGGTGCGCTTCCCGGAGTCCACCGTCGCCGGTGAACCGATCACGACCTGGGCGCCCACGTGCAACGGCGCGGAGGCCTACCGCCTGCTGGCCCGCGAGGTCCTCGCCCGGTGACGCTGATCGCGAACGATCCCCTGGTACCCGCGCGGGCGGGCTTCACGGTCCGGCTGCACAACTTCACCGGCCCGTTCGACCTACTGCTCCAGCTGATCGGCTCCCGCGAGCTGGACATCACCGAGATGGCGCTGCACACCGTCACCGACGACTTCATCGCGCACCTCGCGGCTCTGGGTGACGACGCGAATCTCGACGAGACCACCGCGTTCCTCGTCGTCGCGGCCACCCTGCTGGACCTGAAGGCGGCCCGGTTGCTGCCCGACGCCGATCCGGCGGATGCGGAGGACGCCGAGAACGCCGCGCTGCTCGAAGCGCGCGACCTGCTGTTCGCGCGGCTCCTCCAGTACCGGGCCTACAAGGAGGTGGCGGCGTTGTTCGTGGAGCTGGAGGCCGGGGCGATGCGCCGGTTCCCGCGCTCGGTGGCGCTCGAGGAGCGGTTCGCGGTGTTGCTGCCGGAGGTGCTGCTCGGGGTCGACGCGGGCACGTTCGCCGGCTTGGCCGCGGCGGTGTTCCGGCCCACGCCCCCACCGGAGGTGGGTCTGGGCCATCTGCATGTCGCCAAGGTGTCGGTCGCCGAGCAGGCCACGTTGCTGCGCGGACGGCTGGCCGAGCTCGCAGTGGCGAGCTTCGCGACGCTCACCGCGGACTGCGCCGGCCCGCTGGAGGTGGTGGCGCGCTTCCTTGCCGTGCTCGATCTCTACCGCACGGCGGAGGTCGAGCTGGACCAGCCGGAACCCTTCGGTGAGCTCACGGTGCGGTGGACGCCGTGACGGCCGCGGACACGGCGGCGCAGGCCCGGGCCGAGCTGCCGGACCTGACCACCGACGCCGCGCTCGACGCCGCGCTGGAGGCGTTGCTCCTGGTGATCGACGCCCCCACCGAGGAGGAACAGCTCGCGGCCGCGCTCGGCCAACCGACCACCCGCGTCGCCCTCCGGCTGGCCGCGCTCGCGGATGGATACCGGCGCGGGGATCGTGGCATCGACCTGCGGCAGGTGGGCGCGGGCTGGCGGTTCTACACCCGGGACATCTACGCCCCTTTCGTGGAACAGCTGCTGCTCGGCGGCCAGCGGGCCAAGCTCACCCGTGCGGCGTTGGAGACCCTCGCAGTCGTCGCCTACCGTCAGCCCGTCACCCGCGCCCGGGTGGCGGCCGTTCGGGGGGTGAACTGCGACGGGGTGCTGCGCACCTTGCTCGCGCGTGGGCTGGTCGAGGAGGCCGGGATCGATCAGACCTCCCAGGGCACGCTGTTCTGTACCACCGAGCTCTTCCTGGAACGGCTCGGGCTCGCCGCGTTGGACGAGCTGCCGCCGCTGGCGCCGCTACTGCCCGGCGTGGACGCGATCGACGAGCTGTGATGTGCGCGTGCCGATCGCCATGGCCCCGGTGGGGGTGTCGCCGCAGATGTCGGGCATCGCGAAACCACGGGTACAGGCGTTGCGGTCGGCGGTCGACAGTACGCTCGAGACGATGAATGGCGAGATCGGTCGACAGCCCGATGGCATTCGGCTGCAGAAAGTCCTGGCTCAGGCCGGTGTGGCCTCGCGGCGAGCCGCGGAGGAGCTGATCGCGGCCGGTCGGGTCAGCGTGGACGGCAAGGTGGTCCGCGAGATGGGCCGCCGGGTCGACCCCGAGAGGGCCGTCGTGCATGTGGACGGCTCGCGGGTCATGGTGCGCGAGGACCTCGTCCACCTCGCCCTGAACAAGCCCCGCGGGATGCTCTCCACGATGGCCGATGATCGGGGGCGGCCGTGCGTGGGCGATCTGGTGACCGAGCGGGGCGACGGCGACGGGCGTTCCCCGGCCGCTCCGCGCGCCAGGCTGTTCCACGTCGGGCGCCTCGACGCCGATACCGAGGGCCTGCTGCTGCTCACCAACGACGGTGACCTCGGGCACCGCCTGATGCACCCGTCGTTCGAGGTGGCGAAGACCTATCTGGCCGAGGTGGCCGGCCAGGTGCCACGAGACCTCGGACGCCGGTTGCGCGCCGGGGTCGACCTCGAGGACGGGCCCGTCGCCGTCGACTCGTTCCGGATGGTCGACTCCCATGCCGGGCGGTCCATGGTCGAACTGGTGCTGCACGAGGGTCGCAAGCATGTCGTGCGGCGGCTGATGGACGAGGTCGGGCATCCGGTGCAGCGATTGGTGCGCACCGCGGTCGGCGCCGTCCGGCTCGGCGAGCAGCGGCCCGGGCGGATCCGGCCGCTGACCCGTCCGGAGGTCAGCTCGTTGTACCGATCGGTCGGGCTGTAGCGGCGGTGGCCGTGCGGGCGGTGCGCGGGGCGATCCAGGTGGATGCCGATTCACGCGAGCACATCCTCGACGGATCCGCGGAGTTGATCACCGCTGTGCTGGAGCGCAACGGGCTGGTCGCCGAGGACATCATCTCGATCCTCTTCACCGCCACACCCGACCTCAGCGCGGAGTTCCCGGCGTACGCCGCGCGGTTGCTCGGGCTGACCGACGTGCCGCTGTTGTGTGCGTCGGAGCTTTCGGTGCCCGGTGCGTTGCCGCGGACGTTGCGGCTGCTCGCACACGTCGAGACCGAGCGGGCCCGGGCGGACCTGCGACATGTGTATCTCCGTGGGGCGGCGGCGCTGCGGACGGACCTGCCGCAGTAGCCCGGCTCTCTCGGGTTTCTGAGCCGCCCGCGGGGGTTGGTGATCGGTGTTCGGGAACGCGGAGCCACCCGCGGGGTTGGTGATCGGTGTTCGGGAACGCGGAGCCGCCCGCGGTGCGGTCCGGCGTTCCGAGCCGATGATCACTGGGGCGTTGACTCGTTCTCGATCTCGGCGTTGGGTACAGCGAGGTTGGGTACAGCGAGACAGTGCGACCCACAACCGGGGGCGGGTCATGAGCACGAGCGCGACGTGACCGGAGCTCACGAGAGGTTCGACCACGTCATCGTCGGCGGCGGGTCCTCGGGGTGTGTCCTTGCGGCCCGGCTGTCCGAGGACCCGGCGGTCACGGTCTGCCTGCTGGAGGCCGGCCCGTCCGATGTGGACGACGAGAGGATTCTTCGGCTGGCGGACTGGATGCACCTGCTCGGGTCCGGATACGACTGGGACTACCCGATCGAACCGCAGGAGCGGGGCAACAGCTTCGTTCGCCACTCCCGGGGGAAGGTGCTCGGCAGCTGCTCGTCGCACAACTCGTGCATCGCCTTCTGGACGCCCCGGGAGGACCTCGACGAGTGGGCGTCGATGGGGTGCGCGGGCTGGAGCGCCGCCGAGTGCTGGCCGCTGATCGCGCGGCTGGAGACGGGCGACGGGCCGTGGCCGGGCCACGGACGGTCGGGGCCGGTCAGCCTGCGTCAGATCCCGCCGGAGGACCCGTGTGGCGTTGCCGTCCTCGAGGCCGCAGCGGCCGTGGGCCTGCCAACGGTGCGCTTCAACGAGGGTGTGACGGTCACCGAGGGCGCCGGATTCTTCCAGATCAACGCCGGCGCCGACAACGTCCGGATGTCGTCCTCGCGCGCCTACCTGCACCCGATCATGGGGCCCGGCCGAACCTGGTGGTGCGCACCGGGGCGTGGGCCAAGCAGGTGCTCTTCGACGCCGACCGCCGCGCCACCGGCGTGGACTACCTCGACTCCGCGACACTCCGGTACGAATCGGTGCGCGCCCGGCGTGAGGTGATCCTCTCCGCCGGGGCGATCGACACCCCGAAGCTGCTCATGCTCTCCGGCATCGGTCCGGCCGGGCACCTGCGCGAGCTCGGCGTCGAGGTCCTGGTGGACGCACCCGGCGTCGGATCCAACCTGGACGACCACGTCGAGGGACTCGTGATGTGGGAGGCCGCCCGCCCGATGGTCGCCCGGTCGACGCAGTGGTGGGAGGTCGGGTTGTTCACCCGCACCGCGGCCGGGCTGGACCGGCCGGACCTGATGATGCACTACGGCAGCGTGGCGTTCGACCTGCACACGCTGCGTCGGGGGTACCCGACGACGTCGAACGGCTTGTGCCTCACCCCGAACGTCACGCGCGGGCGCTCCCGCGGCACGGTGCGGCTGCGCAGCCGGGACTTCCGGGATCGCGCGCGGGTCGGCCCGCGGTATTTCACCGACGCCGACGGCCACGACCTGCGGGTGATGGTGCACGGGATCAAGCTCGCGCGGCGGATCGGCGAGCAGCCGGCGCTGCGGGAGTGGATCGCCCGCGAGCTGGCGCCGGGGCCCGACGCGACGCGCGAGGACGAGCTCGTCGACCATGTCCTGAAGACCCACAACACCGTCTACCACCCGGCGGGAACGGCGCGGATGGGAGCGTTCGACGACGGTGGTGCGGTGGTCGACCCGCGGTTACGGGTCAAGGGGGTGCGAGGCCTGAGGGTCGCGGACGCGTCGGTGATGCCGTTCCTGCCGGCCGTCAACCCGAACATCACCTGCATGATGATCGGGGAGAAGGCCGCCGATCTCGTCGTGGAGGATGCGGTCTCCGGGCGTGGGAGTGCCGGCCCGGGCAGGTTCTGATCCTCCTCGTTCCCGGATGGCGATCACGAGCCGGGTCGGACCGCCAAGGCCTGACGGTCGGGCGCTGGTCGGCGCGTGCGCGCCGCACGGCATGATGGTCGGGATGTGCGCGGCGAGCGGCCGCGGGGCCCGGGAAGGGGATCGGGCGGGTGACCGGCAGGCTGCACGGTGTGGTGGCGATGGACGGGCCGTCGGGCACCGGCAAGTCGACCGTGTCCCGGCGGCTGGCCCGCGAGTGCCACGCCGCCTACCTCGACACCGGGGCGATGTACCGGGCGGTCACCCTGGCCGTTCTGCGCGCCGGGCTCGACGAGCGCAGTGCCGACGCCGAGGTCGTCGCCGTCGCCATCGCTGCTGAGCTGGAGTCGGTCACCGATCCCGCACATCCGGGGATCCTGCTGGCCGGTGAGGACGTCGAAGCCGAGATCCGTGGGCCCGAGGTGACGTGCGCGGTCAGCGCGGTGTCCGCGCAGCCGGCGGTGCGCGCCGAGCTCGTGGCGCGGCAGCGTCGGTTGATCGCCGTGGCGCTGGAGGACGGCGGCATCGTGGTGGAGGGCCGCGACATCGGCAGCGTCGTCACCCCCGATGCGCCGCTCAAGGTGTACCTCACCGCGTCGGAGCAGGTCCGGGCCGCCCGGCGGGGCGCGCAGAACCGCAGGGCCGGCCGCGGCGGTGACCTCACGGCCGTGCTCGCCGACGTCCGCCGCCGCGACCGGCTCGACTCCACCCGTGCCACGTCGCCGCTGCACGCCGCGCCGGACGCGCTGGTCGTCGACACCGACGACCTCAGCGTCGATGCCGTACTGTCCGAACTCTTGAGGCTGATCGGAGAGCGGGGCCTGCTGCGGTGAGCGATCTGCCTCCGGGGGCGTCACCGTGGCTGCACGACCTGGGCCGCTGGGTCGGCAGGTGGCTCTTCCGGCCCGGGTTCCGGGTCCGGGTGCACCACCGCGATCGGATCCCGGCCACCGGCCCCGTAGTGTTGGTGGCCAACCACACCACCATGCTGGACGGGCCGCTGCGGGCCGCGGTGGCGGTGCTGCGCGGCGGCGGGGCGGTCGGGATGTTTCCCGAGGGCACGCGCGGCAGCGGTGACGTCGCGGCGGCCCAGCACGGGGCGGCGTGGCTGGCCCGCACGACGGGTGCGGTGGTGCTGCCGGTGGTCTGCCGGGGCACCCGACGCCCGGGCGGTTCGGGCAGGCGGTGGCGGTCGCGGATCGATGTGCTGGTGGGAGAGCCGCTCGCTATCCCCGGTGGCGGTGGCCGGGCCGGCCTCGTCGCCGCTACCGAGATCGTCCGGGCCGAGCTGGCCGGGATGGTCCGAGAACTCGATGAGATACGGAGCAGGGCGTGAGCGAGCTCACCATCAGATGCGGCAGTGGCGCGAACGCGGCCGAAGAGCATCAGCGAGGAGGACGTGTGAGTGCACAGGACGACGCCGCCACGATGGCGCGGCTCGGGATCGACCCCGAGGAGTTCACCGACGCCGACGGGTTGCCGGGTGCGGATGGCGCCGAGCCCGAGGACCTGGTCGCGACGCCGGTACTGGCTGTCGTCGGCCGGCCGAACGTCGGCAAGTCGACGCTGGTGAACCGGCTGCTCGGGCGCCGCGAGGCGGTGGTGCAGGACATCCCCGGCGTCACCCGCGACCGGGTCGCCTACGACGCGCTGTGGAACGGCCGGCGGTTCACCCTGGTCGACACCGGCGGCTGGGAACCCGACGCCACCGGCTTGGCGGCCGCCGTCGCCGCGCAGGCCGACATGGCCATGGCGACCGCGGACG
>JBOHEP010000529.1:0-2753 GCA_050701075.1 Pseudonocardia sp. | reverse complement strand
CACTGCTTCACTGGCATGCTACTGTTCCCTTTTCTTTTCAGATCCAGGTAAGCCATCAGACCCAGGAACATTCCTCCGAGTTCCCCCTGGCTGAGCCAGGAATATGACAAGGCGCTTCGTGGCGCAGGCTCTTTCTTTTTCGTATCGACGCTGGTCACGGGCTCGTCGGCGGCCAGGAACTCGGTGGTCTGGCTGTTGATGTAGCGGAACTGGGCGTCCCGGTCGGGGTGCTGGGCGCCTTCGAGGGTCTTGCGGTTGCCTTGCAGGCTGAACCCGTCCGAGCGCAGTAGGTCCGCCACCACGGAATGGCTGACGGCGTGCCCCATCGCGGTCAGCTCGTCGGCGAGGTTGCGCGTCGACTTCGTCGTCCACCGCAGTGGCGACTCCGGGTCTCCCCGGGTGGTCGGCTCGATCAGCGAGTCCAGGCTGCCCAGCAGTTCCGGGTCGGCGACCTCGGCTTTCTTGCGTCCACCACCGGGGGCGCGAATACGATGGACCGGGCCCTGCGGGACATCGTCGAGCAGATCCTTCAACCCACGGCGGATCGTCGACACCGACTTACCCCTCGCCCGATGGACCGCCGCGATGTGTCATGGTCCGCGACATGATCGGCCGGGTGAGCTTGGTTCTGGATGACCGGCACCAGGAACTCGCAGACGGCAGCGCCGAGGAAATCGCTGCTCGACTCAGAGAAAGCGCCGGCCGCTTCGCCTCACCCTCGGCGGTCCTGCGGGCCAGCGAAATGTTCGCACCGGACGGTGTCTTCGAGGACCGGTCGGTCGTGTGGTCCGACGGGGCCCGGCTGTTCGGCCGGCTCGAACGCGGCGTGGTCGGTGGCGAGTGGACCCAGATTGCGGACGCTCCGCCGTCCAGACGGGTGTCACTGTACGGATTCAAGGGCGGAGTCGGCCGTTCAACGGCCTCCTTCATGCTCGCGCGGCACCTGGCCGAACAGGGTCGCTGTGTGCTCGTCGTTGATCTCGACCTGGAGTCCCCGGGCGTCGGGCCACTGCTCGAAGACCAGGATCGCTACCCGCCGTTCGGCATAGTGGATCACCTCGTTGAGGCGGCAGTCGGCAACGACGACGGTCTCGAGCTCGTAAGGCGTAGCACTCGAATCAGGGGTAGCGGTAACGGCGAGGTGTGGTTGGCACCCAGCGGCGGCCTACCCCGTGCTGGATATGACTACCTCGCCAAGCTCAACCGCGCCTACACCAGTCTTCCCCCAAATGGAGGCTCGGGCACGAGCTTTGCACAGCGGCTATCCGACGCAGTCGCCGCCAGTGAGGAGCAGGTGACCCACTTGAGCAGATCCCCGGATGTCGTGTTGCTCGACTCGCGTGCCGGGTTGCACGATATTGCTGCCGTCGCAATCACCCAGCTCGCCGAGCTGAATCTGCTCTTCGCTGCCGACAACAGGCAGACCTGGTCAGGGTACGGCATGCTCTTCACTCAGTGGCGCGATGCCGGGATCGCGCCGGTCATGCGGGACCGGCTCAAGGCTGTAGCGGCCCTGGTTCCAGCCGATGCCGCCGGTTACCTGCAGTCGTTCCGGGATCACGCCCAGAGCTGCTTTGCTGACTTCCTCTATGACGACGCTGCAGCCGGTGACGGCGAGGCGTACAACCCTCCGCCGGACGATGTCGATGCCCCCCACTATCCTATCCCGATACATTTCGTCGGTGAGCTGGTCGGGCTCGACAGCGATACGCGAGACAGTTGGCACAGGTCAGAGCAGGTGACCGCGGCCTATCGGGACTTCCTCGAGGCAACGACCTCGCTGATCTCGGGAGGGACCGATGTCTGATCTCGGCCCGCACGACTACCGCGAGCTGATCGCTGGTGCGCTCAAGACCGCGAGGGACGCCGATACCACCGACCCCGGCATCGGCACCTTGTTCACACCGGACAGTCATCGGCTCGCCCTCGATCCGGACGTCACTGTCGTACAAGGGGCCCGCGGGACCGGAAAGACGTACTGGTCGAAGGCGTTGCAGGACGATGTCCTCCGCGAACTCGCGGCGAACGCCTACGAAATCGGCTCGTTGAACCACGTGACGGTGCTGAGTGGATTCGGGAACGAGCGCAGCCATGAGCAGTATCCCGCTCCTGCCGTTCTCGGTCACCTGCTCGACAAGCGATTCGCCCCGATGAACATTTGGACGGCGGTGCTGCTCAAAGCGCTCGGCGAGCCGTCCGCGGCAGGCCTTTCGAGTTGGGAGGAGCGGGCCGGGTGGGTCGCCCAGAATCCCGAGGCGCTCGAACGAGCCCTGCACGCCGCAGATCAACGAGCCCGCGACGACAAGCGCACCGTGCTGTTGGTCTTCGACGCCCTCGACCGGCTTCACGCCCGCCGGAGCGAGGCCGACCGGCTCGTCGAAGGCATCCTCCGCCTCGCCCTCGACCTTCGACTGGCCTCACGGTTCCTGCGCGCAAAGGTGTTCATCCGGCCGGACATGCTGAGCTCCGTCCCGATGAACTTCGCGGATTCGTCAAAGCTGACAACCAACGCCTCCAAGCTGACCTGGTCGGCCCAGAATCTGTACGGTTTGGCCTTCCACCAGCTAGGGAACGGCCCGGAGCCACTCGCCGGACGGTTCCGCGAGCGTCACCCCCGGTGGCAGCGGCAACTGAGTGGGAGGCGCTTCGAACCACCGCGCGACATCGTCGGTGATCGCGACCGACAACGCGAGATGTTCACGGAGATCGCCGGTCCGTACATGGGTACCAATCGCCGCCGTGGCCACACCTAC
>JBOHEP010000528.1:0-6280 GCA_050701075.1 Pseudonocardia sp. | reverse complement strand
CCTCTCCGTGCACGGCGTGACCGGCCGCCGCGAGCGCCGCGAGATCCGCGGCTGCCTCCGCCCGATGGCGCGCAGCGATGACCGAGCCCAGGTCGAGCCCGACGAGCAGCAGCCCGAGGACCGCGGTCACTGCGACGGCAGCCCAGACCGTGGCGATGCCGGCGTCACCGGATTCGGTGGTCGGTCCGGCGCTCGGGAGCTGGGTGCTCATGGTGCCTGGTCCGTGGCGCCAGGTTCGAGAACGGCCACGGCGCGACCACCGACCCGCACGGGGAGCAGATCGATCGGTCCCACCGTGACCTCGGCGGTGATCTCGTCGCCTCGCACCACCAGCTCGAGGCGGGCACCGCGAGGGGCGAGCGCCTCGGCGACGGCTCGGCCGCGCTCCGGCTCGCCCCGAGCGGTGAGCCGTGCCAGCTCACGGGCGGCGTCGATGCATCGAATCGACGACGCCATCGCGGCGACCGAGCCGACCGCAGCCACGGTGACCACCGCGAGGCTGCCCAGCGCGATCGCGGCCTCCACGGTGACGGCCCCGCGGTCGGCCCGGCCGCGCACCAGAACGTCACCGGGCTTCAGAACGTCACCGGGCTTCAGAACGTCACCGGGCATCAGAACGTCACCGGGCATCAGAACGTCACCGTCAGTGCCCGCTCCACGAGCTCGGTCAGCGCCGTGACGACGGAGTCACCGCTGACGACCGCATAGAGCACCGCCGCAAAGGCCGCGGCAGCGATGGTGCCGATCGCGTACTCGACCGTGCTCATTCCGGCGTCGTCGTCGCGCAGCCGGCGGAGCCTGGCAGGACGGATGGTGGGCTGGTACATGGAATCTCCTCCGTGGTTCGGGGGTCGGGGGCGTTGGTCGGGTCCACGGTGCTCACCAGCGTGCGAGGGCGTCGCCGGTCAGACCGATGACGACCGGGGCGATGCCGAGAACCAGGAACGCCGGCAGGAAGCACAGGCCGAGCGGGCCGGTGATGTGCACAGCGGCGCGCTGCGCCCGCGCCTCGGCGGTATCGACGAGATCGGCGCGGATGCGGGCGCTTTCCGCCCGGGCTACTTGGGCGAGTGCCGCACCCGTGCCGGCGGCCCGCCCCGCTGCGCGTGCGAACGCGGCGAGCGCCGGTAGTGCCTGCGCACCGTGCCAGGCTGCGGGTGGGTCGGCGCCCAGCTCGAGCAGCCCGGCGACGCGCCGAAGTTGGCGGCCGCTGCTCCCGGTGAGCCGTTCGGCCGCGGCACTGACCGCTGCCGCCACCGGCAGCCCGACCTGTAGGCACACGGCGAGCAACTCCCAGGCCCCGGCCAGGGCGGCTCCGTCATCGTCGTCCCTGGCCGCGCGAGCGCTCGCATGCCGCACGACGACACCCCCGGTCAGGCCCGTGGCCACCCCGAGCAGGACGCCACCGGGACCGGCACCGGCTGCCCAGGCCGCCGCGCCCAGGGCGACGGCGCCCACCGCGATCCAGGTCGGCCGGATCACAGCCTGTGCGGGAAGGTTCGTGGCCGGACCGGCCATGGCCCGCAGCCTCCCCGTCCCGATGCGGCTGTCCGTCACCAGCAGGGCGGCGGCCAGACAGGTGAACGCGGCGCTGGTCGTTGTCATCGCGGCACCGCTGCCCGCAGGATGTGCTCGGTCCAGCCGACCCCCGCGGCGGTGAGACAGACCCCGATCACAAGCAGGACCTGGCCGAGCCAGCCGTCGCGGAGCACGGCCACCGGATCCGCGCCGAGCAGTTGGCCGAGGATGAGGCCGAGCACGGGCAGGAACGTGAGAACGGTGGCGGTGGCGCGTGGTCCGGCAAGCTGCGCGTGTACCCGGCGTCCGTACTGGACGCGCCACGCGATGTCGGTGTGCGCACCTGCCAGGAGATCGGCCAGCGGGATGCCGTGTCGTTCGGCGAGGGCCCAGGCCCCGGCGATCCGGGTGAGGTCGGCGGCCATGGCAGGTCGCTGCTCGGCTTCCCGCTCCAGGGCCGCGGGTACGCCGTCACCGAGCCGCGCCGCGACCGCGGCCCCGGCCAGCACCGTGCGCGCCCAAGGTCCGTCGGCGCACACCCCATCCAGTGCCGCGGCCGGGTGTGCCCCGGCCCGTAGCTCTTCTGTCATCCGGCGCAGAGCGTCGGCGAGCTCTGTGGCAGTGGCTGCGGCGGTTCTTGCCGCCGTGTGCCGGGTGCGCCGCCGTTGCATCGTGGCTGCGACCACACCACCGGCCAGCGCGCCACCCGGACCCGCCAGTAGGACCCCGGCGAGGACGCCGGCAGCGGCCGGGACCATGGTGCGAGGCAGACGTCCACGCCACACCGGCTGCCTCCCGGAGCGCGGCCAGAGGTTGTCCAGGCGCGCTGCGGCCGGCGGCCCGGGTGTGCAGAGCGTCGCGAGGGCGAGAGCGGTGCAGGCCAGCGCGTTCACCACGGCGCACGCACGCCGCGCTCGGTGAACAGTTCGCCGAGTGCCCCCTGGCCTTCGGCCCAGCCCCCGCAGCGGGTCCAGGCCGGGCGGACGGCGACCTCGGCGCCCTCACGGACCAACACGGCAACGACGTCGAGAACACGTGCCCCGCAGCGGAGCCGGCGCATGTGCAGGATCACCTGCACGGCGGCGGCGAGCTGGCTGTGCAGTGCGGCCCGGGGTAGACCACCGGCGGCTGCGAGTGCCTCGAGCCGGGCGGGTATCTCACGTGCGGAGTTCGCGTGCACGGTGCCGGCGCCACCGTCGTGGCCGGTGTTGAGCGCGGCCAGCAGGTCGCAGACCTCGCCGCCGCGTACCTCTCCGACGACCAACCGGTCCGGACGCATGCGCAGTGCCTGCCGGACCAGGTCGCGCAGTACCACCCCGCCGGCACCCTCGATGTTGGCCGGGCGGGAGACCAGGCGGACGACGTGCGGGTGCCGTGGGCGGAGCTCCTCGGCATCTTCAACGCACACGATCCGTTCGCGCGGGTCGACGGCGCTCAAGAGGGCACCGAGGATGGTGGTCTTGCCGGTGCCCGTCCCGCCCGACACGAGCAACGCCAGCCGAGCTGCCAGCACCGTGCGCAGCAGTGCCTCGCCCGTGGCGTCCATCGTGCCCAGGCGGCGCAGTGCGGAAAGGTCGTGCGCGGCCGGCCGCAGAACCCGCAGGGACAGGCATGTGCCGTCGGCGGCGACCGGTGGCAGAACGGCGTGCAGTCGCACCCCCGCGTCGGCCAGCCATCCGTCGACGTATGGGCTCGCATCATCCAGTCGCCTGCCGGCGGCCATGGCGAGCCGCTGTGCCAGCCGGCGCACCGCCGCTTCGTCGGAGAACCGCACCCCGGCCGGCTCCAGGCCGGCACCGCGGTCCACCCAGACAACCCCTGCCCCGGAGACGAGGACATCGGTGGTGCGCGGGTCGCGCAGCAGGTCGTCGAGGGGGCCGGCGCCGACGAACTCCTGACGGAGGACCCGCAGCGCGGCGAGCACGTCGAGATCGGAGGCGACGCCTCCGGACTCGGCGCGGACGGCGGCGGCCACCGCGGCCGAGGTGATCTGCCCGCCGGCGGCCGCGAGTCTTGTGCGCACCCGGTCGACGAGTTCGCCCGGCGACGTGCCGGTCGTGGACCGGGTGAGTTGTCTCGTCACGACGTGTTCCTTGAGGTGGACGCGGCTCCGTGCGCCTCGGCCAGTACGGCGCGGGCGGCACCGGCAAGCGGACCGCGAGGGCGGCCCGGGGCGATGCCCCGTTCGAGTGCACGGGCCAGACCCGGCTCCGGACGCATCGCGACCAGCAGCGGGAGCCCGACCGCACGTGCGACCTCGTCCGGGGCCACGCCACCCGGGGCCGGACCGCGCACCACAACCTGGACCGCGCTCGCATGCTCGGTGAGCAGGGCGGCCATCCGGGCCCCCGCTGCGCAGGACCGCACGTCGGCCGGAACCACCAGCACGGCCAGGTCGGCTGCCCCGAGCGCGGCGAGGGCGGCTTCGGTGAGGTACCGCGGTAGGTCGCACACGACGGTCTCGCCCGCTCTTCGCCCGGCGTCGACGACCGAACCGACCGCAGCCGGCGACGGGCCGCGCGCCGAGCGGCCGCACGACAGCACGCCGAGCCGACCTTCGGTGTGGCGTCCGACCTCCGGAGCGGGCAGGGCCGCATGCAGGGCCGACGCGGGCACCCGGCCCCCGCCGACGGTGAGCTCGGGCCATCGCAGCCCGCCGAGGTCCTCGGCACCCAGGACGAGGTCGAGCCCGCCGCCGAGCGGATCGCAGTCGACGAGCAGTACTCGGTGACCGTCGCGCACAGCGGTGACGGCTACGGCTGCGGCCAGTACCGATGCCCCGGCACCGCCCCGGCCACCGACGACGGTCACCACCGCGCCACCGCACCGGCGACCCTCGGCGGCTTCGGCCAGCGCGGCGACCAGCCACTGCTCGGCCTGCGGGAGGGAGATGACATGCTCGGCCCCGACCGCGACCGCCTGTTGCCACACCGCAGGCGGCGGCTCACCGCGGACCGCAACCACCACGCCGCCTCGCCGTGGCAACCGGCTCGCCGCGCAACGCTGCGCGGCGGGGGCGTCGAGCAACACCAGTGGCGCGTCCGGCCAGTGCCGGCGGGCCTGCGCCGCGTCGACCGTGCGGTGCAGCTCGCACCCGGCAGCCGCGGCCAGGCGCAGGATGCTGTCGAGCAGGTCGGGGTCGGAGACCATCACCAGCCCGCGCGATTGATCCATGCCGCCACCTCTTCCCTCGTCGCCGCGCCCGGTGCGGGGGAGGCGAGATCAAGAGTGGACCTCGTCGACGGGTCGCGACGGGCGAATTGCTCCGCTGTGGACAACTCAGGGCTGTGTGGATAACTCCTGGGCTCAGGGGGCCGGAGCGGCACAGAAAGGGGGTGGGGTACGGGATGCTGGAGGGGCGACGCGATGGGGTCTCAGGAAAGGGCGAGGCGGTGAGTAAGGGACGCCGCACAGCGGCAGGTGCACAAGCAGTGCACAAGGGACGGCCCCCGCCAGGGGGGATTGGCGGGGGCCGTCGGTGGTTCAGCTCCGGGGGGTCGAGCTGAACCTCGTCCGGACGTGTCCAGACGCTCATTACTGTAGCCGTTGACGGTCCGCCGCGCGCGCCCCTGGGCGTAGCAGTTGAGATTTCCGACTTACACGTCCGGCTGGGTTTCTGGCGCGCCATCCCTTTTGCTGACCGTGCGTGTGGCAAGCTCACTCGACGTGTCCGGTGTGTCCCCGTCCGTTGAATCGAATGGGCCGTCCGCGGCGGTGTTCTTCGATCTCGACAAGACGATCATTGCCGGGTCCAGTGCGCTCGCATTCAGCCGTCCGTTCCGCAGGCAGGGTCTGATCAGCCGGAGGACGGTGCTGCGCAGCGGTTACACGCAACTGCTCCTGGTCGCATCCGGTGCCGATGCCAACACGATGGCCCTGCTCCGGCGCCGGATCGCCGCGTTGTGCATCGGCTGGGAGGTCGCCCAGGTCCGGGCGATCGTGGCCGAGACATTGCACGAGATCGTCGAGCCGCTGGTCTACGCGGAGGCCAGTGAGCTGATCGCCGAGCATCGGGCCAAGGGCGCAGAGGTGGTGGTGCTCTCGGCCTCCGGCCTCGAAGTGGTCGAGCCGATCGCGGCGCTGGTCGGCGCCGACTGCTGTCGGGCCACCCGAATGGCCGTCCGATCCGGCAGGTACACCGGCGAGATCGAGTACTACTGCTACGGGGAGCAGAAGGCGCAGGCCGCACGGGATATCGCGGCTGCCCGTGGTTACCGGCTCGAGGACTGTCGGGCCTACTCCGACTCGATCACCGACCTGCCGCTGCTGGAGGCGGTCGGGCATCCGACTGCGGTCAACCCCGACCGTGCGTTACGCCGGGAGGCGCTGGAGCGGGGTTGGCCGGTGCTGACCTTCGTCGATCCCGTTGCATTGCATGCGCGGTTTCATCCGCCCGGTGCAACGGCGATCGCTGCTGCGGGCCTGGGTGCGGTGGCGCTGCTCGGCGCAGGTTGGTACGGACACCGGATCCGGCGCTCCCGTTCGGCTGGCCCGGTCTGCGGCGTGACCGCCCATCAGAGCATCTAGTGGACATCAACCGTCAGCTCCCAATTGGGTACCTTATCCGCACTGATCGCCACCCTGCGTGCCTGAACCGGTGCACCTGAAGTTTCCCTTGCTGTGTTCCGGGTCACGGACTAGAAAGGGGATTACGGACTCCTGGTCAGCCAGGGGCGGTGCGGCAGAGAAGCACCCGTCCTCCCTGATCCGGGCTCCGTGCGCGAAGGGCGGGCACTCCACGCACAGCACGCCGCGGGAGGCA
>JBOHEP010000527.1:0-6627 GCA_050701075.1 Pseudonocardia sp. | reverse complement strand
CCGACGAGGTCGCCGAGTACGCCATGCGGATCCAGGGGGAGACCGAGCGGCTCACCGCGATGGTCGACGACCTGTTCCAGCTCTCCCGCATCACCTCCGGGGCGCTGCGGCTGACGCTCTCGGCGGTGCCGCTGCACGAGGTGGTGTCCGAGGCGGTGGCCGTAGAGGGTGTCGCCGCGGCACGCAAGGGCGTGCGCGTGGTCGCCGCTGACTCCGACTGGCCGGTGGTCCTGGGCAGTGACCCCGAGCTGGCGCGCGTGGTGCGCAACCTGCTGTCCAACGCGATCCGGCACACCCCGTCGGACGGCGAGGTCGTCGTCGCCGCCGGGGCGTCCGAGGACGGCGCGTGGCTGCGGGTCGACGACGGCTGCGGCGGGATCCCGGATGACGACCTCGAGCGCGTGTTCGACGTCGCGTTCCGGGGGGCGAAGGCACGCACCCCGGGCGGGTCGGGCGCCGGTCTGGGCCTGGCGATCGCGCGCGGCCTCGTCGAGGCGCACCAGGGGCACATCCAGGCCCGCAACCACGGCCCGGGCTGCCGGTTCGAGGTGCGCCTCCCGCTCGCGCGGCGTCCCGACCAGCTGCACCCCGCTCAGCACACCGCCGACCCCCAGGCGGTTCACCCTCCGCGGTAGCGCAGGAGCTCTGGCTGCCGGCGGTCGGATTCTTGTCGCGGCCCGCAGGGTGCGGGCCGACAGCTCAGCTGACGGGGGCGCGCAGGGGGTCGGAGGCGAACGCGCGCACCCCGTCCTCGAAGCGCACCGCGGCCGTGAAGCCGAGCAGCGCCCGTGCCCGTGCCGGGTCGGCCACGACGTGTCGCACGTCGCCCGGCCGGGCTCCGCCGACGATCACCGGCGCCGGCCCGTCCATGGCTGCGGACAGCGTGTCCGCCAGATCGCCGATCGTGTGCGGCTCGCCGGAGCAGATGTTCACCGGCACGAGAACGCCTTCTCCGGCCTCGGCTGCCAGGGCGAGCGCGTTGGCCATGGCCACGTCGGTGACGTGTACGAAGTCGCGCCGCTGCCGCCCGTCCTCCATGACCCGGGGGGCCTCGCCGCGCGCCAGCGCGGACCGGAAGATCGACGCGACACCGGCGTACGGGGTGTCGCGGGGCATTCGCGGCCCGTAGACGTTGTGGTAGCGCAACGACCACACCGACCCGCCGGTCTGCCGCGCCCACGCCGACGCCAGGTGCTCCTGCGCCAGCTTGGTGGCGGCGTAGGTGCTGCGCGGGTCCAACGGGGCGTCCTCACCGACCAGCCCGGGCTGGAGAGCCGCCCCACAAGATGGGCACGGCGGCTCGAAGCGTCCGGCGGCGATGTCCGGCGCCCGCCGCGCACCCGGGCGCACCGGGCCGTGCTCGGGACAGTCGTAGCGACCCTCCCCGTAGACGACCATCGATCCGGCCAGCACCAGCCGAGTCACCCCGGCCTCGTACATCGCCGAGAGCAGCACCGCGGTGCCCAGGTCGTTGTTCGAGGCGTAGGCCGGCGCGTCCGACGGGTCCACCCCGTGCCCGACCATCGCCGCCTGGTGGCACACCGCGTCGACGCCGGGCAGGAGCTGGCGCAGCAGGTCCGCGTCGCGGACGTCGCCGTCGACGAACTCATGCTCGGCGGCGGACGCGGGCGGTCCGGACCCGCCGTGCGCCTGGGGGAGCAGGGCGTCGAGCAGGAGCACGTGGTGTCCGTCGTCGGCCAGCCGGTCGGCGACGTGTGAGCCGATGAAGCCGGCGCCGCCGGTGATCAGGATCCGCATTCGACCGAGGTTAGGGCTGTGCGGGGGCATGCGGAGCACCGGGGAGCGTCTCGACTCGTCAGGTTGCGCTCGCGCCCGGGAACTGCAGGTCCGCCGGACCCGGTGCTCCTCGACCGGCCGGTCGAGATGCCGAGCCGGCTCGTGGCACGTCGAGCTGTTCGATCACGGTCTGGCCGTCCACGCTTACCAGGTGGAGATCTCCCGTCCCGTCACACGGGGCTGGGATCGACTCACGCACACCCCCGCTACGGTGAGCGCATGGAGATGGCGCCGCCACAGATCGGTCGAGCCCTCGTGGTGATCGTCGATGACCGGGTCAACCACGGCGAGCGTGAGGATGTCACCGGCCCGCTGGTCAGGGAGCTCCTCCAGGAGGCCCGACTGGTGGTCGACGCCGTCGTGGTCGTGCCCGGTGACCCGGTCGCCATCCGCAACGCCCTGAACACCGCGGTGATCGGCGGTGTCGATCTGGTGATCACGGTCGGTGGCACCGGGGTCTCCCCGCGCGACGTCACCGCCGACGCCACGGCCGGTGTCCTGGACCGTCCCATCCCGGGCATCGCCGAGGCGATCCGCGCCTCCGGCCTCGCCGCCGGCGCGATGGACGCCGGGCTCTCCCGCGGGCTGGTCGGGGTGTCCGGCAGCACGCTGGTGGTCAACCTTGCGCCGTCGCGAGCGGCTGTGCGCGACGGGATGGCGACGCTCACCCCGCTGGTCGCACACGTGATCTCCGAGTTGTCGGGCCTGGGCGACTGATCCGCGCAGCGGACTGCGAGGCCGACGCGTCACCGGTGCAGAATGGCCCGGTGGGAGAGCTGCCTGAGCGGGTTCGGCGCCGCCTCGACGAGGTGTTCGGCGACGTCGCGCCGTCGACCACCGGTGATGAATCGGGGCGCGACGAACCCGGCGGCCTTGTTGCGGAGGGTGCCTCGGCCGACGAGGAGCTGGTGGTGAACCGACCACCTCACCATGACCGCGATTGACGGCTCGCGCTGGTGCGGCGCCGCACAAGTCCTTCGGGGTGTAGATCACGTCGTCAGCTTCGTGATCGTCGAACGCGAACACAGAGCCGCATTCCGTGCGGCTCCACGTACCGAGTCGCTGATCTTGGCAGGTCACCGCGGCTCCGGTGGTGCCGTGACCATCGGTTGGGAACCCGGACCCGTACCAGACACGGTCGACGGTTCAAAAACGTCGATCAAGCGCTCGGCACCGTCCGCGGCCGGATCCCCGCACCACCTCCACGCGTGACCCGCACCCGACCGAACCCCGCGAACTTCTGCAGCGCTGGACCAGTGTGCAGCAGCACCGTAGAAGTACTTCGGGGGCTCGAAAGCACGTCGGCAGCCTCGTTCAAGCTCAAGATCGCCAGCCTGGCGCGTTTCCCCGCCGGATCCGGCCGGAATCGCGCCGAACCGGTGATCATGGTGGCCTGGAGTCGGGCACCCTGCGCGGTACTGTACAGCAGAAACCATGGCCGCCCGGGGCCGGATTCATGCTGCAACACGGAGGACGGAGGGTGGCGGCCCACCGCCGGCACCCTCCGCCGCCCGGTATCGCACGGCACCGCACCGCACCGCACCGCACGGCACCGCATGGCACCGCATGGCACCGCCTGCACCTCCGTCCAGTTCCGGACATGCATGAGCGTGTGTTCACGGGGATCATGAGGGGTTCCTTCCTGGCAACCGCTCAACGGAGCGTGATGGCCACTTGCTCCGTGAGCGCCGCAGCGGCCACCCGCGTTGCGAGGGCCTTCGGCATGGCCACCAGGACGAGGCGGCCACGCGTTCCGGCGCCCTCGGACGGTGGCAGAACGGCGAGTACGACGGCACCGGAGGCGAGTACGACCGGTTGGTCGGCCTTCGGACCGACAGTGACCACGTCCACGCGGCTGCCCGGCATCAGCAGTGCGGCGACGTCGGGATCGGCCAGCCGGACCGGCACCGCCGCCGCATCCGGTGATCCGTGCAGCCGGGACGCCAGCTCGGCACCGGCCAGTCGTACGTCGGTGAGCGGCTCGCCCGCTCGGGCCTCGCCGACCAGGACCCGCCCGTCGGCGACCGCCACCTCGAGGATCGCCCCGGCCGGGATCAGGTCGGCCGGCCACCAGCGCACCACGAGATCGGCGGCGCGCAGGGTGACCCCGGCCGGAAGGTCTCGGGCTGCCACCACGAGCGCGACGCCCCCGGCGTCGGCACCCGGTGCGATTGCGAGCACCAGGGCGGTGCCGGCGAGCAGCGCGGCACCGGCTCGCCGCGCCACGGCGACCCGGCGCCAGCCGGGCCCGCGGAGGAACTCGAGGAACCGGTCGTGCAACCGCGGTGCCAGCGTTCGTCGGGACCCTGCCATCGTCGTCTCCCGTCGCCGGTCCTGCTGACGACGTTAGGCCAACGGCCGATGCCGGATGGGCGATCTTCCGCGCCTGTGGGTAACTGGGCCTGGCTGTGGACAACCAGGCCTGAATCCGCCGCTCGGCCGGCCCGGATCAGGACAATCACGGCCGGTCCCACCGCTCGGACCAGGCGAGATCGCTCGGACCCGGCGAGTCAGGACGAGGCTGCGGCCGCCGGCGTGCTGCTGGTGCTCCCCGAGGAGCCCGAGCCTGAGGAGCCCGAACCCGACGAGCCCGAACCCGAACCCGACGAGCCCGAACCCGAACCCGAGGAGCCCGAACTCGACGAGCCCGAACCTGACGAGCCCGAACCCGACGAGCCGGAGTCGCCAGACGACTCGCTGCCCGATGATTCCTTGCCCCCGGATGACTCGGAGCCCTCGGCCTTGGCGCCGACCATGTTCCCGGCGCGGCTGTCGGTCCGGTAGAAACCGCTGCCCTTGAACACGATGCCGACCGAGGAGAACACCTTGCGCAGGCCGCCGGTGCACGCAGGGCATTCCGACAGCGACGTGTCGGCGAAGGACTGCACCGCGTCGAACCGATGGTCGCAAGCGGTGCAGGCGTACTGATAGGTCGGCACGTGTCCTCCGAAACTGGCACTCCCACACAGAGACTGCCAGTCTAACCTGTCGGGTCGGGCGGTGTCGTCGAGTGGGGTGCCGTGGTGGATGGCGATCTCACGAACTCGATCAGGCCGGCCTCAGCGAGCAGGGCAGCGGTCACCCGTCGGTCGTGCGGTTCCACCGGCAGCTCGGTCACCAGCTCCTCGTCGTTGAGTACCACCACCAGCGGGGTTCCGGGCGCAGCCAGCGGCAGCGTCATGTCGTAGTACCCACCGCCCTGCCCGATCCGCACCCCGCGCCGGTCGGCGGCCAGCGCGGGCACCAGCACGAGAACGGCCCGCTTGATCGCCGCCGGTCCCAGCCGTGGCCCGGTCGGCTCCCGTAGCCCGATCGGCCCGGTGCCCAGGGCGGCCCGTAGCCCGATCGGCCCGGTGCCCAGGGCGGCCGGACCCTCGTATCGGGCCCAGTCCAGCGGTCCCGGCTCGGGTGGCACCACCGGCAGTAGCACCTCGTGCCCGGCCGCGACCAGCGCGTCGAGCCCGGCCGCCCAGCCGGGCTCGGTGTCCACCGGCAGGTAGGCGCAGATCGGTCGGTGGCGGGCGGGTGGATCGAGTGTGCGAGCGAGCTCCACCACCGCCGCGGCCAACGCGGCCCCCCGGGCGGCCCGGACGTCGGCGGGCTGCTCGCTGCGGGCGGCACGCAGCCGGCGGCGCCACCGCTTCTTCTCCTCGCGTACCGTCACGCGGCGACGCTACCGGCGCCGATAGGCTCGACAGCCATGAGCGAGCATGCGCGCGCAACCCCGCCGTTCCGCTCGGCCGTCGTGCCCGCCGCCGGTCTGGGCACCCGGTTCCTGCCCACGACGAAGACGATGCCGAAGGAACTGCTCCCGGTGGTCGATACGCCTGGCATCGAGCTGGTCGCCACCGAAGCGGCGCAGGCGGGGGCGCAGCAGCTGCTCATCGTCACCGCCCCGGGCAAGGACGCCGTGGCCGCGCACTTCGCGGACTCATCAGAGCTGGAGAAGGAGCTCTCTGCCCGCGGCAAGAACGAGCTGGTGGCCAAGGTGCGCCGGGCGTCGGAGCTGCTCACGGTGCGTACCGTCACCCAGGACGAGCCGCTGGGCCTGGGCCACGCCGTCGGGTGCGCGGAGTCCGCGTTGGACCCCGACGAGCAGGGGTTCGCGGTGCTGCTTCCCGACGATCTCGTACTGCCCACCGGGGTGCTCACCCGGATGGCCGGGGTGCGTGAACGGTTCGGCGGGAGCGTGCTCTGCGCCTTCGACGTCCCACGCGCGGAGATCTCGGCCTACGGCGTGTTCGAGGTCACAGATACCGATGACCCGGATGTCAATCGGGTGAACGGCATGGTCGAGAAGCCGACCCCGGAGCAGGCACCGTCCACATTCGCCGCCGTTGGCCGGTACCTGTTCGACCGCGCGATCTTCGACGCGCTGCGCCGGATCACCCCTGGCGCCGGCGGCGAGCTGCAGCTCACCGACGCCGTCGCGCTGCTGATCGCCGAGGGGCACCCGGTGCACGTCGTGGTGCACCGGGGCGGGCGGCACGACCTCGGCAACCCGGGTGGGTACGTCCGCGCGTTCGTCGACTTCGCGCTCGAGCACCCCGACTACGGACCCGAGCTGCGCGAGTGGCTCGCCGCCCGGTTGGCGGGCTGACGCCGCCGTGCGGTCGTTCGACGAGCAGCTCGCGCGGGTGCTGGGGGCTGCGATGCGGCCGGCCCCGGTGCGGGTGGCGATCTCCGAGGCGCACGGGCTGCGATGCGCGGAGGACGTGGTCGTCGGCCGGCCGCTGCCCAGCTTCGACCAGGCGGCCATCGACGGTTACGCCGTGCGCAGCGTCGATCTCGCCGGTGCGAGTGTGGACGAGCCGGTGGTGCTGCCGGTGG
>JBOHEP010000526.1:0-1266 GCA_050701075.1 Pseudonocardia sp. | reverse complement strand
ACCTGGAGTACGGCACCGCCACCCTGGAGCTGCCCGCCGACACGATCGCGTCGGGTGCGCGCGTGTTCGTCGTCGACGACGTGCTGGCCACCGGTGGCACCGCGGCCGCGACGTGCGCGCTGCTCGCCGACGTCGGCGCCGAGGTGATCGGCTTCGGGGTGTTGATGGAGCTCACCGCGCTCGGAGGGCGTGATCAGCTGGGCGGCGTCGACGTGCACGCACTGCTCGGTATCTAGGCGGCACTGAGGAACAACCGGGCGAAGGCGATCCGGTTCTCCACCCTTACCGCGATCTGCGAGGTGTCGGGCTGCCAGCCGGGCGACCTGTTCTCGTCCGGCGATAGGTGCTCGCGGGTGGAGCGGGTCTATCCTCGTCTGGGTGAGAGCCGCATGACTGACGTGCAGCCCGTGGCCCCACCGTTGCCCGGACCCGACGTTCCGGCCATGGTGATCAGGCCGTCGGCGACCCGCCGGGTGCGCGCACGGATCGCGCGCCGGATGACCCCGCAACGGGTCGCGGTGGTGCAGCCCGTGCTCGAGCCGCTGGCCAGCGTGCACCGGGCCATGCATCCCAAGGCCGACCTGCTCCTGCTCCAGCGTGCCTACGACGTCGCAGCGGCCAAGCACGAGGGGCAGGAGCGCAAGTCCGGCGACCCCTACATCACCCATCCGCTCGCCGTCGCCACGATCCTGGCCGAGCTGGGGATGGACACCACCACGCTGGTCGCGGCGTTGCTGCACGACACGGTCGAGGACACCGACTACCCGCTCGACCGGCTGCGTAGGGATTTCGGTGACGAGATCGCGCACCTCGTCGACGGGGTCACGAAGCTGGACAAGGTCGAGTTCGGGACGTCCGCGGAGGCCGCGACGATTCGCAAGATGGTCGTCGCGATGGCCCGCGACCCGCGGGTGCTGGTCATCAAGCTGTCCGACCGGCTGCACAACATGCGCACGATGCGCTTCCTACCACCGGAGAAACAGGCCAAGAAGGCGCGCGAGACGCTCGAGGTGATGGCCCCGCTCGCGCACCGGCTGGGCATGGCGACGGTGAAGTGGGAGCTCGAGGACCGGTCCTTCGCGATCCTGCACCCGAAGAAGTACTCCGAGATCCTCCGGCTGGTCGCCACGCGCGCGCCGTCCCGGGACACCTATCTCAAGCAGGTGATCGACGAAGTCACCCAGCAGCTCGACTCCGCGCGGATCTCCGCCACCGTCGAGGGCCGGCCCAAGCACTACTACTCGATCTACCGCAAGATGATCGTCA
>JBOHEP010000525.1:0-4393 GCA_050701075.1 Pseudonocardia sp. | reverse complement strand
CCTCCCTCCCTCCCTCCCTCCCTCCCTCCCTCCCTCCCTCCCTCCCTCCCTCCCTCAGGGCGGGATTGGCCACGCACATCCGCTGTGAGGCGTAAGATGTCCGAACCGGCAGCGACTCTTGCGACGGAGCGGTCGACGACACACGGTGCGGCGCAGCAAGCAAGACTCGGGGGAATACGACACGCTGTAGCCCGTGCCAACTAAGCAACGAAGGCAGGCTATTGCGAATGGTTGATCGGTACTGCGCTGAGTGCGGAAACTCCCTGTCTGGTGCTGCGGAATCATGCTCGACCTGTGGAACGGCGGCGGACGCCGACGCGGCAAGCCTCCCACAAGGCCCCCCGGAGTCGGCCACCAGGTCCGCTGCCGCAGGTCGGTGGGAGTACGATGAGTTTTCGGAGAGCCTCACCCCGTATGCAGGAACGACTCGCTACTCTGCGCATATTGCTGCTTGGCATGGTCTGTACGGCGGAGTGCCCGACCCAGATATGCGAGACCCCATCAAGCGAGGCGTGAAGGCATTGCTGGACCGGGTCTCTGTAGATGGCTGGGAGCCTGTCGAGCCTGTGGATCCGAATCGGCTTTGGGATGCAAATAGAATCGACTATGTGTTTGCGAATGATTTTATTGACTCATTTAGCGGAACGTCCAGATCCGCTCGTCTGCAGGCCGTGAACCTGAACTTCCGTCGATGGGTTCCAGCGGGCGCAGAGTTGCCAGTAACTCCTGGATCTGGTAGCGAGAAGGCGGCGCGTGAGGCGCTTACCAAGACGGCTCCCGTACAGTCCAAGGAGTCCGGAACTCCGAAAATTGCGGACGGCACTATGCGCGTCATCCGCATAGTCGTGGCAGTCATGGTCGCTATTGCTGTTATTTTCATCATAATCGCCGCTGTCAGTTAGGGCCAACGCGCGCCGGGCCGATCCACCGCGTCGGGAACAGCCTTGAAGATCGCGTCGGAGGCCCGGCGGTCGACCTCGAAATGCTCTCTACCGCCGAGCACGTAGTCGTAGAACCGCGCGATCGACGGCATGCTGAGATCAGCGTCAGGAGGGCACCGTAGTGCCGTCCAAGCCACGTCCAAGCCCCCGCCCTCGGTCCCGGTGTGCTCGATCTCCCACCACGCCATCCTCACGACAAGCGAAGTCCATGGGCAGTTGGTGCGCCCCACGCTCACGTCTGAGCCAAGTACAGGTATCCGCCGTCTGGCGGGAGCCGTCTGCTCCGAAAGCGGCTGTCGTCGCGGTGGTTCTCAGGCGCGAGAACGATGGGCAAGGGTCGGCGTCTCTTGGAACCGGATGGTGTCCCATGCGTGCCGGTTCGGGGCGTGCAGCGCGCAGGTGTCGAACCCGTTGGCGTAGCCACCAGCCCGCTGACTCCCGCCCACACAAGTCATCGTCGGTCGGTCGGCTGGGCCGAACTCTGCTGAACGACAGCGGCAGGCCTACCTGGGTTTCTGGTCCGCCGCGCGCAGATGAGTTCCGGCTGCGGCTCCGGTCTGAACCCGCATACCGAGCAGGGTCAACGCTAGGAGAGCGCAATGGGAAGCACCGAGCCGACAACCGAGCTGGACCCCCGATACGGCGAGCCGGAGGCGGTGGCAACGGAATGGGCCGACGCGAGCAAGCATCTGACATCCGCGGAGGTGGCCTGGCTGTCGATGGTGCGGGCCGGACGGGAGACCGCACGTCACCCCGCTGCTGACCATCTGGAGGGACGGCGCGCTGTACGTCTGTACCGGCGAAGGTGGGCGCAAGGCGCGCAACCTCGCCGTGAACCCCGCTCACCACCGGCTGCAACGCGCTGCACGGCGGCCTTGACCTCGTCGTCGAGGGGCGGGCTGTGCGAGTGACCGCCCCGGCCCGGCTGCAGGTCCTCGCCGACGCCTGGGAGAAGAAGTACGGCGGCGATTGGCACTTCGACGTCCGCGATGGCGGCTTCACCAGCGGGCAGGGCCTGGCGCTGGTCTTCAAGGTCGAGCCGGTCACGGCGTTCGGGTTCGGCAAGGGGCCGTACAGCCAGACCCGGTGGCGCTTTCCGACCGCCTGAGGCTCCGCCTCGTGGCCAAGCTGCTCGCGCTCTGCCCTGGGGGAGGTCGACGGGATGACGCATCCCACCATCCCGGAGACCTGCCGGCCCGGCGAGGACGCCCTGACGTGATGTAGCCCCGGGTTCGTAGCCAGCCGTACCGCCTGCGTCCGCGCTCTACTTGCTGTCACTTACTGAGCGGCAGGCTCGTTGACCAGCAACGAGGAACGCGACGTGATGACGACGAGCAAGGCGAGGACGGCTCGACCGCCGCTCTGGTCCCGGTGAGCTGATTGCACGTGAATCGCACGCGGGGCCGTCGGGCTCGGACACGATGAAGGGCTGGATCGGCACTCATAGGTGCTGACCTGGGCGTTCGTAGTGGAGCGGATGACGGGAATCGAACCCGCGTGCTCAGCTTGGGAACCAGCATGATGAAGCGGGATCATGCTCCCGACCTTGACGCCAGCTGGGACGCCGGTGTCCGCCAGTGACCGCGGCGGACCGCCGGTGTGGGCACGCTCGGGGCACGCAGCCACGCACGCTTTCGAGGGGAGGACGGGGGCGTCCAGCCGTACGGGTCCTTACCTGCGGCGCAGACTCGTGAGCCAATCGCCCCGGACCCCGGCGTACGCCGAAGAACGAGACTAGAACTGAGACTGCCGAAGATCGTCGATCACGTATCAGGAACTCGCCTCATACGCACCACCAGCCTCATGTGCACCTATTGCGGATTAGTTAGGGCGTTACATTAGACGTAGCAACGTTTGCATGTGCAACTGCACGTGCAACTGCACGGCACTATTCGTACGGATGCACGGAAAGCTTGCTCGTGCGATTCCACTCTTGCAGATGCGAACTATCTCGGGCAAAGTAATAGTATGCGCGCCGCGCCGCTGACGAGGGGGGCCAGACACGCAGCCGCGCGCTGCGCGTCTGCAACCAGCGTGGACCGGGTGAAACTCGCGGCGCGTCTGATAGGCGCGCTACTGGATCATCGCCGCCGAGGCCACCACTGCGCTGGCGATATGCCTTGTCGCCGGTGGACCATGAGCGCATTCAACCGCTAGATCGCAGCCTCAAGCGGCCGGAACCGCTGCTAGTCCAGCCCGCGTGATCGCCACGACATGCGCGGCGGGCGCGGGCATGAGCCGGTCGGGTCTGCCCTTGGCGCCTCCCTCCGCGTCCGGGTCCGCCACAGCACCCCATCGATCACACACGATGATCGACTAATGGCACCCCGTGCAACGCGCGGTCCGGCAACAATGGGCGACACCTGCACGGCGACCGAGCGAATGCAAACTCAATTGCAAGTGCAGCTGTACGTTCGTACTCCTTCATCGTTCAGAACACGCTCATCCGTGGATCGGGGACGATCTACCGCCCATCCTGGCTCACGCTGTTATATCCACCGGATGGCGGTAGGCGGGGCCGCCGAAAAAAGGTTACATAGATACGCCATCTCAGACCCTTGATGGTGCTGATCTTCAGCGTATCGGGCAGATCCCCGGCGGTAACGGAGCAGTGTCATGTGCACAGGCAACGGGCGACCCAATCCACCTCCTCCTCCTCCTCCACCTCCACGGCACGACACTTAAGTGCCTCCTCGTCTGAATCTCTGATCGGTTCGGCGGTACGCACTGGGATGCGATCTCTTCGTCCCGAACGCGGACGCGTGCGCTCGCGTGCTGACGTCCCGTGTCGTCATGTCCCTTCTGACGTGCGGTTTCGTGATATCTCATCCCAGATGCGACCGTACGCGATCAACCCGTTCGCTCCGGGTTTGCTCCGCCACGCCGCACCCTGCCGCCCACCCCTGGGATCTGGTGGCGCGCCCACCCGCCCTCGTATGACCGGCTGGATCGCACCCCGCGTGCGCACGGTGTGGCGGCGCTGGACGACCTACCGGGACCGGCGCTGGCGTGGTGTCCTCACCGACTGCGACCTGACGAGGGAGAACCGGCGCACCGGGCACGTCCTGTGCCCCCGCCTCCTGCGCGTACGGGCGGTGACGCCGTCGATCGACACGCTGTCGGTGCGGATCGTGCGCGGGCAGGACCCGAACACCGGCTCTTCCTAGTTGCTGTGCTGTTGCTGGCCGGGGACCTGACCGGCTTAACGACGAAGGCCCAGCTCCGGTGTGGACACCGTGTGAGCTGGGTCTTCGGCTGCGAGCGGATGACGGGAATCGAACCCGCGTGTTCAGCTTGGGAACCAGGTTGTCACCGCGTCCCATGGGGTCTGACCTGCGCGCGGGCCCGGTCGGTGTGGGCCGTGGTTGACCGTGGTTGACCGGCCGGAATGGCCCGTGAATGGCCCGTCGCGCTCCGTGCCCCGGCCCTGCCCAGAGTGCCATCCCGTCAAC
>JBOHEP010000524.1:0-2308 GCA_050701075.1 Pseudonocardia sp. | reverse complement strand
GAGGATGCCGCCGGCGCCGGTCCCGCCGGTCGCGTCGGCGTCGGCGTCACCGCCCGTCCCGCCACCGCCACCGGTTCCGGTGCCTGCTCCGCCGGTGCCGTCGGCGCTGCCCCCGCTCGCGTCGTTGTCACCGGTCTTGTTGATCTCAACGTCCTGGTCCTGCTGGTTCTGCTGCAGGTCGCCCTCGCCGAACTCGATTCCGGTCTGGGCCTGGGCGCCGTCGCCGGCCTGCGTGGTGACGTCCCCGGTGAGCACTTCCTCGCTGTCCTGCACGGCGCGGTCGCCGGTGTTGACGTTGGTGTCGTCGAGGTTGCTGTCGCGGATCAGGACCCCGTCCTCACCGACGACGTTGTCGCTGTTGTCGATGTCGATGTCCTGGTTGACGTTGCTGCCGATGATCTGCTGGTTGAAGGAGTTGTCCTCGATGTTGTTGATCGTGGTGAACTGCTGGTAGTTGTTGATCTCCTGGGTGAGGTACTGCTTATACTCCGCGGGGCTGGCACTGTGCGGCGGCGGGGCCGGCGAGTAGTGCACGGCACCCTGGCTGCCGCCCTGCGTGGTGTTGAGGTCGTAGTCGCGGCTGAAGTCGGCGGTGAAGTAGGTGTTCCATGCGTCCGACACGTCCTCGACCGTGCAGCCGTGTTCGGCGGCGAACTCCGAGAGGTCCCCGTTCGGGTTGGCCTGCAGCCACGCCTTGAGCGCGTCGAGCAGTGAGGCGAGGCTGGTGGTGTCGATAGCCATGGTGATCATCTCCGATGAGTGGTGTCCGTTGGGCCCGGTCTGCGATCGCACCGCAGCTCCGTGATGAGAGAAAAGCTAGGCGCTTACGCGTGCGCCGCCATCGGGGATAGCTCAGGGTTCCCCTTCTCACTGCCCCGGGTTAGGGGGAATCTATCGGTTGGGGGGTACGGGGATCGGCGGTCCACCGCCGGTCCCCGCCGGAACGGCCGGTGGGTGACCGGTCAGTCGAACCGGAACGTGCTCCCGGACCCGTCCTCGGGCTCCGGATCGGCCTCGACGTCCGGCGGCTCGCGCGTGTCGAGGATCGACTGCTCGTCGAGTTCGTCGGGGCTCTCGTCGGCACCGAACAGCGGGCCCACCTCTGGTTCGGGCTCGTCGGGTTCGGTCGTCGGCGCCACGGCGGCCGGGTCGCGCGGTTCGCCGCTTCCGAAGGGGATCCAGGGCTGCTCCGTTCGGGCCGCGTCACCGGCCTCGTCGGTGAGGGACCGCTCCGGATCGGACGTGACGGGCTGGTCGTCGAACCAGGGATCGGGATCCACAGGATCGGGGAACAGCGCGCCGAACGACTCATAGGAGACGACGTCGACGCCGCCGCCGATGTGCTCACCGAGCTCGCCGAGGTAACGGACAGCGTGGTCTTCCGCGCTCTCGTCCGGACGAGGCTCAGGTGGTCCGGGCGGAGCCCCGCCCGCGGCCTGGGAGTAGTCCACCCGCAGGTTGTCGAGGAAGATCGGGAGCAGCTCGACGATCTCGGTGGAGCTGAGGCCGTGCGCGTCCGCGATCTCCGTGGGACTGGACAGGGGCGCGGCCAGGATCAGCCTCGTGACCTCCCAGATCGATGCGGTCGGATCGGCCATCACGGTCACTCCTGCCCTCCGGTGCCGGACCGGTCCCGAGCACACCCGGCACGATACGAAGATCCGGATGCCGGGCCAACGGGGATCCACGGACCGCCCGGCACCGGTGCTACCGGGTGATCGGGTCGGTTCCCGTTAGGGGATTGGGGGATCGAGCGACGTCTCCCGACCTGGGCCACCCGGAGCTAACGGCAGCGTGGGATGCTCCGATCAGACTTGGGGGAGCACGGTCGGCTGCGTGAGGCCGTGACGGCACCTGTGTCGGGAGGGATCAGCCATGGGTTACCAGCTTGGGATCGACCTGGGGACGACGTATACCGCGGCGGCGGTGTGTCGCTCCGTGGACCAGCGCTGGGTCGAGCCCGAAGTGATCACTCTCGGTACCCGCGGCGCAACCGTCCCCTCGGTGTTGTTCCTGGGTGTGGATGGTTCGGTGTTGGTGGGTGAGGTCGCGGAGCGTCGGGCGGTGACGGATCCGGACCGGGTGGTGCGGGAGTTCAAGCGGCGGTTGGGGGATCCGACGCCGTTCGTGGTGGGAGGACGGGGGTGGGCGCCGGAGGAGTTGTCGGCGCGGTTGGTGCGGTGGGTGGTGGATCGGGTCGCTGAGCGTGAGGGGGGTCCGGCGGCCCGGGTGGCGGTGACGCATCCGGCGTCGTGGGGTGAACACAAGAAGAAGTTGTTGGCCGGGGCGTTGGCCGGGCAGGGGCTGT
>JBOHEP010000523.1:0-2014 GCA_050701075.1 Pseudonocardia sp. | reverse complement strand
CTGGATCAGACCGAGGATGACCCAGGTGGGGTTGCGCAGCGAGCGGCGCATCGCCCGGCCGAAGATCAGCGAGGTCTCGGTGAGCACGGTCATGATCGGGCTCCCGCCAGGTCGGGGGTCGGTGAGCTTGCGCTGGTTTCTTCTGCGTCACGCAGGCTGCGGCCGGTCAGCGTGAGGAACACGTCGTCCAGCGTCGGGCGATGCACCTCGATCGAGAGCGCGGTGACGCCCTGATGGTCCAGCTCGCGCAACAGGGTCGGCATCGCGGTGGCTCCGCGCGGCACGCGCATCCGGATCGTGCCGGTGTCGGTGACGAGCTCGGTGGCCTGTGATATGGCGGCGGCGAGCCGGGCGGCCGCCGCGGTCTGGGCGGGGTCGACGGTGAACGTGACCTGGTCTCCGGAGATCCGGCTCTTGAGCTCCTCGGGCGTGCCTTGAGCGATGATCTTGCCACCGTCGATGACGAGCACGCGGTCGCAGAGCGCGTCGGCCTCGTCGAGGTAGTGGGTGGTCAGGAACACGGTGGTGCCGTGCTCGTCGCGCAGCCCGCGGACGTGGGTCCAGAGGTTGGCGCGGCCCTGCGGGTCCAGGCCCGTGCTCGGCTCGTCGAGGAAGATCAGCCGAGGGGCGTGGATCAGGCCCATCGCGATGTCGAGGCGGCGTTTCTGGCCGCCCGACAGGGTGCCGACCAGGCGAGACCCGGTGTCGCCCAGGTTGAGCTGGTCGAGCAGGGTACCGCCGCGGCGGCGGGCCTCGGCGGCGCTCAAGCCGTACAGCCGGCCGTGCACGACGAGCTCCTCGAGCACCGGGACGTCGGGCGACGCGCCGCCGTTCTGGCCGACGTAACCGATCCGGCGACGCACCTCGACGGGTTCGCGGAGCAGGTCGACGCCGGTGACGGTGGCGGTGCCGGCGGTCGGGGTGAGTAGCGTGGTGAGCATCCGCAGGGTGGTTGTCTTGCCGGCACCATTGGGGCCGAGGAAGCCGACGAGCTCGCCCGGGGCGACGTCGATGTCGACGCCGCGGACGGCCTCGACCGGCCCCCCGCGCGTGCGGAACGTGCGGGCGAGCCCGTTCGCATGAATCATGAAAACCTCTCATCAACGATGAATAGTCAAACTTGATGACTTCAGCGTGACGGATGCCTTCGGGTCTGTCAACGAATTCAGGTGGGATTCAGGTGGGGATTCAGATGTCATCGGCGGTGCGGTACTCGCCACGTTCGAGACGATCGACGAACGCGCCCGCCCAGTGGGCCTCGGCGCGCATCTGGCCGACCGTCAGATGGAAGTGTTCCACCACGTGCCGCGGCTCCCAGCGGTCGGCGATCACGAACTCCATGCTGGTGACCCCGGCATCGAGCTGGGCGATCCGGCTGCGCAGCAACGCGAGCAGTTCGGCGCGGCTCAGGAAACCGAAGAAGCTGAGTCCGACATGCAGGTCCAGCGGCGACTTCGTGACCTGCCAGAGCGACACCCGCAGTAACGCGATGAACTCGGTCTCACCGTCCGCGGTGAGCTTGTAGGCCGTCTTCTCCGGCCGCGCGGACGGCTCGGTCGTCGGTACCGGCTCGATGAGCCCGTCCCTCGCAAGCCCCTTCAGCGCGTGATAGATCGAGCCCGGGTTGATGTGCGCCCACTCGTCGGCACGCCAGGACAGCAGCTCGCGGCGCACGTCGTAGCCGTGCACGGGCTGAAAGGATTTGACGACGCCCAGGACGAGAAGCCGGGTCGGGGACACCGGACCAACGTAGGCCGAACGGTCGGCGCGGCGCTGGATCGTCCCGTCACTGTGCACTGATCGATACCATCTCACCCGCCCTGACCTCGGCGACTACGGCCGGATGTCGGCGCTTGGGCTCGCAGCGCGTCGTCGCCTTGCGACAGATCACCGTGCTCATCGCGCCGGTGGTCAGCGTTGCGCATCTCGGCGGCCACGGGGCAGGGTGATCACGACTTCGGCTTCGGAGATGCTGATCTCCGGTCCGGTCCGACCCACATCCCTGAGCAGCCGG
>JBOHEP010000522.1:0-1925 GCA_050701075.1 Pseudonocardia sp. | reverse complement strand
CCATCCTGTCCGCCGATGCCGTGAGCTTCCTGGCGTCCGCGGTGCTGTACATCCTGGCGGTCGGGCAGGTGAAGGGCTTCGCGTTCACCCTCGGTCTCGCCACGGTGCTGGACCTGATCGTCGTCTTTCTGGTGACCCACCCGCTGGTGTCGCTCGCGTCGAACTCGCGGGTGTTCAGCAGCCCTGCCTGGTCGGGACTGGGATCGGTGGCCCGGATGGGTGCCGATCACCGCCGGGCGGCGGCCGGCACCGGCGCCTCGAAGGGAGCCTGACATGGCGACACATGGATCGTCTCCCGCGCGGAGCGGGGTCCTCAGCCGGCTCTACACCGGTACCGGAGCCTTCGACGTCGTGGGCCGGCGGAAGCTCTGGTACATGTCCTTCGGGCTGCTGGTGCTCGTCTGCCTGTCCTCGATCATCTTCCGTCCGTTCAACCTTGGCATCGACTTCACCGGTGGCACCCAGATCCAGTTCCCCACAGCCGGTACCGCGGCCCCGGCCGACGTCGAGGCCGTGTCCGGCGTCTTCGAGCAGGTCATCGGTGAGCCGCCCGCTGCCGTGCAGACCGCTGGCACGGGTGCCGCGGAATCGGTCCTGATCAGGTCCGAGTCGCTGGACCCGGCGCAGCTCGTGGCGCTGAAACAGGCCCTTTTCGACACCTTCGCACCGATCGGGACAAGTGGCGCGCCGTCCCTGCAGGCGATCAGTGACACCGCGGTCAGCGGTAGCTGGGGTGGACAGATCACCCGACAGGCGCTCATCGCGCTGGTGGTCTTCCTGGTCCTTGTGACGATCTTCCTGGCGGTCTACTTCGAGCGGTCGATGGCCGTCGCGGCGTTGGTCGCGTTGGTGCACGACGTCGTGGTCACGGCCGGGATCTATTCGATCGTCGGCTTCGAGGTCAGCCCGTCCACGGTGATCGGCCTGCTCACGATCCTGGGCTTCTCGCTGTACGACACGGTCGTGGTGTTCGACAAGGTCAGGGAGAACACCCGCGGCCTGCTCGGGTTTTCCCGACGCACCTACGGCGAGGCCGCCAACCTGGCGCTGAACCAGACCCTGATGCGTTCGATCAACACCTCGCTCATCGCCGTGCTCCCGGTGCTGGGCCTGCTGGTGATCGGCGTCGGACTGCTCGGTGTGGGTACCCTCGCAGACCTCGCGCTGGTGCAGATGGTAGGCATCATCGCGGGCGCGGCATCCTCGTTGCTGCTGGCCACCCCGATCCTGGTCGACCTCAAGATGCGGGATCCGCGGTACCGCGAGCAGGCCGCGCGGGTGCGGGCCCGGCGGGCCAAGGTCGCGGCCGGGCAGGCCGGGGCCACCGCCTCCACGACGTCGGCAGGTGAGAACGCCGGCTCGGTTGGTACCGACGACGGGGTTCCCGCCACCGGCGTACGTCATGATCGCGCGATGGCGGCCGCGGCAGGCGCACCGGCGCGACCCGGCAAGACCGGCGGCCGGCGGGCCACCGCCCGCTCCACTGGCACCCCGTCCCGGCCGACGGGCAAGAGGCGCCGGTGACGGATGCGGGTGCGATGATCGACGACTCCGAGCCCTCGTTGGCGCGGGTCCTTGGATTGGTCCGCGACGTGCCCGACTATCCCCACCCGGGCATTCTCTTCCGCGACATCACTCCGGTCCTGGCCGATGCCGAGGCGTTCGCGACGCTCGCCACCGAGCTCGCGTCGTTCGTCGGGGATGCCGACATCGTGGTCGGGATCGAGGCTCGCGGATTCCTGCTCGGTGCGGCCGTGGCGGTGGTCGCGGGCACGGGCATCGTGCCCGTGCGCAAGGCGGGCAAGCTGCCGCGCGTCACTGCGTCGCGTACCTATGACCTCGAGTACGGCACCGCGACCCTGGAGCTGCCGGCCGACACAGTGGTCGCGGGCGCCCGCGCATTCGTCGTCGACGACGTGCTGGCC
>JBOHEP010000521.1:0-1082 GCA_050701075.1 Pseudonocardia sp. | reverse complement strand
AACCGGCGCCACGGCTCGCCGGACGTGGCGGCGGTTGGACCGGGTTCCAGCTCGGTGGACGAAGCCGTGCTCACGTGGCGTCCCCCGCAGTGGCTTCGGTGGCCGCCGTCAGCGCCTCGACGAGGTCGGCCGCCTTGTGCCGGTCCAGGCCCTTGATCCTCAGGGCACCCGCCGTGGATGCCGTCGTCACCGTGACCGTCGAGAGGCCGAGCCACTGCTGCAACGGCCCGCGTTGGGTGTCGACGGTCTGCACCCGGGACAGCGGCGCCACCCGCCAGTCCTCGACGAACACGCCGTTGCGCACGTACACGGCCTGGTCGGTGACCTCCCAGCGGTGCCGGTCGTAGCGGATCCGCGGCGTGACGGTCACGTCGGTCACCGCGACGACCGTGGCCGCCACCCCGAGCAGGACCAGCCACAACGGATGCACGAACAACAGCACGACGCCGCCACCCAGCAGCACCACGACCCAGGAGCCGGCGTCCTGCAACCGCCACCAGGTGACCGCCCGCGGGTCGACCTGGTGAGTCGGTGGCCGCAGGCGCAGGCGCGGCGCAGCGTCGTCGGCGATCACTCCCGGGTTCACCCTTGCACCCTGCCCCAGGTGAGGGCCTGGTGTCGTCACATTTCGCGGTCGCGGTGGGCTTGGCCGCTCACCACCGCGCACTCCGTCTCGGACCGAGGCAGCACCGATCCATGATCCGTCGGTGACCTGGATCACACGGCCGGGGCGGGGTCGCGCGGGGCGTTTGACCCTCCGACAACCCGGGAACCATCACCTCGAGCGCCCGGCGTGCCGGGTAACGACGATTGAGGTGATCCGCGATGAGCGACGTTTCCCGGCTCCCCGGCCCGTTGGACCATGCATGGCAGTGGCAGCGACTCGGCACCTGCCGCGGCATGGACAGTTCGGTGTTCTTCCACCCGGACGGAGAACGCAACCCGTCACGGGCCCGGCGGACGGCGCAGGCCAAGCAGGTCTGCGAGCACTGCCCGGTGATCGATATGTGTCGGGAGTTCGCCCTGGAGACCCGCGAACCGTTCGGCGTGTGGGGCGGCCTTGCCGAGGCCGAGCGCCGGGT
>JBOHEP010000520.1:0-8988 GCA_050701075.1 Pseudonocardia sp. | reverse complement strand
ACCGGCACCGAGGACGACATCGTGGTCCGCTCGCTGCGGTTGCCACGCACGATCCTGGGGATCGCGGTCGGCGTGGCGCTGGGGATCGCCGGCGCCCTGATGCAGGGCCACACCCGCAACCCGCTGGCCGATCCCGGTCTGCTGGGGGTCACGGCCGGTGCGGCCTTCTTCGTGGTGGTGGGCATCTACGCGCTGGGGGTGACGAGCCTGCTCGGCTACGTCTGGTTCGCCTTCGCCGGCGCGTTCGCGGCCAGCGTCCTGGTCTTCGTGCTCGGCTCGCTTGGCCGCGGCGGGCCGACCCCGGTCACGCTGGCGCTCGCCGGGGTCGCCGTCAGCGCCTTGCTCGGCGCACTGACCTCGGCCATAGTGCTGGCCGACACGCAGACGCTCGACGCGTTCCGGTTCTGGGCCGTGGGATCGCTGGCGGGACGCGACGCCGGGATCGCCGGTCAGGTCGCCCCGTTCCTGATCGTCGGGGTCCTGCTCGCCTGCGCCAACTCTCCGGGACTCAACCTGCTGGCCCTCGGCGAGGACGTCGCCAGAGGGTTGGGCCAGAACGTGCAGGTCGTTCGCTGGACCGGGCTGATCGCGATCACCCTGCTCGCGGGTGGTGCCGTCGCCGCCTGCGGGCCGATCGGCTTCGTCGGCCTGGTCGTGCCGCACGTCGCGCGGTACTTCACCGGCCCGGACCACCGCTGGCTGATCCCCGCATCGGGGTTGGCCGGCGCGGTACTGCTGCTCTCCGCGGACGTGATCGGCCGGGTGGTGGTGCGCCCGGGTGAGCTCCAGGTCGGCATCGTGCTCGCCTTCGTCGGCGCGCCGTTCTTCATCGCCCTGGTCCGCCGCCGGAAGCTGGTGCAGCTGTGACGAGCCTGCTCGATCGACCCCCCGGCCGGGTCGCGGGTCGACCGCCGATCCGGGCAGGCCGGTTCTCCGGCGTGTGGCGGGTCAGGATGATCGCGGTGACCCTGGTCGGCATCGGCCTGGTGGTGCTCGCCGCCGCGGCCAACATCGGCCGGGGCGACTTCCCGATCTCCCTCGGCGAGGTACTCGCCGTGCTGTTCGGTGGAGGCGACAGCGCTGAGCAGTTCATCGTGCTGGAGCTACGGCTGCCCCGGACATTGACCGGCATCCTCGTCGGCGCCGCGCTGGGCCTGTCCGGCGCGATCACCCAGGCCGTCGCGCGCAACCCGCTGGCCAGCCCCGACATCCTCGGCGTCACCGCCGGTGCCAGTGCCGCCGCCGTGATCGTCATTGTTCTGGGCGGCAGCAACGGCGCCATCGTCGGGTTCCTGGCCAGCGTCGGACTACCCGTCGCCGCCCTGATCGGCGGGCTCGTCACCGCGGCGCTGGTGTACGCGCTGGCCTACCGGCGTGGCATCGAGGGTTACCGGCTGGTGCTGGTGGGTGTCGGCATCGGAGCGGTCGCGATGTCGGTCACATCATGGCTCCTGGTGGTGGCCGAGGTCTACGAGGCCGCACGCGCCACCGTCTGGCTCACCGGTTCGCTGAACGCCCGTGGCTGGGAGCACGTCGTGCCCGTCGGGCTCGCACTGACCGTGCTGGTCCCGATCGCGCTGTTGCTGGCCTTCGGGCTCGGCGTGCTGCAGTTCGGTGACGACACCGCGCGCGGGCTCGGGATGCGGATCAACCGCGCCAGGGCCGCGCTGATCCTGGTCGCGGTCGGGCTGGCCGCCGTCGCCACCTCGAGCGCGGGCCCGATCGTGTTCGTCGCCCTGGTCGTGCCGCAGATCTGCCAGCGCCTGGTCGGTGCGGCCCGGCCCCCGCTGCTCGCGTCGGCGGTGTACGGCGCGCTGCTCACCGTCGTCGCCGACCTGATCGCCCGCACGGTACTGGGCGTCGAGATCCCGGTCGGCATCGTCACCGCGATCCTCGGCGCGCCCTACCTGCTCTTCCTGCTCGCCCGCCGCAATCGAGGAGTGACCGCATGACCCCCCGACTCGAGGCGCGCGACCTGCAGCTGGCCTACGGCGACAACATCGTCGTCGACGGACTCGACCTCGACATCCTCGACGGCACCGTGACCGCGGTGATCGGCCCCAACGGGTGCGGCAAGTCGACGCTGCTGCGCGCGTTGGGCCGGCTGATGCCGACCAAGCGCGGGCACGTACTGCTCGACGGAACGCGGATCGACCGGATCCCGACCCGCGATGTCGCGAAGGTGCTCGGGGTGCTCCCGCAGGCGCCGATCGCCCCGGAGGGACTCACGGTGGCCGACCTCGTGGCCCGCGGCCGGCACCCACATCAGGCCTGGTACCGGCAGTGGTCCTCCGACGACGAGGACGCCGTGGCCGAAGCACTGGGCTGGACCGGCATGACCGAGTTCGCCGAGCGCACCATCGACGCCCTGTCCGGCGGGCAACGGCAGCGGGTCTGGATCTCCATGGCACTCGCCCAGGGCACCGACGTCCTGCTGCTCGACGAGCCCACCACGTTCCTCGACCTCGCCCACCAGGTCGACGTGCTCGACCTGGTGGAGCGCCTGCACCAGGAGGCAGGCCGGACGGTCGTCATGGTCCTGCACGACCTCAACCTCGCCGCGCGGTACGCCGGGCGGCTGGTGGCGATGAAGGACGGGGCCATCGTCACATCGGGAACACCGCACGAGGTGCTCACCGAGTCGATGCTGCGCGAGGTGTTCGACCTCGATGCGCAGGTCGTCCTCGACCCGGTGGCGAACACACCGCTGGTCGTGCCGATCGGGCGCCGGCACCGCGCAGGCACTCCGGTCCGGGCGGGCACGCGGAGCGCCTGAATACGGCAAACTTCGCATCGCAAGTAAGGCGAGCCTTGCTAAGTGCCGCTGGACCTGCTCAGATGGACCCAGCGGTAGTTCCCGACCTTTCTTACCTGCCAGGACGCGGGTGGCGTCGTTTCGGGGGGAAGACGCCACCCGCGTCCGTCCAAGAAAGTGCAGTTTCGCATTTGTTGATCTTTGGCGAGGACGTCGAGCGAGCATGTGGGCGGCGAACTTCGCTGACGCGGCCTGGGTCGCGGCCGCCGAGCCGATCCGATCCCGGTGATGTCGACCACCTGCAAGGTAGTTGAAGGGCACTCCCCGAGCAGGCCGAGGTCGTCAGCCGGCCCTTGGCAGCGGCGGTACGCCGGATCGATCCTGCTTGCACCGCTGGGCGCGGGCGCGCTTCCAGCGGTCGAGCGTGGTCGAGAAGGGCTTGCCCTGCAGGGCCAGCAGGCGTCCCAGCTCCCAGGCCGCCCCGTAGGCGATGTCGGACTTGGTGCCCGGCGGCGGAGCGGCATCAGGTCCTCGGCACCGCGGGCGGGCAGGACGGCGTGATCGCGCTGCGGCCGGTGGTAAAGCACCACATCAGTTGATCGGACTCCGGATCACCACGCCAGCTTCGTGATCATTGAACGGCAACGCAGAGCCGCATCCCGTGCGGCTGCCCGTACCGAAACGCTGATCTTGGCAGGACCCCCGGCTCCGCCGGGACACCGCGGCTCCGGCGGGACACCGCAGCTCCGGCAGATCCCCGCCTCCGATGATGGCTTGATCATCGATCGGGAACCCGGAACCGCACACAGCACCGCTGACGGTTCCCCAACGTCGATCAAGCGCTCAGCACCGTCCGCCCACCGGATCCCTACACCACCTCACGCGTGTCCTCTCCCTGACCGAACCCCGAAGAACTTCGCGGCGCTGCGCCGGCGTGAGCCGACCAACCAGTACACGATCCGCCGGATGATGGCAGGCTTGTCACGAAACGATCGACCCGTCGCAGAGCCGCGCCGCGGTTGGTACGTCAAACCAACTGTGCCGTCCGCACTGTGCGGCCATTTCCGAGGGAGAGCGGCGTGCAGTACGCGATGCTGGGCCAGACCGGCTTGTTGGTCTCAAGGCTCGCGTTCGGAGCGATGACCTTTACGGCCGGCAACCAGGAGATCGGTGCGGTCTACAAGGTCGGGGCAGAGCTCGCTGACGAGCTGGTCGGCCGCGCTCGACCGGGGCGTGACGTTCTTCGACACCGCCGACGGATATGCCGGCGGTGAGTCCGAAACACTGCTGGGCGGCGCCTTGCGCTCTCGCCGCGACGGTGTGGTGATCGCCACCAAGGTCGGCTTCCGGACGGGTGCGCCGCTGACGCAGGCCGGCCTGTCGCGTCGGCACATCACCTGGTCAGTAGACCAGAGCCTGAAACGGCTGGGCACCGACTGGATCGACGTGTACCTGGCGCACCGGGAAGACCCGTACACACCCCTGGAGGACACGCTGGTGGCCCTCGACGCGGTGGTGCGGTCCGGCAAGGTCCGCTACATCGGGTTCTCGAACTGGTCGGCCTGGAAGGTCGCGGCTGCGTTGGAGATCCAGGAGGCGGGCGGCCTCGCCCCGTTCACGCACGGCCAGATGCACTACTCCCTGCTTGGCCGCGATGTCGAGCGCGACGTCGTGCCGATGATGCGGCGCTACGGCCTCGGCATGACCGTCTGGAGCCCGCTGGCCGCCGGCTTTCTCAGCGGCAAGTACACCCGGGAGACGCTGTCCGACCCGGACAACCGCTACGCCGGCTTCGATATTCTCCCGTTCGACAAGGACCACGGATTCATGGTGGTCGAACGACTGCGCGCCATCGCCGACCGGCACGACGTGAGCGTCGCGCAGACAGCCCTGGCGTGGCTGCTGGCCAAACCGAGTGTGACCAGTGTCCTCGTCGGAGTCTCGAAGCGTTCGCAGCTCGACGACAACCTCGGTGCCGCCGACATCCAGCTCGCCGCAGAGGACGTCGCCGAACTCGACGCCGCTACCCCGCTGTCCCCGGTCTATCCGAACTGGTACATCGACGACCTGACCGACCAGCCCGTCGCTGCGGCTCTCGACGGCGGTGACTAGCCGGTGAGTATCCCCGCACGCGAAGGGTCCCGTAGACGGATCGCTCGGAAGGGCACGCGAGATGCCGAGTGCTGTCGCGCGGACCTGGCCGGCGTGCACGAGCTGCTGCGGAAGTGGTCGCGCCACAGCTCAGCGAACCGGGGCTGACTGCCTACTGCCTACTGCCTACTGCCTACGCTGCCGCCGGCAGCGGGTGGCGGGGGTAGCGAGATCCCGAGGCCGGTCGACAACGCCACCCACCGACAGTTCCTCATCGGTTGGGCTGTCCGCGGCGGCGCTGCTGGCCGGTCGCGGTACGTCCACCACCACCGCTCCCCCGCCAGATGCCGGCGGCGGACTCCCGGTCACTGTCGTCCACGAGTACGGCAGCACCGAGATCGTCCGGGAACCCGTCAGGCTGGTGACGGTCGGGCTGTCCGGCCACGATCACGTCCTTACCCTCGGAGTTGTCCCGGTCGGCTTGACCGACCGGAACGGAGACCAGCCTCCGATACGTGGCCGTGAGCTCATTGGCCAAGTTTGGCTTTGCCGATCACGATGTAGTCACACTCGAAAAGTCCGCCGACCTTTTGGCCTATTGCGTTGTTGGTGGCGGAGATTTTGATCTGGGTGCCGGTGGTTCCCAGTAAAGTGACCGTAATGTTGAAGATCGGGAAAGCAGCTCCGGCGGATGCGGGAGCTTCCCTCGGGTGGATGATGGGTATCACTGCCGGGCGCCCAACAAATTGGACGGGCAGCCGGATAAATACCTGGCGCACATGTTCGCCGCCTGCTGGGATGAACGTGGGTTCAATGCCTGAGCAGATGAATGAATCTCCGACCCGGAGCACGTTAGGGCCTACGGCTGCTGCGATGCCCGACTCTGCTGCTGGTGTGGTTGGTGCGTTCATGGCGTGTCTCTCCGTGGTGTTGAGTGTGGTGTGTGATGGCTGCGCACTAGGCGGCCGGTTCGGGCTGGGAGTTGAGCTATCCCAGCGCAATCGGGGTACCGAAGATGAAGTCGTCCATCACCACCAGATCGCGGTCCCGACGCTCGTTCGGCCCGAGCACGGTGTTGCCACTGGTGATCCGCACACGCGCGACTCGTCGGTCGAGGAAGCGGACGCCGAGGAAGGACAGGGTCTCCTGGCCGGGGCTTGCCGGCACGTCGAACCTCGCCAGCCTGTGGCCCCGCTCGTCGAGGTACTCGATCCTGGTCCCGGGCCGGTCCACATCGGTGAAGACGGCGCCGAACCCGTTGGTTGTGGCCGGTGTCGAGGTGCCGGGTACGAAGAAGCGCACCTCCATGATGTTGCTGCCGAGCGGGGTGAACAGCCGCTGCGGGCTGAACGTCGCGAACAGGCGCGAGTAGGTCGGGTTGATGTTGTCGAACTCAACCGGCGCGACCCCGGCGTTGGCGCTCACCTGAAAGCCCGTCCCCCGGGTCGAGAACACCGCACCTCGGGGCACGACTGTATTGAAGAAGTCAGCGGGCAAGAGATTCGGCGCGGCGAGGTCGTCCGGCACGCCGTCCCAGTTGATCTCTTGACGACTGTCGCCGAGATCCAGGCGGTAAGCATCGACCGCTGACTGGATCGCCTGGGCGCTCGTGCCGGCGGCCTGCTGGACGTTGACAGCCGGGGACCCGGCTGCTCCGCCGGCGTCGGTGGCAGGATCAGCTGACGGTGCCATGATTGCAGTGTCTTCCATCTTCGTTGTGCCCTTCCGAGTTAGATCGTGATCGTTTCGAGTTCGGCAGTGATCGCCTGTCCTGGTGTCGGCCCTGGACTGATGGCATCTTCGGGACAAGCACCGTTGATAGACATGAGAATGCGGGCCGGCACTTAACATCGGCTGCACCCGTGCCGTTCAGTCGACGTTCAGTGCCGGCCTGCAGGACGGGTCGCCCCGGCGATAACCGGCCGATCAGCGTCCACTGCGGCACATGCGGGGTTGCGGGGTGAGGGTCTGGATGAGCTCCCGGTACCACCGTGCCGGCCACGACTGCGCGGCCAGCCCCGTGACGCCGGTCGCCACGAGCCCACGATGGTAGCTTCACCACCATTGGACCCAGACAGGTCGTGAATGAACCACACTGCGGCGCAGACCATCATCGAGGGCCTACCCGGCCTCGCCCCGGCGCAGCGACAGGTCGCCCGGTTCTTCACCGAACACGCCGCCGCGCTCGGGTTCTACTCCGCCGCGGAGATCGCTGAGCAACTCGGTACCAGCGATGCCACAGTCGTCCGGACCGCGCAGGCCCTGGGTTACCGCGGCTTGGCCGATCTCAAACGCGCGCTGCGCGCCGACTCCGTAATGCCGACCCCAGACCGGCGGCTCGCCGCGACCCTGCGTCACGGGACCGATCCCGCCGAGGTGCTCGACCATGTACTCGACGTGCATCGCGCGGCCCTCGAACTGGCCCGCGAGGAACTCCGAGTGCCATTCCCCGCCGTCGTCGCGCTGCTCGGTGCCGCCGACCGCGTGGTGCTCAGCGGCACCGGCCCGTCGGCCGGCGTGGCCGACTACGGCGCCGTGCTGCTAGGCCGGATCGGACGCTCGGTGGCGACGATCACCGCCACCGGCGTCGCGGCGGCCGACCAGGCCCTCAACCTGCGGCGCGGCGACGCGCTGGTACTGCTTGCCGACGCCCGCCTGCACCGTCATGCCGCCGTGCTGCTGGACACCGCACAGCGCCGCGGCGTCCCGGTTGTGCTGTTCACCGACGTGCTCACCACCGTCGCGGGGGTGGACCTGGTACTGACCTGTCCGCGCGGCCTGCCCGGTGAGAACTCCAGCCACGCGGTGACGGTGCTGGTCCTCGACGCGCTGGCCGTCGCCCTCGCCGCCGCGGACCGCCCGCGGGCCACCAGCGCCCTACGCGAGCTCAACCGCCTCCGTGCAGAACTGGTCGGCTCGCCCGCCGATGTCGACGCATCGAACTGACCGTGGCCGGTTCGGCTCTGGTCGGGGGTATCGTTGACCTACCGATTCCGCCTTCGAAGGTCCGGGTGCACCGCGAAGCGCCTTCCCGATGATCACTTGCCGTCAGAAGCCGGCTGGGGGAGCTCGCTCGGGTCAGCGATGACCCATCCGAGCGCTCCACGGGCCCGCAGCAGCCACGACCTTCGCCGTCAGCGCCGACCGCGACCCCACTCCTGCTGGGATCATCTCGTGTTCGCGCCGCTCTGGCCGTTGCACGGGACGAACCTGGGCACGTTGCTGCGTACCTGCGACGCAGTGGGGGCGTGCCTCGCGGTGCCCCGGCAGCCCTGGGTGGCCAACGCCCTCGCCCGCGGGGACACGCTGCGCCGACGCAGCTGCGTACACCGGATCTCCAGCCCGCTCGATTGGCTCGCCCAGCAGCGCGCGTCCGGCAACCGGGTGCTCGGGGTGGAGCTGGCGGACGAGGCGATCCGGCTGGGCGACCTCCCAGCGGCCCGGCAGCGGACGATCGTCGTCCTCGGGCACGAGAGCGACGGAATCCCACCCGACGCCCTCGCACTGGTCGACCAGGTCGTCGAGATCCCGATGGTCGGTACCGGGACCAGTTTGAACGTCGCGGTGGCCGGATCCCTGGTGGCGTACAAACTCGCGGGCCTGATCTGATCCGCGGCCACGCCGGACCGAGAGCCGCGCCGGTCATCGGAATCGCGCCAGGTGGACGGCCTCGGGGTAGCACGGTTGTGCACGAGGTCGATCACCGCGTCGACGGTGCACCCGAGCGTGACGAGCCCACCAGACCTGCATAGCCATCAACCGACCGAAGAGGCCCTCCGCCGTCGCACCGAAGATCTCCAGCTGATCAACGATGAGGCTGCGGCCGAGCTTCTTGATCAGAAGGGGGGCTCGTCGTCCTCTGGGCGCTGTGGACGCGAGGGTGGCGGTGGTGGTGGCGCGGGTGGAGCCGGGGGTGGTCGCGACAGGATCGGTTGTGGTCCCGCGAATCGGATCCGGGAATCGGGTTCGTCGAGTTCTGTTGATTCCTCGGGGCTGCGGGGCGCAGGCTGGGGAAGGGGTGGGTCGATGGGTTCCCCGCGGGTGCGGTAGACCCGCCCCAACGGGCTGGTCCAGCAGAAACGTCCGGGTCGAGGTTGCTCGAGCCGCCATCGGCCCTCGTGCTTCATCCGGTGATGGCGACG
>JBOHEP010000519.1:0-10247 GCA_050701075.1 Pseudonocardia sp. | reverse complement strand
GTCATCTCCTCCGGCTCGGCCACCAACAGATCAAACCGCACACCAACCGATCACAGCGTGATCGACACGCCCACATCACACATCGCTGGACCACGCCACCCGACCGAGCCCAGGGCTGAATGTTTACGCCGCCGAGCCCGATGACTAGAAATTATCAGATAAATGCCTAGAATGACTAGCGCCAGTCCTACACTAATTCCCAGCCCTTGCAGCAGGCTGAGGACAACTTCGAGACTGGGCATTATGGCGCTCCAGGAGAGATCTGGTCGCAGGTCCACCTTCCTACGCAGCGGTGACTGTAGTCACTCGAAGAGGGCACACACTCGGAAGGGTGCCTATGCGTGTACTTGGTGTTGTTCTGCGAGCAGCGTGTGACGATCGCCGCCGGCGTGTGACCATCACCGCGCTCCGTCCTTGCGCGGAGCACTCGTCCGAGCACGACCGCGCTGCGGCGGCACCTCTGTCGGCTGACCCGTTGCCATTAGCCTGGGACTTCACCCAAAGATGATCTTTGAGCCGGCCTGTGAGATGGCGCCCGCACCGCATCGGGTCCTCGGTGAGCGCGCTCGTGGCGATCAGCCCCGCGCGTGTTTCCGCAGGTCAGCGGGTGGTGCCCCCGGCAGGATTCGAACCTGCGCCACCGCCTCCGGAGGGCGGTGCTCTATCCCCTGAGCTACGGGGGCCGTAGCGCACTGAGACTAGCGCACGCCGAGCCCTACGGCGGCAGCGGCGCCCCGCCCCGCTCGACCAACAGCTGCCGCAGATACTCACTCTCGGCCGCCTGCGAGGAGGCCATCTGCGCGGCCAGATTCCGCACCTGAGGCACCGTCGCGTGCTGCGCCGCGTACGCCAGCATCGTCGCCCCGCCCTCGTGATGGCGCAGCATGAGTTGCAGGAACCGCACGTCGAGCTCAGCACCGGCCGCCGCCCGGAGCGAGCCGAGCTCCTCCGTGCTCGCCATCCCGAGCATCGTCGCCACCGCTTCGCCGGTGACGCCGCCGGCATGGCCGTGGCCGGTGATACCCGACATCCACGCCATGTGTCCGCCGGTGGGCAGCGGCGCGGCCCCCCACAGGGCCAACCACCCCTGCATGCGGCCGATCTGCGCGATCTGGGTGGATTCGATGTCGAAGGCGAGCCCGCGGACCACCGGGTCGGTGCTGTGGTCGCGTGCCCAGCTCGCCATCTGCACCGCCTGCTCGTGGTGCACGCTCATGTCCTGCGCGAACCCGATGTCGACGGAGCCGGCTGCCGGCGGCTCGGACGTGGCCCCCGGCAGCCCGACGAGCAGTCCGGCGGCGGCTCCCAGGAGAAGCAGGGCGAGCGACCCCGCGATGACGACCAGGATCCGCTGCCAGGGCGGTCGAGATTCGGTATTGGCCGCCGAGGCCGGGTCGGTGGTGAGATCGGACGGGGCAGTCACGACGTCCACTATGCCGTGGCTCGGCACAGCGATCATCCGGCCGAGGCCGGGATGGTCTCCGCCTTGACGGTGGTGCCGTTGATCTCGCTGACGGCCGGCGGCGGGGCGAACGGCGGGGGGTCGTCCTGCACGAAGGCGCCCGGTCCCATCTCGTTGCAGCTCGCTCCCACCTCGGGGTGGGTGTACGGGTTGACCCGCAGGGCCTGGATGAACTGGTCGATCCGGATGTCGGCCGGATCCGAGAGCTTCAGCTGGTGGCCCCAGGACTGCAGCGAGATCGGCTGATCGAGGCCGGGGAAGGGCGACATCACGGTGTAGGACTGGTTCTCGGCCTTCGCGCGGAGGGCGTCCAGCGCCACCCCGGTGATCTGGTCGGGGTTGTAGGCGATCCACACCGCGCCGTGCTCGAGGGAGTGCACGAGATTCTCCGAGCGCACCGGCTCGGGATAGACGACCCCGTTGCAGGCCGCCCACGCGAAGTCGTGCGACCCCCCCAACGGGGGGCTTTGCGTGTAGGCGACCCGGGTTTCCGGTGCGACGTGCTGACCGCCCTGGTAGTTCACCACCACGACACCCTCGATGTTCGTGGAAGGGTCCCGGTTCTCCGCGGTCGGGGTGAACGGCGCGAGCGCCTCGATGCGACCGGCGTTCTCCTGGTTGCGGAGGAACGCATAGCCGAACACGCCACCCGCGAAGACCAGGACGGCCAGTACGGCCAAGATCGTGCCCCACGGAACGGACCTCTGCGTGACGACGGCTGCCCGCGCGTTACGGACCGCCTTGCTGCTCTTGCCGCTTACCATGAACCGTCCAGACTGTGTTCGCCGCCGGCTGCCGCTCGAACCCGGCGGTGTCCTCGTGTTGGTGACCCCTGCGGTATCGGAGTGTAGGAGCGCCGCCTGACCCGACGATGAGCAGCACTCCCTAGAATCGGCCCAGTGACTCCCGCCCTGCTCGCCGACCTGGTCCGTGCCGCCGCGTCCGACGTTCTCGCCGACCGCGGTCTGGATCTCGGCGCGCTGCCCGACGACGTCGGTGTGGAGCGCCCACGTAGCCCCGAGCACGGCGACTACGCCACCAACCTCGCATTGCGGATGGCCAAGAATGTCGGGGTCAACCCTCGTGAGTTCGCCGGTTGGCTGGCCGAAGCGCTGGCGGCGCGGGAGGGTATCGCGAGCGTCGAGGTGGCCGGGCCGGGCTTCATCAACCTGCGGCTCGCGGCGGACGCGCAGGGCGCGCTCGTCGGCGAGGTGCGCCGGGCAGGCGAGGCATACGGCACCGGTGACGAGCTGGCCGGGCGGTCGATCAACCTGGAGTTCGTCTCGGCGAACCCGACCGGCCCGATCCACCTCGGCGGCGCGCGCTGGGCCTCGGTGGGCGACGCGCTGGGCCGGGTGCTCGCGGCGCGCGGGGCCAAGGTCACCCGGGAGTACTACGTCAACGACGCCGGCGGCCAGATCGACCGCTTCGCCGCCTCGCTTGTGGCCGCCGCGCTGGGTGAGCCCACCCCGGAGAACGGCTACGGCGGTGCCTACATCGGTGAGATCGCCGCGCAGGTACTCGCCGCCGAGCCGGGCACGTCGGAGCTGGCCGCCGCGGAGCGCGAGGCGGTGTTCCGCCGGGTCGGCCTCACCCTGATGATCGACGAGATCAAGGGTGCGCTGCACGCGTTCGGCACCGACTTCGACGTGTGGTTCTCCGAGCAGGAGCTGCACGAGTCAGGGGCGGTGGAGGCCGCGGTGCGCCGGCTCAGGGAGTCGGGCAACCTCTACCGGGCCGAAGGCGCGTGGTGGTTGCGGTCCACCGACCAGGGTGACGACAAGGACCGGGTGGTGATCAAGAGCGACGGGCGCCCGGCGTACATCGCGGCCGACATGGCCTACTACCTGGACAAACGGGAGCGTGGGTTCGAGAAGCTGATCTACATGCTGGGTGCGGACCACCACGGCTACGTCCCGCGGCTCCGCGCGGTCGCGGTGGCGTTCGGTGACGCCCCGGACACCGTCGAGGTGCTCGTCGGCCAGATGGTCAACCTGCTGCGTGCCGGCGAGCCGGTGAAGATGAGCAAGCGGGCCGGCACGGTGCTGACCTTGGAGGACCTCGTCGACGCGGTCGGGGTGGACGCCGCGCGGTACGCCCTCGTCCGGTCCTCGGTGGACTCCACATTGGACATCGACCTCGCTCTCTGGACCCGGCGCACCAACGACAACCCCGTCTTCTACGTCCAGTACGCGCACGCCCGGCTCGCGTCGCTGGCGCGCAACGCGTCCGACGTTGGCCTGGAACCGGGCGATGAGTACGCGCTGCTCGACCACGCCCGCGAGGGCGACCTGATCCGCACGCTCGGTGAGTTCCCGGCCGTCGTGCGGGCGGCCGCCGAGCTGCGCGAGCCGCATCGCGTCGCTCGATATCTCGAGACGTTGGCCAGCGCCTACCACAAGTTCTATGACGGCTGCCGGGTACTGCCGATGGGTGACGAGGACATCACCGACCTGCACCGGGCCCGGCTCGCGTTGTGCGTCGCGGCCCGCCAGGTGCTGGCCAACGGCCTCGGCCTGCTCGGCATCACCGCTCCGGAGCGCATGTGAACGCCCATCCCGCCGGGCCGCTGCACGCCGGCATCCAGACCCCTTCCGGGACGGCCGGTCCGCGGCCGGCGAACGCCGTGCAGCTCGACGGCCTGGCGCCGGCGGTGTGGCCGCGGGGCGCGGTTCGCGACGGGGACGGCGTGCTGCGCGTGGCCGGGGTCGATGTGCGCGACCTCGCCGAGCGGTACGGCACCCCGCTGTTCGTCGTGGACGAGGACGACTTCCGCTCCCGCGCAGCCGAGTTCGCGGCCGCGTTCGGCGCCGGCTCGGTGCACTACGCGGCCAAGGCCTTCCTCTGCACGGAGGTGGCGCGTTGGGTGGCCGAGGAGGGCCTGAGCCTTGACGTGTGCAGTGGCGGCGAGCTCGCGATCGCGCTGCGCGCCGGGTTTCCCGCGGGGCGAATCGCGTTGCACGGCAACAACAAGAGCATGGACGAGCTGATCGCGGCCGTCGAGGCCGGTGTCGGGCGGGTGGTGCTCGACTCGTTCCACGAGATCGCCAGGCTGGACGCGATCGCCCGCGAACGAGGTGTCGTCGCGCCGGTGATGATCCGGGCGACGGTCGGCGTCGAGGCGCACACCCACGAGTTCATCGCCACGGCGCACGAGGACCAGAAGTTCGGCTTCGCCGTCGCGGGAGGCAGGGACAGCGCGGCTGCTGAGGCGGCGCGGCGGGTGGTCAAGGCCGACGGGCTGGCTCTGGTCGGGCTGCACAGCCACATCGGCAGTCAGATCTTCGACACCGAGGGCTTCCAGGTCGCGGCGCGCCGGGTCGTGGCGCTGCTCGCCGACCTTCATCGCGAGCACGGTGCTGATGTACTGGCCACGTTGACGACCCTCGACCTGGGGGGCGGTTTCGGCATCGCCTACCGCGCCGACGAGACGCCGCTGGACATCTCCGAGGTGGCCGAGGAGCTGCGCGGCATCGTCAAGCGCGAGTGCCACGCCGCTGACCTGGACGTCCCGGAGATCGCGGTGGAGCCGGGTCGGGCGATCGCCGGGCCCGGCACGGTCACGCTGTATGAGGTGGGGACGCTCAAGGACGTGCCGCTCGGCGGGTCCGCGCGTCGCTACGTCAGCATCGACGGTGGGATGAGCGACAACATCCGCACCGCGCTTTACGACGCGGTCTACGACTGCCGGCTGGTGTCGCGGTCCTCGGCCATCGACAGCCCCGACGGCTCGGCGGAGGCGGTGCTGTCGCGGGTGGTCGGCAAGCACTGCGAGTCCGGCGACATCGTGGTGCGCGACTGTTGGCTGCCCACCGACCTCGCGCCGGGGGACCTGCTGGCGGTGGCCGCGACCGGGGCGTACTGCTACTCGATGGCCAGCTCCTACAACCGGCTGCCGCGCCCCGCCGTGGTGGCGGTGCGCGACGGGGCGGCGCGGGCGTTGCTGCGCAGGGAGACCCTGGAGGACCAGTTCCGGCTCGAGGTGCTCGGGTGAACCCGGTCACGACGTGGCCGGTCGGGGTCGGGGAAGACGTGGCCGGTCAGTGTCATCGAGGTGTGGTCGGTCGGGGTCGGGGAGGTGTGGTCGGTCGGGGTCGGGGTCCGGGAGGTGTGGTCGGTCGGGGTCGGGGATCAGCGATGATCGGCGTTCGGGAACCCGGAGCAGCAGCGATCGCGGCGCGCCGTTCCCGATCGACGATCACGGCGGCTGGTACCTCGCTCACCGCGCTCGGTACTCCGGTCCCGGCGGCTGGTGCCTCGGGCGCGGTGGTTGGCGTCTCGGGCGTGGCGGCTGGCGTCTCGGGCGCCCGCGACATGATCGGCGGACGGGAACGTTCAGTCGAATCACGGACGGCTGGGCGTTCCGAACCGATGATCACGGGCGCTGAGGTCCCGTCCGGTCGGGGCGTGATCGGCGGACGGGAACGTCCAGCCGCACTACGGACGGCTGGGTGTTCCGAACCGATGATCATGCGCCGGGCGCGGACGCATGGCGTGATCGTGCGCCGGGCGCGGACTCACGGGGCGATCACGCACCGGGAGAGCATGGCGGGGCCGGTCGACCGCGGGACGATCTTGCCGGCGATGCGGGTGGGAGGAGTGGCGTGAACCTCAGGCCCATCCGGATGGCGCTCCTGGGCTGCGGCACCGTCGGCCGGGAGGTGGTCCGGCTGCTGCGCGAGCAGGCCGACGAGCTCACCGCCCGGATCGGCGCGCCGGTCGAGCTGGTCGGGGTGGCCGTGCGCCGCCCGCACCGGCATCCCGACCTCGGTGAGCTGATCACCACCGACGCGCACGCGCTCGTCGGCCGGGACGACGTCGACGTCGTCGTAGAGGTGATCGGGGGCATCGAGCCGGCCCGGTCACTGCTGCTGGAGGCGCTGAAGTCGGGCAAGTCGGTGGTCACCGCGAACAAGGCGCTGCTGGCCGAGGACGGCCCCGCGCTCGCCGAGGCGGCCGACGCGTCCGGCGCCGACCTGTACTACGAGGCATCCGTCGCCGGTGCGATCCCGCTGCTGCGTCCGCTCCGGGAGTCGCTCGCGGGCGACCGGATCACCCGGGTGGCCGGCATCGTCAACGGCACCACCAACTTCATCCTGTCCGCGATGACGGCCTCGGGCACCAGCTATGCCGATGCCCTCGAGGAAGCCACCCGGCTCGGCTACGCAGAGGCCGATCCGAGCGCCGACGTCGACGGTTACGACGCCGCGTCCAAAGCTGCGATCCTGGCCTCGCTGGCCTTCCACACCCGGGTGACCGGCTCCGATGTGTACTGCGAGGGCATCCGGCGGGTCACCACGGCCGACATCGCCGCCGCTGAGGGCCTGGGTTGCGTGATCAAGCTGCTGGCGATCTGTGAGCGCACCGGTGGGCTGGGAGAGAGCACAGCCGAGGCTGTGGAGACGATCTCCGCCCGCGTGTACCCCGCGATGATCCCGAAGGCGCATCCGCTGGCGGCCGTGGACGGCGCGTTCAACGCGGTGTTCGTGGAAGCCGAGGCGGCCGGACAGCTCATGTTCTACGGCCAGGGCGCCGGTGGCGCGCCCACGGCCAGCGCGGTGCTCGGTGACCTCGTCGCGGTGGCCCGCAATCGGGTCGTTGGCGGGCGCGGTCCCCGTGAGTCGAGCTATGCGAGCCTTCCGGCGCGCCCGTTCGGCGCTGTGCCCACTCGCTACCACGTGAGTCTCGAGGTGGTCGACCGGGCCGGGGTGCTGTCGATGATCGCCGGCGAGTTCGCCCGGCACGGGGTGAGTATCGCCGCGGTGCGCCAGACCGGCGGCGGCGAGGGCGGCGACGGTTCGGCCCGGTTGGTCGTCGTCACACATGCCGCTCCCGAGGCGTCGCTCGCCGCCACCGTCGAACTGCTGGCCGGACTCGATGTGGTGCTGGGGGTCGACAGCGTGCTGCGGGTCGAGGATCTGGGCCGCATGGCCCCGGGGGTGGGATCGTGACCGGGCTTGCCCCGTGAATGCGGCCGACGGTTGCCTGCGAGGAGGATTCGTGAGCACGACAGGTGTTCGCACAGGAGGCTGGCCCGGCATCATCGAGGCCTACCGTGACCGGATGCCGGTGCGGCCGGGGTGGAGAATCGTCACCCTCGGTGAGGGCGGCACACCGCTGTTGCCGGCTCCGCACCTGTCGGAGCTCACGGGTTGTGAGGTGTTCCTCAAGGTCGACGGCGCCAACCCGACCGGGTCGTTCAAGGACCGCGGCATGACCGTCGCCGTCACCGACGCGCTCGCCCACGGGAAGAAGGGGGTGCTGTGCGCGTCCACCGGCAACACCTCGGCGTCGGCCGCCGCCTACGCCGCCCGGGCGGGCATGACCTGCGCCGTCCTCATCCCGCGGGGCAAGATCGCGCTGGGCAAGCTGGCCCAGGCCGTCGCGCACGGGGCCCGGATCCTGCAGATCGACGGCAACTTCGACGACTGCCTGGAGCTGGCGCGTAAGACCGTCGCGAACTATCCGGTGAGCTCGCTGGTCAACTCGATCAACCCTACCCGGATCGCGGGGCAGTCCAGCGCCGCGTACGAGATCTGCGATGAGCTCGGCCGCGCACCCGACGTGCACTGCCTTCCGGTGGGTAACGCGGGCAACATCACCGCCTACTGGGCTGGTTACCGCGCTTATCTCGCCGACGGGTTGATCCCCGAGCCGCCACGGATGTTCGGCTACCAGGCCGCCGGCGCGGCACCCCTGGTGCACGGCGAGCCGGTGAAGCACCCCGAGACCATCGCCACGGCGATCCGGATCGGTGCACCGGCGTCGTGGGGAGCCGCGATCATCGCCAAGGAGCAGTCCCGCGGGCAGTTCGCCGCGGTCACCGACGACGAGATCCTCGCCGCCTACCGCTTGCTCTCCGCCCGGGAGGCGGTGTTCGTGGAACCGGCGTCGGCGGCGAGCGTGGCCGGTCTGCTGCAGTCCGTGGGGGACGGCTCGTTGCTCCGCGGCTCGCTGGTGGTGTGCACCGTCACCGGGCACGGTCTCAAGGACCCGGACACCGCCCTGCTCACCGCCCCGGAGGCTGTGGTCGTGCCGATCGACCCCGTCGCGGTGGCCGAGGCCCTGGAACTGCACTGATGGGCTGGTTGAGTGGCTGAGATCACAGATGTCCGGGTACGGGTGCCGGCATCCTCGGCGAACCTCGGCCCCGGTTTCGACTCGCTCGGGATCGCCCTGTCGCTCTACGACGAGGTCGAGGCCTGCGTCACCGCCGACGGGGTGCACGTCGAGGTGATCGGCGAGGGCGCCGGCCAGGTGCCGTGCGACGAGACGCACCTGGTCGTGCGGTCGATGCGCGCGGCGTGGAGCCACTTCGGCGACGCACCGTCGGGGCTGCGGCTGCGGTGTCGCAACGCCATCCCGCACTCGCGGGGGCTGGGTAGCTCGGCGGCCGCCGCGGTCGCCGGAGCGGTGGCTGCCGCCGTGCTCGTCGGGCGCGATCCGGAGCTGGAGCGCGATGCGTTACTGCAGATCACGGCCGATATGGAGGGGCACGCGGACAACGTGGCCGCGAGCCTGCTCGGTGGGTTCGTGATCGCCTGGGAGTCCTCGGGTGGGCTGTCCTCGGGGTGTGCTCGGGGGGCGGAGTCCTCGGGTGGGCTGTCCTCGGGCGGGAATGTCGCGCAGCGGTACACCACCGTCCGGTACAAGGCCGTACGACTCGACGCGCACCGGAGCGTCATCCCGGTGGTGCTGGTCTCCGGCGTCAAGTCGTCCACCGCAACCACTCGGGGCCTGCTTCCCGATCGCGTGCCGCTCGCCGATGCCGCGTTCACAGGCAGTCGCACGGCTCTGGCAGTGCTGGCGTTCACCCAACGTCCCGAACTGCTCCTGCCGGCCACCGAGGACCGGCTGCACCAGGGCTATCGCCGACCGGCGTACCCGGCGTCGGCGGACCTGGTGGACGCGTTGCGCAACCACGGGACACCGGCCACCATCTCCGGTGCCGGGCCGTCGGTGCTCGCGCTGACCGTTGACGGGATACTGCCGGCCGGGCTGGATCTGCGTGGCTTCACACCGTGCGTGCTGCCCGTTGACACCGGCGGCGTCCGGGTGGAGACCGGGTAGCTTCGGCGCCTCGGGCGGGGGGTTGTTGCCGCAATGACGTGGAGGAGGCTACGATCGGCATCGCAACGGCGATCCACGCGTCATCTCGCGTGGCCACTCGAGCCCGGCTCGATGTATTCGGATCATAGGCGCACCCACAGGCTCAGATCCGGTTTCGGACCGAGCGGCCTCCTCCGCGACCCATCGCAATGATCGCCGCCCCTGCCTGTCGGGACGGCCGCACTCATCCGCGTCCCCGTAGACCGACATGTCGTCCGGCACACCGTCCGGGCGAGTGTGTGTGAATCCGCTGACCTGGGCGCCGCCCGGGTCGGTCAGGAAGGACAATCCTTGAGCGAGACCGATCTCGTCAGCACCGAGGTACCTCTCGAGAGCGCGGGCGTGCCTGCCCGCAAGCGGGGCGGCCTGACCGGCATGGTTCTGGCGGAGCTTCGCCAGCTCGCTGGTGAGCTGAACATTCCGGAGACATCCGGGATGCGCAAGGGCGATCTGATCGCCGCGATCCGGACCCGGCAGGGTGCTTCTGCGCCCACCGAGGTCGACGTGGCGGCTGCCCGGCCCGCGGCCGAGCGGTCCGTGGACAGCGGTTCCGACGCCGAACCTGCCAACATCAGGGGTGTGACCGGCGCCGATGCCGTCCCGGCCAGTACGAACGGCGCCGCCCCCACCACCGAGGCCGCCCCCACGAGCCGGCGCCGGCGCACCGCGTCCCGCC
>JBOHEP010000518.1:0-2525 GCA_050701075.1 Pseudonocardia sp. | reverse complement strand
TGTCCGTGGCCATGGAAAAGTCCTCGTTGATGGCCAGGTGTAGGTCCTCGCTGGTGGCCAGGTAGAAGTCCTCACCCCTCGCTCGTCGTGTCGACCCGGAGCGTGGGCCCTGGGCGGTGACGGTGGCGGTGCCAACCAGTCACCGCACCGCCCAGGGGGCTCCATTGAAGTCTGCGAGGGAAGGGATGGACATCATTTCCGCCTACCGTGAGGTTGGCACTTATCGTGGCGCGGCTGCGATCAGCGGTACCACACCGAAGACGGTGAAGCGGGTGGTCGCCCGCCACGAATCCGGTGGTGGCGCGCCGGCCCGGGTGCCGCGGGAGCACAACTACGACGCGGTCGCCGAGATGGTGGCTGAGCGGGTCGAGAAGACCAAGGGCAGGATCACCGCGAAGCGTCTGCTGCCGGCCGCCCGGGCGGTGGGCTATGAGGGGTCGGCGCGGAACTTGCGGCGGCTGGTCGCGCAGCAGAAGGCGTTGTGGCGTCGCGACCATCATCGTGGCCGGCGGCCGGCGGTGTGGTCCCCGGGTGAGCATCTGGTCATCGACTGGGGCGTGCTGGGCGGGTTGCATGTGTTCTGCGCGGTGCTGGCATGGTGTCGGGTCCGGTTCGTGCGCTTCGCCGAGGACGAGCGCGCTGAGACGACGCTCGGGCTGCTCGCGGAGTGCTTCGAGACTCTGGGCGGGGTGCCCGCTGTGGTGCTGGCCGACCGGATGGGTTGCCTGAAGGGTGGAGTGGTCGCGAACACGGTGGTGCCCACCGGGGAGTACGTGCGCTTCGCCGCGCACCATGGGTTCCGGCCCGATTTCTGCGGGGCTTCCGACCCGGAGTCGAAGGGGATCGTGGAGAACCTGGTTGGCTACGCCAAGACCGACCTGATGATCCCTGGTGCCGAGGGGTCCGGGGAGCCGTTCGCCGATCTGGGGGCGGCGAACGCGGCTGCTGCGGCGTGGTGTGTCGAGGTCAACGCCGCCGTGCACTCGGAGATCTGCGCAGTGCCGGCCGAGCGGCTGGTCATCGAGCGGGAACTGCTGGCACCGCTGCCCTCGCTGCGGGCCAGCATCGGCCGGTTGGTGACCCGCAAGGTGGACCGGCTCTCGTGTGTCCGGTTCGGGTCGGCGCGCTACTCGGTCCCGGTTGCGTTGATCGGCGCCCAGGTTCGGCTGCGGGTGGACCACGACCGATCCCTGGCCATCATCGCCGGCCCGGGCGAGGGTGAGCTAGTCGCCGAGCACCTGCTGGTCGCCCCCGGGGAGGCGCCGATCAACGATGATCACTACGGTGGGCCGCGGCCGACGCCACGCCGGGCGGTGCGCCCGAAAACCGTGGCGGAGAAGGCGTTCTGCGCGCTCGGGCCGATCGCCGAGGCGTTCATCACCGGCGCCGCCGCGGCCGGCAACACCCGTCTCGGGCCGGAGTTGGTCGAGCTGAACACCCTCGCCGCGGCGCACGGCAGCCAGCCGTTCATCGACGCGCTGTCCCGAGCGGTCGCGTTCGGCCGCTGGCGGGCCGCGGACGTGCGTTCCATCCTCGCCGCCGGCGCCGGGACACCGCAACCCACCCCGCCCGGAGGCGCCCTGGTGCTCGAACTGCCGGTGGTCCCGACCCGCTCGCTGGCCGACTACGCCATCCCCGGCACCGCCAGCGCCGCCACCACCATCGATGCGACGGGAAGCCGGTCGTGACCGCGCAACCACCGGCGCTGGCACCCGATCTCGCCGACGGGCTGCGCCGGCTCAAGCTCGCCGCGATGCGCCAGCTCGCCCCCGAACTGCTCCGCACCGCGAAGACCCAACGGTGGGCACCCGAAGAGCTGCTGCGCACCCTGGTCGAGGCCGAGATCACCGCCCGGGACGCCTCCAACGCCCGCACCCGGCTCAAGACCGCCGCCTTCCCGGTGGTCAAGACCCTCGAGGAGTTCGACCGGGCCGTGTCCAGCATCCCGGCCGCGACGCTGGACTACCTCGCCTCCCTGGAGTGGATCACCGCCCGGGAGAACCTCTGCCTGGTCGGACCGGCCGGGACCGGCAAGAGCCACCTGCTCGTTGCGCTCGGCGTCGCCGCCGTGAACACCGGGCACCGGGTCCGCTACTTCACCGCCGCCGAGCTGGTCGAGACCCTCTATCGCGGCCTCGCCGACAACAGCGTCGGCAGGGTCATCGACACCCTGCTCCGCAACGACCTGATCATCTGCGACGAGGTCGGGTTCGCCCCGCTCGACGACACCGGCGCCCAACTGTTATTCCGGTTCATCGCCGCCGCCTACGAACGCCGCGCCCTGGGCATCGCCAGCCACTGGCCCTTCGAGTCCTGGGGCCGGTTCCTACCCGAACACACCACCGCAGTCAGCCTGCTCGACCGGCTACTGCACCACGCCAACGTCGTCGTCACCGACGGCGAGTCCTACCGCATGCGCAAAGCCCGAACCCGGCAAGGAGGCGCCACCCACAAACACTGATCAACCTCAGGGGTGGGGACATCTACTTGGCCACCAGCGGGGACCACAACTTGGCCGTTGACAC
>JBOHEP010000517.1:0-1247 GCA_050701075.1 Pseudonocardia sp. | reverse complement strand
CCGCGGGTACCTCCTCGGAGTCGTACTCGTCGGTGATCTCCCCGACGATCTCCTCGAGAATGTCCTCGATGGTCACGACACCGGCGGTGCCACCGTACTCGTCCACGACGATGGCCATGTGGTTGCGACCGGCCTGCATCTCCTTGAGCAGCTCGTCGATCTGCTTGCTGTCCGGCACGAACACGGCCGGGCGCATGACCGTGTCGACGGACTCGGCCCCCGAAGCCGAGCCTGCGGGGCGAGCGGACGACGACGCGGTGCCCTCACCACCCACAGAGCCGCCCTGCGCCGCTTGAACCAGGTCCTTGAGGTACGCCACGCCGACGATGTCGTCGATGCTGTCCCCCAGCACCGGCAGGCGGGAGTAGCCGCTGCGCAGGGCCAGCCGCAGCACCTTGTCGACGGGGTTGTCCCGTTCGGTCCACACGACGTCCGGGCGCGGCACCATCACCTCGCGTACCAACGTGTCACCGAGCTCGAACACCGAATGGATCATCTGCCGCTCGTCTTCGTCGACGACGCCGCTGCTGCTGGCCATGTCGACCAGCTCGCGCAGCTCCACCTCGGAGGAGAACGGCCCTTCGCGAAAGCCCCGACCAGGGGTGATGGCGTTGCCGATCAGGATGAGCAGGGTCGTGAGGGGTCCCAGCAACCGGACGAGCAACCGCACCGGCGCGGCCATCACCATCGCCACCCGATAAGGATGCTGACGACCCAACGTGCGCGGCCCGACGCCGATGAGTACGTAGCTGACCACCAGCATGATCCCGGCAGCGGCGAGCGCCCCGGCCCAGTGCGGGTCGATCGTGGTGGCGAGGGCGACGGTGAGCAGCACCGTGGCCGCGGTCTCGGCGGCCAGCCGGAGCAGCAGCAGGAGGTTGACGTGGCGGGGCCGGTCGGCCACCACGGCGGCGAGCGCCCGCGACCCGGCCCGGCCGGCCCGCACGAGCGCGTCGACACGAGCGCGGGAAACCGAGTTGAGCGCGGCGTCGGCGGCGGCGAACGTGCCGGCCAGCGGGACCAACAGCGCGGCGATGATGATCAGACCCACGGTGGTGCTCATCAGCGGAGGGTCAGCCGTCCTCAAGGCCGACGGTGCCCAGCACGGCCGAGTCGCTGCGTCGCTGCGCCTCCCGGGCCGTAGCCCTGCGGCACTCGACCCGCCACTCGGTGAGCAGCCGGTTCTGCAGCCTGAACATCTCCCGCTCCTGCTCGGGCTCCCCGTGGTCATAGCCGAGCAGGTGCAG
>JBOHEP010000516.1:0-9204 GCA_050701075.1 Pseudonocardia sp. | reverse complement strand
TGCCGGACTACGAGAAGGACGAGGGATCGACCCTGCTCTGCCGGGCGCATGCCTACGAGGACCTGGTGATCGAGCTCCTCAACTACGACGAGGAGATCATCCGGTCCGGGCTGCCGCTGCGGAAGGGCACCGCGGAGGTCGTCTCCAACGAGGAGGTCACCCACGACCTGCGCCACCTCACCCTCCGGCTGCTGGAACCCGAGGAGATCAAGTTCTTCCCCGGCCAATACCTGGACATCACGGTGCCGGGAACGCAGGAGAGCCGCTCGTTCTCCATGGCCAACACGCCGGGTCGGGAGGGTCGTTTCGAGTTCGTCATCAAGGTCTATCCGGACGGGCTGTTCTCCAGCTTCCTGGCGACCCAGCTGGCGGTCGGGGACCGGCTCGACGTGGAAGGACCGTTCGGCACCTTCACGTTGCGCGAGAGCCGGACCTCCGACCTGGTGTTCGTCGGCGGTGGCGCCGGGATGGCTCCGGTACTGGGCCTGGTGCGGTCCATGTCCGAGCGCGGCGTGGAGCGCAAGGCCGTCTTCTACTACGGGGCCCGGCAGCAGCGGGACCTGTGCTTCGAGAAGGAACTGCGGGACCTGGAGAGCACGCTCCCCGGTTTCCGTTACGTGCCGGCGCTCTCCGAGCCCGCCGGTCACGACGGCTGGGACGGCGAGGTTGGCCTGATCACCGAAGTCGTCCAGCGGTGCGAGCCCGACCTGACCGGGAGGGATGCCTATGTGTGCGGGCCGCCACCCATGGTGGACGCGGCGATCCCGATGCTCACGGCACTCGGAGTGCGCGAGGAGAACATCTTCTACGACAAGTTCACCACCACCGGTGAACAACAGGAGGACGGTCAGTGACTACCGAGACGACTGCTCAACGTCCCGAACGCAGTGTCCCCAGGGTCCAACACACCGACGCCGAAGCCGGCGCTCAGGAGTTCCCCGACTCCAGTGCCGGCGCTCGGCGGTACAACTACTACAAGCCGGCGAAGCGCAAGCAGACCCACTACGAGGACGTCACGGTGGACGTCCAGCCCGATCCGCGCCACTACCTGTCCCAGGGTTGGATCTACGGCTTCGCGAACGGTGAGGCGGGCTACCCGCTGCACTGGACCAAGCTGAAGGCCTGGGGCGTGGACCTTCCCGAGCCGAAGCGCGGCATCGGGAGCGGCGGCGGCGGCAAGGGTCTGGACTGGCCCGCGCACGGCTGGCACGAGTTCCGCGATCCCAACGAGGAGTGGGAGATGACGATCTACCGGTACGGCGCCAACGTCGTCCGGCAGGTCACCCAGAACATCGAGAACGCCCGCCAGGCCAAGGCCTTCGAGCAGTGGACGCCGAACTGGGTCACCTTCGTCGAGCGCAACGTCGGCGCCTGGATGCACATCGAGCACATCCTCGGGCTCTACGTGTTCGCCCAGTGCAACCGCTCCGGCCCGACGAACATGCACAACACGGCGATGGTCGTGAACAGCGCCCACAAGATCCGCTTCGCGCAGGACCTCGCGCTGTACAACCTCACCCTGAGCGAGGAGATCGACGGTTTCGACGGCACCGCGCACCTCGACGCGTGGAACAACGCCCCTGAGTGGCAGGGCGCCCGGAAGGTCACCGAGGCGCTCACGGCCGTCGACGACGACTGGGGCGAGTCGATCTTCGCCACCAACGTCGTGTTCGAGCCGTTGGTCGGCGAGCTGTTCCGCAGCAACCTCGTGCAGCAGTACGCGGCGGCCAACGGCGACTTCGTCACCCCGACCGTCATCGGTGCGGGCGAGAACGACTACGCCCAGCGCGACCTGCGCTGGACGAAGGCGTGCTTCGCGCCGCTGGTCACCGACCGGGAGTTCGCCGACCACAACACGGAGATCATGACCGGCTGGCTCTCCAAGTGGGTGCCGACGTGCCTCGAGGCGGCGCGCACCATGCAGCCGATGTGGTCGCAGCCCGACGCCAAGCCGACGCGGTTCGAGGACAGCCTGGACCGGGCGAAGAGCCGCTTCTCCGGGATCGTCACCGATCTCGGTCTGACCCCGCCGAAGGAGCTGGAACTGTGACCGCGTTCACGACCTCGCAGAGCCCGTACAGGACCAACAACACCGCGTCCCACATGTGCGGTGTCACGCTGATGAACAGCCAGGTCGGCGTGGTCGTGGCCGACGTCATGAGCCGGCAGGAGAACGTCACCGTGACGCACCTGCCGTCGATGATCCGGGTCGACGCGAAGGTCCGGTGCGACTTCGTCTACGACGAGATCTCCGAGGCACTCGGTGAGGAGTCGGGCTTCTACGACGCCTCCGAGTTCGAGGAGAACATGTCCACGCACTACGGAAAGATGGTGCACATGGACGACCGGACGATCATGTTCGCGAATCCGGAGGACGCCGCCGAGTTCATCGGTGACGAGCTTCCCCCGTCCATGAGGTAGCGGCCGCGGTGATCAAGGGCGAACCGTCGCGCGCAGAGATCAACCAACGACGGATTGCCCTTGATCACCGTTCGGCGCGGCCCCGGGAGGCAGTCTCACCAATGAAGACGATCAGTCCAGGAGGACCGGAACGCGATGGCCAAGGAACTTCGATTCGGCGAGGAAGCACGCGTCCTGCTGCAGGCCGGCGTCGACCAGCTCGCGGAAGCGGTGAAGTCGACACTCGGACCGAAGGGCCGCAACGTCATCCTGGAGAAGATCACCGGCTCGCCGGAGGTCACGAACGACGGCGTCACGATCGCCAAGGAGATCTACCTGCGCGACCCGTTCGAGAACATGGGCGCCCAGCTGGTCAAGGAAGCCGCGATCAAGACCAATGACACGGTCGGCGACGGTACGACCACCGCCACGGTCATCGCCCAGGCCATCGTCCGTGAGGGCATGATCGCGATCGGTCAGGGTGGCAACCCGGTGCTGGTCAAGCGCGGGATCGACGTGGCCATCGCCGCACTGGTCGAGCACCTGTCCGGCGCCGCCCACCACGTGGACGGCGAGGAGGAGCTCGCCCGGGTAGCCTCGATCTCGGCCAACGACGACGGGTCGATCGGCCGGATCGTGGCCAAGGCACTGCACACCGTCGGTGACGACGGCGTGGTCACGGTGTCGGACTCGCCCCGGCTCGGGGTCGGCGTCAGCTTCGTGGAGGACTTCGAGTTCGACAACGGATACGTCTCGCCGTACATGGTCACCGACGCCGGCCGGCTCGAGGCGGTCGTCGACGACCCGTACATCCTGCTGTGCGCGCACAAGATCAAAGACGTTCAGTCGATCATGCCGATGCTGGACGACATCATGCGCGACCCGGCACCCGTCGTGATCATCGCCGAGACCGTCGAGGGCACCGCGCTGCAGATGCTGGTGCACAACCATGTCAATGGGCGCTTCCAGGCCGTCGCGGTGAAGGCCCCCGGCTTCGGGGAGAAGCGCATCCATCTCCTGGAGGACATCGCCGCGCTCACGGGTGCGAAGGTGCTGAGCAAGGCGTCGTCGTTCTCGCTCGAGCAGGTACGGACCGAGCACCTCGGGCGCGCCTCGCAGGTGCGGGCGACCAACGACCACTGCACGATCATCGGTGGCGCCGGCGCCCGCGACGCGGTGGAGCTGCGGCTGACCCAGCTGCGCACGGAGCTTCAGCGCGCGAGCATCGGCACCGACGAGGACTTCCTGGCCGACCGGATCGCCCGGCTGTCGGGCAGGGCCGCGATCATCTGGGTCGGGATGCCGACCAACGCCGAGGCCAAGGAGGTGCGGCACCGCGTCGACGACTCGCTGCAGGCAACCCGGGCGGCCATCTCCGAGGGGATCGTCGCCGGTGGCGGAGCCGCGCTGTTGCACGCCGAGCAGGCGCTGGACAAGCTCGACGTCGCGGGCGACTACGAGATCGGCGTCGAGATCGTCCGTCGCGCGCTCACCGAGCCGGTGTTCCTGATCGCGAGCAACGCCGGCTACGACGGTGCCGACGTGGTCAAGCAGGTCACCGCGCTGGGTGTCGACGAGGGGTTCGATGCGCTCGAGGGCCGGTTCGGCAACATGGTCGAGATGGGCATCATCGACCCGCTGAGCGTCGTGCGGTCCGCGCTGCAGAACGGCGCATCGGTCGCCGGGCTGATCCTGACCACCAACTCTCTGGTGGCCGAGGAGCAGACGCCGTGGAACAAGTCGCTGATGACCGAGTTCGGCTCGCTCGACGAGGGCATCCCCCAGCCGTCTCCGGACTCCAGCACACCGCAGTCGCTCGGCCTCGGCCCGTCGGTCGGGTAGGCCGTTCGGCCCGACCGAGCGGGCTCCGGGAGGCCAGGGATGTTCACGACCGCCGGGACACCGGACATGCCCGCCGGGCGCTACATCGTGGTGGACGCCCAGGTGCACGCCTGGGACGGAAGCCCGCACAACCAGGCCGGGCCCGGTGGTGAGCAGTTCGTCGCCGACCTGCTGCGCCGGCACCGCGAGCTGGGCCCGCCCGGCTCCGCGGTGCCCGCCGACGAGTTCGAGCGGGTCACCGAGGACGGCCTGGCCCGGGACGTCTTCGTGTCCGGTCACGTGGACCGGGCGGTGCTGCAGCCGGTGGTGCTCGAGGATCTGTTCGTGCTCGGTTTCAGCCCGGCCGCCTGGCACGGCGAGCTCGCCGAGAGGCTGCCGGACCGGTTCGTGCTGAGCGGGGAGCTCGACCCGGACGCAGGCCAGGCGGGAGCCCGCGGCATCGGTCCGCGGGTACGGCGGTGGGACCTGCGCGGGCTCACCCTCTGCGAGACGCGCCGGCCCGGCGGCCGGATGCGGCTGGCCGATCCGTGGCTGCGCCGGGTGCTGGCCCGTTGCGGTCAGGTCGGCGCCGGGGTCGTGCACCTCGGGGTCGCCCCGTCCTCGCGCCCGGCGCCGTGGCGTCGTTGGGACCGAGCCGCCGGCGACGGACGCGGCGTCGGGCCGCGGCTGCCCAGCTGGGCCGAACCGGTGCGGGCGGGATCAGCGCTGCCCGTGCGCACCAACGTCCTCCAGCGGGTGCCGTCGGCCGGGTTCGACGTGGTGCAGTTCCGCGAGCTGGCCCGTGCCCTGCCACTTATCCGGTTCGTGCTGGGTGCGGGGTGTCTGCCCGGCGAGCAGCTGTGCCGGTTGGGACGGCTGCCGAACGTGCACGTGGTGCTCACCGAGATGCTGCCGTGGATCGGTTCGCCGGAGTTCGCGCGCGCCTTCGGTGAGCTGCTGGTCGCGTTCGGATCCGAGCGGCTGCTGTTCGGTAGCGGGTATCCGCTGCTGGCGCCGGGAAGGCTCGTCGAGCAGCTCGCCACCTACCGGTTCCCGGCCGAGGTGGGTGGGCAGTACCCGGAGCTGGACACCGAGGCGCGGCAGGCGGTGCTCGGTGGCAACGCGGCGCGGCTGTACCGGATCCCGTTGCCGGCGGGGGTGCTACCCCAACCCGGCGACCTGCACCGCCGAGGCGCCGGCTTCTGAGCGAGGTCCGGCCGGAAAACTAGGCACAAGGCGGATACCCTGCAGAAAGTGGGCAGCAGAGAGGATTCCGATGACCGCGGCTCGGGTGGCAGGTGCTGAGTTCGAGCTGGACGCGGTGGGCGTGGAGCAGGCGGTCGCGGAACTCGACCCCGAGCCGATCCGCGAGCACTACGTCGTGATCGGCAGGCGCCGTTACCCGCCGAAACAGGTGCTTGCCGCCGTCACCGGCCTCGACCGCGGCGATTTCACCACCCACCAGGCTCGGTCGATCTTGCGCCGCCTCGGGTTCGGCGTGCACCGGAAGGGCCAGGTCGTCCCGGCTCCTCGGGACCCCGACACGAGCGACCGGCCACATCAGGGGGTCGAGGCGGCGCTCCTCAAGCCCTACGTGGGCCGGTACATCGCCCAGGACGGCCTCGAGGTGCTGTACGACTCGGACTCGCCGTACGACGTGGTCCGGTGGCTGCGCAAGAACGGCCTCCGGGCCACTGTATGGAAGGTGCCGGCGACTGAGGAAGAGGCCGGTTCGTGGACGTCGATGTTCCCCCTGTGAGGGCTCCATTTCGGGAGCTGCCCAACGATGACGGGAGGCGCCCGCGTCCAGCGCTCGACGTGTCGCTCGGTGACGCGGCTGACATGCGCGTCCGATGCCTGGTGGACAGCGGCGCCCTCAACACGCTGCTGCCTGGGTGGGTCGCCGACCTCGCCGGCATCGACTGCGCGGACGCGCCGACAAGGGCGCTCGGCGTCGGCGGCACGGGCACGCAAGCCCGGTTGGTGACGACGGCGCTCACGATCGGCGACCACACATGGGAGGCCGAGGTGGGGTTCTGCGATCCCTGGCCGCACGGCTTCGGGCTGTTGGGACAGCTGTCGTTCTTCCGCTATTTCGTCGTGACGTTGCGAGCCGCTGATCTCGAACTGGAGATCGAGCCCGTCCTGAGTTGACGCGCGGCCGATCAGGTGTGAATCGCCCAGCGGGCCCGATCTGCCACCGCCGGTTTCGTTCCGGTAGGAGCCCACCGTGCCTCGCGGTCGCCGACCTGGGTCATGCTAGGCGCCAGCCTGGTCGGTATCGCGACGAACGTCGCTACGGTGGCCCTGCCCCAGCGTGGGAGCCGTACCAGTGGGTCGCCTCGCTTGCGCTCAGCGCAACCGCGACGGGCACCGGTCGATGTCTCCGCCCACGACGTTGGCAGCGCGACCGACGCGGACCGTCTGATCGAGCAGTCGGCGTGACCGCGAACCCGTCCTTGCGCACCGCCGCAGCGCTGGCGGCCCGAAGGCGCGGCACCGAGGTCAAGCTCGACCAGGTCCGGGTCGCGCTCACCCGCCTGCGGCGCGAGCACAGCGACGTCACCTTCCCCGCCGTCGCCCGACGAGCCACGGTCTCGCGCACGTTCCTCTACGAGAACCCCGAGGCCCGCACACTCGTCGAGCAGGCCATCACCCGCACAGCCGCGGGCCGGGCGCGGGCGGGCGCGGAACGCGACCTGGCGCAGGAAGCGTCTTGGCGCGAGCGCGCCCTCAAGGCCGCGCACTCGAGCCGTTCGCTGACGCCGCCTGGGCGGAGTCCAGGCGCCCATCAGAGCAGGAGATCGTCGTCGCTGAGGCCGATGTGCGTTGCAAGCAGGAGGCCGACCTGGTCTCCGTCTGGTCGGGTGTGGAGGAAAGAATTCAGCTCGATGTCATCCGTTCCCATCGCGAGTATTTCGAGGGCTTCATGCGTGCGAAGAACGCTGAGCTCGACGCCGCCCGCCGGACGCTGCAGGAATTCGGCTGATCGCCCCAAACCTCTTGCGCGCGGGGCTTATTGGCCTGATGAGGCGGCATGCGCCGTGTGCATCCAGCGCTGCGCGAAATGCATTTCGCCCGGGGCTTCGGTAGCGGGCAATCGTGGTACGTGGTCGGCGGGGTGGCCGCGTCGGGAAACCTCACGCTCAACCGGCACGTCCGTGCACGATCGTCGCAAGCGCCATCCCGAGACCGTGCCGTCCGGTGTCCAGACCGACCCACAGCGGCCCGCCGAACGGCGATCGTTCGATCACCTCGAGCACGATGCCGGGTCGGATCCCGAGCTCGCCAAGGTAACGCAGCGCTGCGCTGTCCCGGTCAGAGATCCGCTCCACCCGGAAACGGTCGCCGGGGAGCGCCTGGGCGAGTGATCCCGTCCAGCTCTCCTCGTGACGGCGGTCCGGAGCGGGGATCGGGTCACCGTGCGGGTCGTGCGTCGGATGGCCCAGGTACGCGTCGATCCGCTCGACGAGCCGGTCGCTGAGCGCGTGTTCCAGAACCTCCGCCTCCCCGTGGACCTCGTCCCAGGGGACGTCGAGAACCGTGGCAAGGAACTGCTCGATGAGCCGGTGTCGCCGGACGATCGCGAGTGCGTGTGCGGTGCCGTGCTCGGTCAGCTCCGCGTGGTATCGGTCCGGACGGTGGACCAGGTCATCGTCAGCAAGCCGCTTGAGCATCGCCGACACGGTGGGAGGCGACACGCCCAGGTGCTCCGCGAGGTGAGTGGTCGTCGTCGGTTCGTCGCGGGTGACCAGAGCGAAGATCGCTTTGAGGTAGTCCTCCACGGTCTCGGTGTGAACGATGCCGCAGCACCGATGCCGCCCCCGTGGTGGCGAGTCGGGGCTCATGACCCAGCAGATTAGTCCGCACTCACGACGTCGGGGGAGGGCCTACAGTCGGGTTCGTGCTGCCGCCGACGATCGCCTGGGTGGATGGCCGTATCGAGGTGGTCGATCAGACCGTGCTACCGGCCGTGCGGATCGTCACGATCGGCAGCGTCGACGGGCTCATCGACGCCATCGGGCGGCTCGTCGTGCGTGGAGCGCCGGCGCTCGGAACAGCCGGTGCGCTCGGGGTGGCACTGGCCGCGCGCGTCGCCTCGGGCTCCGAGCTGAGGGCTGTGGCAGCCCGGCTCGCTGCCGCTCGACCGACGGCGGTCAACCTCGCTGTGGGGGTGCGGCGGGCGATGGCCGTGGCAGCGCAGGGCCCTGATGCGGTCCTCGACGCGGCCCTCGCGGTCCTCACCGAGGACGTGGCCGCGTGTCGAGCGATCGGCGCCCGGGGGGCGGATCTGCTCGCCGAGCTCTGCGGACAGCGTGCCCTGCGTGTACACACTCATTGCAATGCGGGCGCGCTGGCGTGTGTGGAGTACGGCACAGCGCTCGGCGTGGTGCGGGCGCTGCATGAAGCCGGTCGGGTGGACTACGTGGTGGTCGGTGAGACCCGGCCGCTGTTGCAGGGCGCGCGGATCACCACGGTCGAGCTCGCCGAGATGGGTATCGCCCATCGTGTGGTGGTCGACGGTGCCGGTCCGTCGATCATCGCCCGTGGTCTGGTGGACGCCGTCGTGGTCGGTGCCGACCGGATTGCGGCCAACGGCGAGGTGGCCAACAAGATCGGCACCTATCCGCTGGCGTTGGCCGCGGCGCGGGCGGGCATCCCGTTCCTGGTGGCCGCGCCCGAGTCGACCGTGGACCTTGCGACGTCGGATGGCTCGATGATCGAGATCGAGGAACGGGCGTCCGAGGAGGTGCTTGCGATCCATGGGGTGCGATCCGCGTCGCCGGAGAGTGGCGCGTGGAACCCGGCGTTCGACGTGACTCCGGCTGATCTCGTGACCGCGGTGGTCACTGAGTGCCGGGTCTGGCGACCGGATGCTGCACGTCAGGCAGGCGCCGCGGTCGGGATCCCGTGAGCGTTCGCGGCGTCGAGCAGACGCATGTCGTAGGTGATCAGCACGTCGAGGTCGTTCTGAATGAGTAG
>JBOHEP010000515.1:0-2777 GCA_050701075.1 Pseudonocardia sp. | reverse complement strand
GGGGGGCGGTGAGCAGGAACAGCGCGATCGCGACGATGCTCATCAGGACGCCGACGTAGATGGTGCGGATCACGACGAAGCGGGACAGCAGCCGTTCGGCGGGGTCCCGGGGCGGCCGTTGCATGAGCCCGGGCTCCTTGGCCTCGAAGGCCAGTGGCAGGGCCAGCGACACGGTGGCGACGAGGTTGATCCACAGGATCTGCACGGGTTCGATCGGGAGCACCGGCTGGCCGCCGTAGATCGGGAACGCCAGCACGGCGACGAGGACGATCAGGCCTTCGCCGACATTGGTCGGCAGCGCGAACGCCAGGGCCTTGACAAGGTTGTCATAGACCCGGCGGCCCTCTTCGATTGCGGCGCGGATGGTCGCGAAGTTGTCGTCGCCGAGGACGATGTCGGCGGCCTCCTTGGCTGCCGCCGTCCCGGCTTGGCCCATGGCCACGCCGATGTCGGCTTGCCGCAGGGCCGGAGCGTCGTTGACGCCGTCGCCGGTCATGGCGGTGACGGCCCCGCCGGCCTGCAGCGCGCTGACCAGCCGGAGCTTGTGCTCGGGCGCGACGCGGGCGAAGACGTCGGTGTGCTGCACCCGCTCGCGCAACGACTCGTCGGAGCTGGTGGCGATCTCGGTGCCGGTCATCGCTGGCTGTTCGCCCACGATGCCCAGCTCGCGGCCGATCGCGGTGGCGGTGACGGCGTGGTCACCGGTGATCATCTTGACCTGGATGCCCGCGGCGTGGCAGGCGTCGATGGCCTCGATGACCTCGCGGCGCGGGGGGTCAATCATGGCGACCAGGCCGAGTAACTGCAGCTGTTCGCCCGCGTCGAGCGGGGCGTCGACCTCATCGCCGCCTCGGCGGGCGATCGCGAGCACGCGAAGCCCGTCGGCGGTGAGCCGCTCGAGGACCGCGCGGGCGGCGTCGGCCATGTCAGCACCGACGAGGGCCAGCAGCACCTCGGGCGCACCTTTGAGGTAGGTCACCGCCCCATCAGGGCTGTCGTAGGCAGCGGCATGTACTGCCGCTGGGAATCGAACGATAACAGCGCGCGGGGCGGCTTGTGCCGCATCGCTGCGACGTCCAGCCCACCGCGCTCGGCGCCGACCAGCAGGGCGGCGTCGGTCGGATCACCCAGGACGGTGCGATCCTCGCCGGTGCCGGCCAGCCGGGCCTCGTTGGCGAGCACCCCGGCGATCAGGAGCTCACGCACGCTTCCCGCGACCCTGCCGACGGCGCGTCCGGCGTGGACGACCCGACCCTCGGGCGAGTACCCGACCCCCTCGAACTCCGCCTCGTCGTCGCCGGGGCACCAGACCCGCCGCAGGACCATCTCGTTGCGGGTCAACGTGCCGGTCTTGTCGGTGCACACCACCGACGTCTCACCCAGGGTCTCCACCGCCGGCAACTCCCGGACCACCGCCCGCCGCCGCGCCATCCGCTGCACGCCGATGGCCAGGGCGATCGTGACGATCGCGGGCAACCCTTCGGGAATCGCCGCGACGGCCAGCGTGATCGCGGCCAGGGCGGCATCGGCGACCGGATAGCCGCGGAACAACGCGACACCCAGCAGCACGACCGCGACCACACTGATGACCTTCGTGATGGTTGAGCCCAACCGGGCGATGTTGCGGGTCAGCGGGGTCTGCGTATCGCCAGCGGCGTCGATCAGCCCGGAGATCCGCCCCAACTGCGTGTCATCACCGGTCTCAACCACCACAGCCTGGGCGGTACCACTGGTGGTCAGCGTCCCCCCGTGCAGCATCGAGCTGCGCTCGGCGAGCTCCGCCTGCGGGTCGACCGGCTCGGTGGTCTTGTCCACCGGCACGGACTCACCGGTCAGCGCGGCCTCGTCCGCGCGCAGGCCGTGGGCGTCCAGGATCCGCAGGTCAGCGACGATCCGGCCACCAGCCTCGACCGAGACCACGTCGCCGGGAACCAGTTGCTCGGCCGGTAACTGCCTCCACTCGCCGTCGCGACGCACCATGGCCGGCTCGGACACCAGCTGGGCCAGCGCCTGGATCGCCCTGCCGGCCCGGTATTCCTGCACGAACCCGATGAGCGCGTTCAGCACGACGACGCCCAGGACCACCGAGCCGTCCGGGATCTCACCGAGGGCGAAAGCGACGGCCGCCGAGACGAGCAACGCGTAGATCAACGGGCTGGTGAACTGGCGAACCAGCACCGCCCACGCCGAGGGTCCTCGCCGGCGAGTGAGCTCGTTGGGGCCGTGCGCAGCCAGCCGCCGCCACGCCTCCGCGCTGTCCAGACCCTCCGGGCGGCTGGACAGCCGCTCCAGGACCTGCGTACCGGCGACGGCGTGCCACCGCTCCGATGCCACCGGTACCTCGCCTACGGCCCAGCCGGTTCTGAGGTGCCCTCGCGCAGCGCCAGCACGGCGTCGGCCAGGAGCGAGATACCCATGGCGGCGAGCCAGGTGTCCTTCGCGAAGCCGATGCCCGGCTGCGTCGGGAACACCGAGCCCTCGCGGCGCAGTCCCGGCGTCCTTGCGTACAGCCCGATCAGGCCGCAGGCGAAGCCGGTCAACGCGAGGCCGGCCAGCCCCGCCGGGGTGGCCAGTCGGAGCGGGGCACGGCGGATCTTGGCGGACAAACTCATCTCACGTCTCCTCGGTGTGCGTGTCGGACATCGGGTCGCTCCGCTGACCGGCGGGCCTCAGCGCGTCCCGGCGGGTGCTGTCGAGCGACGAAGCCAGTCTGCGAAGTGGGTCGAGCCGATGCGTGCGTCGTCGCCGGGGACGAGGGAGCGGTCGTCGAGTTTCGT
>JBOHEP010000514.1:0-1946 GCA_050701075.1 Pseudonocardia sp. | reverse complement strand
AGCCCACGCCGGCGCGCCTGGAGCACGCGCGGGCACTGGTCGACCTCGGCGCGGCTCTGCGCCGCGGCAACCAGCGCCGCGCCGCCCGCGACGCCCTGGCCCGCGGCCAGGAGCTGGCCCACCGGTGCGCCGCCGATGCTCTCGTCGAGCGGGCCCGCGAGGAGCTCATCGCCACCGGCGCCCGACCGCGCAGGGTGGCGCTCAGCGGCGCCGAAGCACTGACCCCCAGCGAGCGGCGGGTGGCCGAGCTGGCCGCGACCGGGATGTCCAACCGGGACGTCGCACAGGCGTTGTTCGTCAGCTCCAAGACTGTGGAGACGCACCTGGGAAGCGCCTACCGCAAGCTCGCGGTGAGCGGCCGCGCCGAGCTGGCCGGGGCGCTGGCATGGCCGGCCACGGCCACAGAGCTGCCGAACCTCAGGGTCCGCCCCTGAGGCGGATCGGACCCGCACGCTTCACGCTGTCCTGGAGGCTGGCAGCCGAGCCTGCGCTGCACGGCCGCACCACGCTCCCCGTCGTCCTGCACTGAACTGAACCGTCGAGGAGAAGAGGCCAGGATGAATCTCACGCCCAGGTGGCCGGGTCACGCAAACGATACAGGGGGTGCGGCTGTTCGACAGGCCCACCACCCGGGCAGCGACCCGACCAACGACCCGGTGCAGCTGATGCTGGGCGAGTCCGGCGCCGGCATGAGCACCGCCGCCGAACCGATCCAGAGGTACACCCGGCTGATGCGGTGGGTCGGCGCGGCGAGCGCGGCGGTGTCGGCGGGTGCCACGGTCCAACTGCTCGTGCTGCCCACGCGGACCGCGGACTTCTTCTCCTGGACGATCGCGGTACCGGCCTCAGCGGCGTTCCTCGGCATGTTCTACCTGGCCTCCATGGTGATGGGGATCCTCGCGCTACGCCAACCGGCGTGGGCACCGGCCCGGGCGGCAGTGGTGCCCGTGGTGATATTCGCCGTGGCCGCCCTGATCGTCACGCTGCTGCACCTGGAGACCTTCCACCTCACCACCGGTGGGTTCCTCGCCCGGGCCGCGGCGTGGATCTGGTTGGGGGTCTACGTGGTGACCCCACCTGCGTACCTGTTCGCGTTCTGGCGACAGCGCCGTATGTCCGGCGGTGACCCGGCCCGAACCACGCCCCTGCCGCGCTGGGTGTGGTGGACGCTGGCGCCGCTGGGGACGACACTCGCGGTGGCGGGGTTGGCACTGCTCGTGGCTCCGCCGGTCGTCGCGCCACTATGGCCCTGGCCGCTGACCGCGCTGACCGCGCAGATGATCGGCGCGACGCTGCTCGGAGTGGCGTTGCTCGCCGCCGCGGTGGTACGGGTCGACGACCGACCGACCGGACGGATCGCCGCGCTGGGGCTTGTGGTGTGCGCGGTGGCGGCACTGGTGGTCGCGGTCGGGTACGGCGCCGGGACGACGCAGTGGTCCGAACCATCGGCATGGATCTATCTCGCGGTGTGTGTGCTACTCGGTACCACCGCGTTCGCCGGCGTCGGCGCCCGACCCCCATCCTGATGTCCCAGAGTTCAGGGTCCGGCCCTGACGCGAGGACATGCGGGAATCGGGAGGGTTTCTCCATCAGATCAGGAAGGAGACTGAGCCATGCTTGTCACAACGACCATCGAGCTGAGCCGCCGCGACCTCGCGATGCTGCGGGCGATCGCCGTCGGCCAGTGCGAGCTGGTGGGCGACTGCGGTCCGGTGCTGATCGTCGACGGGTACCGCTGCTGTGATCAGCTCGCCGCTCGTCGTCTCGCCGATGCCGGCCTGATCGACCCTCCGGTGCCCGGCGCGCGTCGAACACCGGCCAGGTTGACCGCGGCCGGCCGGGCCCTGCTCATCGCCGCATGATCCTGATCAGCCGACGACCCGCTGCCAGAGGTACCGGCCCGAACGCGGCGTCGACGGCTACGTCGCGTGGCGGCGGTGCGACAC
>JBOHEP010000513.1:0-5612 GCA_050701075.1 Pseudonocardia sp. | reverse complement strand
AGGCCAAGCAGGTCTGCGAGCACTGCCCGGTGATCGATATGTGTCGGGAGTTCGCCCTGGAGACCCGCGAACCGTTCGGCGTGTGGGGCGGCCTTGCCGAGGCCGAGCGCCGGGTCATCCTGGAGAGCCGCGGAATCGCGATCGCGAGCTAGTACAGCACCGCGCGCCGGGACAGCACCCGTATTGGTTTCGTCCAGCACCGCATTGGCGCTCGGCACCTTCCGCCCCCCGGATCCCCGCACCACCCCGCGTGCTCTCGATCTGACCGAAGCCCCGAAGCCGGCGGCGCCGCACAGCCTCAGTCACCGACGACGAAGAGCTCCAGGCATCGATAACGAAGCAACGGCACGCCGTACACCCGGACGATCCGCTGGACCGCACGGTCTAGCACGACCTGGCTCGGATTTGACGATGTCTGATCCGGAGCGAGGCAGTAGACATCCGGCGCGGGGTCGAACCCGACGAGCTCGCTCAAAGCGGCGATGAGATCGATCTCGACATGCGGACCCAACGGCGTATGCAGCCCGAGCCGATGAAGGTGCAGCTGCGACCCGATACGGGCGGCGACCTCCGACGATCCCTCGATCTCGAGGGCGTCGGACCCGTCCTCGTCGTCATCGTCATGAACCGGGCCACCGGGCGACTGGTTGTCGTCGCAAATCAGCAGGAGGTCGACGCGGCTGGCACCGTCGAACTGTCGAGCAAGATCGGATTCGGGTCGCATCAACTCCATCGAGGTCATCGACACCGCGACCAACCGACGCCCCGGAACGGGAACAGGCATGACGATCGCCTGACCCCCGCCGAGGCGGCCCCCCACCGGGCCGAGGCGGCCCCCCACCGGCTCGACCGGACCACTTTCCAGTACCGCGAACACGTGCCGCCCCCCGACGCCTTACATTGCTCTTACCGCGCTTCGATCCAGCTGTAGGATCCGAGCTAACCCGGGTGGCGACACATCCGGCCGACCCATCCGGCGGCATACGGCGAACGGCCTCCACTGATCCGCGAGCGGTGACCCGACCGACCCTCGATCCGACCAGCGTGAGGCCGATGTCACAGCCACAACCGCGGACGTCACCCCAGCACGCCGGTTCCCGGCCCGGTGGTGATACTGATGCCGAGCACGATGACCTGAGCCTGCCATGCGATCGAAAGGAGAGCAGTCAGCGTGTTCGATCCACTCCACCTCGACGGACCGCTCGACGGGGTTTCGACCGTGGAGGTCCGGACATCGGCAAGTGCCGCACTGATCCCCACCATCCGCGCGATCGCCTCCGATCTCGCCGCCCGGGCCGACTTCGATCTCGACGCGATCTCCGACCTGCGGATGGCCGTCGACGAAGCGTGCGCCACGCTCGTCGACATGGCCGCGCCGAGGTCGGCGCTGCGCTGCGTGTTCCGGGTGCGTCCGGAGCGGATCCAGGTGGACGCGGAGGTACAGGCTGCGGAGGCGGACACCGTCGTCTCCACCGATACGTTCGGTTGGCGGGTCCTGCAGACCCTCGCCGACGAGGTTGAGGTACATCACGAGACCGCGACCGACGGAAACCGCGGGACCGTCGGAATCCGGCTGAACAAGCGCCCCGCCCTGTTCGGGTTGGATGGACAGGGACGTTGACCAGGGCCGATACCGAGTACGGCCACCTCGTACCGCTTCTCGAGCAGTACGCGATCACCGATCCCACCGACCCACGCCATCAGGCGCTGCGCGCCGAGCTCGTCACCGGGTACCTCCCGGTAGCCCAGCACATCGCGCGCCGCTTCGTCAACCGTGGTGAGCCGCTCGACGATCTGGTCCAGGTGGCCACGGTCGGCCTGATCAACGCCATCGACCGCTTCGCCCCCGAGCGGGGCAGCGACTTCTTCTCCTTCGCGGTGCCCACGATCACCGGGGAGGTACGCCGCCACTTCCGCGATCTCGGCTGGTCCATGCGCGTGCCACGGCGCCTCAAGGACCTGCACGTCTCGATCAACGGGGTGGTGTCGGACCTGGCCCAGCAGCTCGGCCGGGCGCCGAAGCCCAGCGAGATCGCGGGGCGGCTGGGCATCCCGGTGTCCGAGGTGCTGGAGGGCCTGGAGGCCTCGGAGGCGTACCGCAGCTCGTCGCTGGACGAGATGCTGTCCTCGGAGAAGGGCAGCGCCACCGTCGGGGAGCTCGTCGGTGAGGCTGACGTGGAGCTGGAGCGGGTCGACTCCCGGCAGGCACTGCGCCCGGTGCTCGCGGAGCTGGAGCCCCGGGAGCGGACGATCGTGATGTTGCGATTCTTCGGCAACATGACCCAGACCCAGATCGCCGACGAGGTCGGCATCTCCCAGATGCACGTCTCACGGCTGCTGACCCAGACCCTCGAGCGCCTGCGCACCCGACTCGACCCGGATACGCCCGTCATCTGACTCTCCGCCAAAATAGTTGCCAGCTGAAATTGTCAGGACAACGGGACGGGGTGACGCCATGGCGGGGCAGCCCGAGCACGTCCTGGTGGTGGGCGCCGGTCTGGGCGGCCTGCGCAGCGTCGAGCAGCTTCGGGTGGCAGGTTTCCAGGGACGGATCAGCATGGTCGGCGCCGAGCGGTACCCGCCGTACGACCGCCCACCACTGTCCAAGCAGGTACTCACCGGGGATTGGGAGCCGGAGCGGGTGGTGCTGCGGGACGCCGACGCCCTCGACGACCTGGGCGTCCGCCTTCACCTCGGGGTCGAAGCGGTGGCATTGCGACCCGGCCAGGTGGAGCTCGCCGATGGCGCCACCCTGCACGGTGACGCCGTCGTCCTGGCAACCGGTCTGGTCGCCCGCCGGCTGCCCGGGCAGCCGGCGGGCGACCAGACCGGTTGCCAGGACGACGGCGTCACCGTGCAGGGTGGCGCCATCGGCGAGCTCCACCTGGCCGGGTCGCAATGCCACCGCTTCGACCCCGAGGTGAAGGCGGACGCCCAGGTCGTCGAGGGCGTCGGCGTCCCGCAGCACCACCCGCTCCGGCTCCCAATCCCCGGTGAGTACCTGCTTGGACAGTGGTGGGCGGTCGTACGGCGGGTACCGCTCGGCGCCGACCATGCTGATCCGTCCCTGGAAACCTGCCACCCGAAGCTGCTCGACGCTGCGCAGGCCGCCCAGACCGGCGCCCACCACCAGGACGTGCTCGGGCTGCCCCGCCATGGCGTCACCCCGTCCCGTTGTCCTGACAATTTCAGCTGGCAACTATTTTGGCGGAGAGTCAGATGACGGGCGTATCCGGGTCGAGTCGGGTGCGCAGGCGCTCGAGGGTCTGGGTCAGCAGCCGTGAGACGTGCATCTGGGAGATGCCGACCTCGTCGGCGATCTGGGTCTGGGTCATGTTGCCGAAGAATCGCAACATCACGATCGTCCGCTCCCGGGGCTCCAGCTCCGCGAGCACCGGGCGCAGTGCCTGCCGGGAGTCGACCCGCTCCAGCTCCACGTCAGCCTCACCGACGAGCTCCCCGACGGTGGCGCTGCCCTTCTCCGAGGACAGCATCTCGTCCAGCGACGAGCTGCGGTACGCCTCCGAGGCCTCCAGGCCCTCCAGCACCTCGGACACCGGGATGCCCAGCCGCCCCGCGATCTCGCTGGGCTTCGGCGCCCGGCCGAGCTGCTGGGCCAGGTCCGACACCACCCCGTTGATCGAGACGTGCAGGTCCTTGAGGCGCCGTGGCACGCGCATGGACCAGCCGAGATCGCGGAAGTGGCGGCGTACCTCCCCGGTGATCGTGGGCACCGCGAAGGAGAAGAAGTCGCTGCCCCGCTCGGGGGCGAAGCGGTCGATGGCGTTGATCAGGCCGACCGTGGCCACCTGGACCAGATCGTCGAGCGGCTCACCACGGTTGACGAAGCGGCGCGCGATGTGCTGGGCTACCGGGAGGTACCCGGTGACGAGCTCGGCGCGCAGCGCCTGATGGCGTGGGTCGGTGGGATCGGTGATCGCGTACTGCTCGAGAAGCGGTACGAGGTGGCCGTACTCGGTATCGGCCCTGGTCAACGTCCCTGTCCATCCAACCCGAACAGGGCGGGGCGCTTGTTCAGCCGGATTCCGACGGTCCCGCGGTTTCCGTCGGTCGCGGTCTCGTGATGTACCTCAACCTCGTCGGCGAGGGTCTGCAGGACCCGCCAACCGAACGTATCGGTGGAGACGACGGTGTCCGCCTCCGCAGCCTGTACCTCCGCGTCCACCTGGATCCGCTCCGGACGCACCCGGAACACGCAGCGCAGCGCCGACCTCGGCGCGGCCATGTCGACGAGCGTGGCGCACGCTTCGTCGACGGCCATCCGCAGGTCGGAGATCGCGTCGAGATCGAAGTCGGCCCGGGCGGCGAGATCGGAGGCGATCGCGCGGATGGTGGGGATCAGTGCGGCACTTGCCGATGTCCGGACCTCCACGGTCGAAACCCCGTCGAGCGGTCCGTCGAGGTGGAGTGGATCGAACACGCTGACTGCTCTCCTTTCGATCGCATGGCAGGCTCAGGTCATCGTGCTCGGCATCAGTATCACCACCGGGCCGGGAACCGGCGTGCTGGGGTGACGTCCGCGGTTGTGGCTGTGACATCGGCCTCACGCTGGTCGGATCGAGGGTCGGTCGGGTCACCGCTCGCGGATCAGTGGAGGCCGTTCGCCGTATGCCGCCGGATGGGTCGGCCGGATGTGTCGCCACCCGGGTTAGCTCGGATCCTACAGCTGGATCGAAGCGCGGTAAGAGCAATGTAAGGCGTCGGGGGGCGGCACGTGTTCGCGGTACTGGAAAGTGGTCCGGTCGAGCCGGTGGGGGGCCGCCTCGGCCCGGTGGGGGGCCGCCTCGGCGGGGGTCAGGCGATCGTCATGCCTGTTCCCGTTCCGGGGCGTCGGTTGGTCGCGGTGTCGATGACCTCGATGGAGTTGATGCGACCCGAATCCGATCTTGCTCGACAGTTCGACGGTGCCAGCCGCGTCGACCTCCTGCTGATTTGCGACGACAACCAGTCGCCCGGTGGCCCGGTTCATGACGATGACGACGAGGACGGGTCCGACGCCCTCGAGATCGAGGGATCGTCGGAGGTCGCCGCCCGTATCGGGTCGCAGCTGCACCTTCATCGGCTCGGGCTGCATACGCCGTTGGGTCCGCATGTCGAGATCGATCTCATCGCCGCTTTGAGCGAGCTCGTCGGGTTCGACCCCGCGCCGGATGTCTACTGCCTCGCTCCGGATCAGACATCGTCAAATCCGAGCCAGGTCGTGCTAGACCGTGCGGTCCAGCGGATCGTCCGGGTGTACGGCGTGCCGTTGCTTCGTTATCGATGCCTGGAGCTCTTCGTCGTCGGTGACTGAGGCTGTGCGGCGCCGCCGGCTTCGGGGCTTCGGTCAGATCGAGAGCACGCGGGGTGGTGCGGGGATCCGGGGGGCGGAAGGTGCCGAGCGCCAATGCGGTGCTGGACGAAACCAATACGGGTGCTGTCCCGGCGCGCGGTGCTGTACTAGCTCGCGATCGCGATTCCGCGGCTCTCCAGGATGACCCGGCGCTCGGCCTCGGCAAGGCCGCCCCACACGCCGAACGGTTCGCGGGTCTCCAGGGCGAACTCCCGACACATATCGATCACCGGGCAGTGCTCGCAGACCTGCTTGGCCT
>JBOHEP010000512.1:0-6998 GCA_050701075.1 Pseudonocardia sp. | reverse complement strand
CGTTCCGGATCGTGTCGGTGGACCGGGCTCGCGGTGAGGTCGTCCTCACGCGCAACGACCTCTACTGGGCCACCCCGGCGGTGCTCGACCAGCTCGTGCTGCGCCGGCTCGACGGCACCGCGCTGGCCACCGGACTCGCCGCGGGCGACGTCGACGTCGCGTGGACGGCTGCCGGCCCGCAGCTGCGGCTGTCGCTGGCCGGGGTGCTCCCGCCCCTGTCCGTGCAGGCGGCTCCGCAGCCCACCGTCCTTCAGCTTGCGATGCGCGTGGATGCGGGGCCGCTGGCCGACTCGCGGGTGCGCCGGGCCGTTGCTGCTCTCGTCGACCGGGAGGTGGTGCGGGCCGCGGTCGCGCCGGAGGCACTGCCGGTCGACGCGTTCGGGCTCGCTCCGTCCGAGCCCGGGTACGTGCCAACCGCCCCACCCCGGCTCGGTCCCGAGCAGGTCGGTGAGCTTCTGGTGGCGGCAGGCTGGACCCGCACGGAATCGGGCCGGTGGACGGTCCAGGGCAGGCCCGTGCGCCTGGTGATCGGCGCCGCCGCCGAACGGGCCGATGATGTCCTCATCGCCGAGCTCGTGGCCGGGCAGCTCGATGCCGCCGGAGTCGACATGGTCGTGGTGGCTCCGTCGGCGGAGGCGCTTTTCGGGCAGCCGACGGTGCCCCCGACCCCACCCACCGCCACCACCCCGACCCCACCCACCGCCACCACCCCGATCCCGACCAGCGGTCGACCGACGCCGTCTCCCCCGGCCGATACCTCGCAGGCGGCGGTCCGGGTGGATCTCACCGTGCTGTCCCGCACCGTCGGCGGCGACCCCGGCACCGAGCTGGCCTCGGACTACGGCTGTCCCGACGAAGCACAGGTCGCGCGAGCCACCGGGGGGGTCCCCGCACCGTCGGAGGCCACGGCGGGTTCGTGTGTCCCGTCGCTCCAGTTGCTGCTCGACACGCTGCTCGACGGTGTGCTGAGCGAGGCCGTCCGGGACGACGTCGAGGGCAAGCTGTGGCGCCAGCAGCCTGCGCTGCCGCTGTTCCAGCCGGTTACGGTGGTGGCGAGCACACCCGCCGCCGCCGCGGCCACGGGCGTCGGAACCGGCCCGCTGCTCACCGGACCGTTGACCGGTGCGCAGCGGTGGGTGGAGCCGGCCGGTTAGTGGCGTCCGGACCCGGGCGGGCTCGTGCCGGGGGCGGTGCCCCTGCTCGGGAGCGGGACGGCAATCATCGCCGCACGAGGAACGGGCGTTCGGCTCGGACTGCCCAGCAGACAGGGGAAGTCGATGAGGAGATCACGGGCTGCGTTGCTCATCGCCCTGAGCGCGGCGGCGGCGCTGTTGCTCGCCGCCTGCGGTGGCGACGGTGCGGGCGACGAGCCGGGTTCGTCGCCGAGCACCCAGGACTTCGACCCCGGTGCCGTGGGCCGGACCGACGAGCCGTACAGCCGGCCGATGGTGACCGATATCGGTGACATCACGGTGACCGTCGACGAGGGCTTCCAGGACTACAACAACAACACCGGCGCGGCGAACAGCTTGGCCAACGTCTACGTCCTGCCCCTTCTTCAGCCCTCCCCGTACTTCGTCGACGAGCAGCTCAACCTGCGCGTCGACAAGGACTACATGGACGCCATCACGGTCGTGTCGACGAACCCGCAGGTGGTCGAATGGAAATGGCGCCAGGACGCGGTGTGGTCGGACGGACGACCCGTCGGCTGCAAGGACATGTACCTGCTGTGGCTGGCGGCGAACACGACGGTACGCAACGGCGCGGCGCAGCTCTTCGACTCCGCGCCGACCGGTTACGACCGGATCTCGAAGCTCGACTGCACCCCGGACGGCAAGACCGTCACCGCGACGTTCTCCACGCCGTTCGCCGACTACCGGGGCCTGTTCAGCGCGGCCTTCCAGTCCGGTAGCCAGCTGGTGCCAGCGCATATCCTGGAGCAGCGGACCGGTGTCGCCGACATCACCAAGGTCGATCCGAGGTCCGACACTCCGGAGCTACGGAAGGCTGCTGAGTTCTTCACGACGGGCTGGAACGGCTTCGACCCGGCAGTGGCCCTGTCGGCCGGGCCCTACAAGATCGAGAGCTCCACCCGCAACGACACCACCGTCCTGGTGCGCAACGACCGTTGGTGGGGGAAGTCCGGCGGGCCCGCGAAGCTGACTGTCACGGCCGTCACCGACTCCCAGGCAGCAGTCCAGAAGCTGCTCAACAAGGAGGCGCAGGTCATCGGGCCGCAGGCGGAATCCGCCGTCGCCGAGCAGATCCGCGCGCAGGGCGGCGAGTTCACCGTGTTCGCCCGGGGCGGCCAGACCTACGAGCACATCGACTTCCAGATGACCAAACCGCTGTTTCGGGACAACCCGGAGCTCCGCACGGCCGTCGCGACCTGTCTGGACCGGCAGGACATCGTCGACAAGCTGATCAGGTCCGTCGATCCGAATGGGCAGGCACTGGGCGGCTTCCTGTTCCAGCCCAACGAGGTCGGCTACATCGACCACTACGCCGGGCTCGGCGTCGGTGATGTGCCCGCCACGAAGGCGATCATGGAGGGCGGTGGCTGGACGCTCGGTCCGGACGGGATCTATGCCAAGAACGACGTGCGGGCCAGCTTCAAACTGGGCCACAAGCTGGTGGACCGCCGCAACCAGACCGTGCAGCTCGCCGCGGCGAGCTGCAAGCCGGCCGGCATCGAGATCATCGACGACCCGGCCGAGGACTTCAACGACCGCCGGTTGCCGGCGGGTGACTTCGACGCCGCGCTGTTCGCCTGGGTCGGCAGCCCGATCAAGTCGTCGGCCACCTCGAACTACATCAGCAGGGAGCAGGGCGGGACGAACAACTACAACAATTACAGCAATCCCCGGGTCGACGAGCTGCTGCTGAACAGTGATGCCGAGCTGGACTTCGCCAAACGCACGCAGCTGCTCAACGAGGCCGACCTGGTGATGGCGGCCGACCTGCACAGCATTCCACTGTTCCAGCTGACCGACTTCGCGGCCGCGGACCGGGCGATCTCCCCGGTGAGCTACCTCGGCTTCTCCGGCGGACCGTTGTGGAACGCATTCATGTGGCAGCAGAACTAGATGCTCCGCTTCATCATCCGCCGGTTGCTGGTGACGATACCGCTGCTGATCGCGGCGTCGTTCCTGTCCTTCGCGCTCACCACCGCAATGGGGGACCCGCTCGGCGAATGGAAGCTCCAGCGGCCGCGGACCGAGGGTGAGATCGCGGCCCAGTACCAGAGGATCGGCTACGACAAGCCGGTGGTCGAGCGATACGTCGACTGGGCGGGCGGCTTCGTCACGGGCGACTGGAAGACGACCGTCACACCGGGCAACGGCACCGTGGACGTCCGGGAGGAGATCGGTCGGGCTTTCTGGGTGACCGCGCGTCTGGTGATCGGCGCCGAGATCATCGCGGTGCTGCTCGGCATGGTGATCGGGGTGATCGGTGCGGTTCGCCAGTACTCGTTGTTCGACTACGTGGCCACCGGCACCGCATTCGTGATGTTCTCCATGCCGTTGTTCTGTATCGCCGTGCTGCTCAAGTTCGGTGGGATCGAACTGAACGACTGGCTGGAGAGCCTAGGCTTCGGCAGGTGGATCGTCACCGCCGGGCCGCCGGCCGGGGGTTTCACCGGTGGGTTCTTCGAGCAGATATACGCCTACAGCGGCGCCTACATCCTGCCCACGTTGTGCCTGGTCGCGATCCAGTTCGCGCTCTACAGCCGGTTCCAACGGGCCTCGATGTTGGAGACCCTCGATGCCGACTACGTGCGGACCGCACGGGCCAAGGGCCTCGGACCGGCGCGGGTGATCCTCCGGCACGCCTATCGCAATGCGCTGATCCCGATCGTCACGGTGTTCGCGCTGAACTTCGGGTTGATCCTCGGTGGTGCGATCATCACCGAGACGGTGTTCGGCTGGCGGGGGATGGGTCTGCTGATCGTCGATGCGATCACGAAGAAGGAGCCCTGGATGGTTCAGGGCGCGATGATGGTGACCGCGGTGTTCATCGTCGTGTTCAACCTGGTGGCCGACGTGCTCTACGCCCGGCTCGACCCGAGGATCCGCCTTGACTGAGGTCTCCGCCGTGGGCGCGCCGGCTGACGGCTCGGGGTTCGGTGACACCGAGGCCCGAAAGCTGTGGCAGACCGTCGTCCGCCGCTTCGTCCGGCACCGCGCCGCGCTCGCCGGACTGGTGTTGTTCGCACTGCTCCTGATCTTCGCGTTCCTCGGGCCCCTGGTGTGGAGCGAAGGACTGGAGCCGGGTGGCGAGGGCAAGCTGGCTCCTGGCGTCGCGCACCCGTTCGGCACCGATCGGATCGGCCGCGACATGCTGGCATCGGTGATCTCCGGCACCCGGTACTCGCTCCAGATCGCGATCATCGTGGCGCTGGTGGCCACCGCGTTGGGCGTCGTGCTCGGCGCGCTCGCCGGCTACCTGCGAGGCTGGGTGGACCAGGCCGTCAGCCGCCTCGTCGACCTTGTGTTGTGCATCCCGGCGCTGGTGGTCACAGCCGTGCTGGCCCGCAACAGCTTCACGGTGATCCCCGGTCAGCAGTCGGGCAGCAACTGGCTCACCGTCGCGCTGATCCTCGCGCTCACCGTGGCGTGGCTGCCGATCACCCGCACCATCCGGGGCATGGTGCTCTCGCTGCGGGAGAAGGAGTTCGTCGAGGCGGCCCGGGCGTCGGGGGCGTCGACCTCGCGCGTGGTGTTCCGGCACATCCTGCCGAACACGATCGACGTGATCATCGTGAACGCCACGATCACGATCGCCCAAGCGGTGTTGTTGGAGTCCGCGCTCTCCTTCATCGGCCTGGGGGTCAAGCGGCCGGACGCGTCGCTGGGGCTGATCATCAACGAGAACAAGAACGAGCTGGTCACGTTGCCGTGGCTGTTCTGGTTCCCGTTCGTGTTCATCGTGGCGATCTCGCTGTCGGTCAACTTCATCGGCGACGGTCTGCGCGACGCGTTCGACCCGCGGCAGAAGCGGGTGCGGGCATGAGTGAGGACGTGTTCACCCCCGGGCGCCGGGCGCCGGGCGACTCCGATGAGGCGCTGCTCACCGTCACCGGCCTCTCGGTCGGCTTCGACACCGACGACGGGGTGGTCCGGGCCGTCCGGCGCGTGTCCTTCGACGTGCGGGCCGGTGAGGTGCTCGGCATCGTCGGCGAGTCGGGCTGTGGCAAGTCGGTGACCGCGGCGGCGATCATGGGCCTGTTGCCGAGGACGGCCACCGTCACCGGTTCCGTCCGGTTCCGGGGCCGCGAGCTGGTGGGCCTTCCGGAGAAGGACCTCCGCGCGTTGCGCGGCAACGACATCGCCATGATCTTCCAGGATCCGATGAGCTCGTTGAACCCCGTGTACACCGTGGGTTGGCAGGTCGCCGAGGCCTACCGAGCCCATCACGGCGTCGCGTGGAAGAAGGCGGCGGCCCAGGCCGTCGAGGCGTTGGAGCTCGTCGGGATCCCGCAGCCGAAGCGGCGCGCCGACCAGTACCCGCACGAGTACTCCGGTGGGATGCGGCAGCGCGCCATGATCGCGATGGCGATCATCAACGACCCGAGCCTGATCATCGCCGACGAACCGACCACCGCTCTCGACGTGACCGTCCAGGCGCAGATCCTGGAGACGCTCCTGCGGATCCGGGACGAGACCGGTGCCGCGATCATGATGATCACTCATGACCTGGGTGTCGTGGCGGGCGTCGCCGGCCGGGTACAGGTGATGTACGGGGGCACGGTGGTCGAGTCCGGGCCGGTGGAGGACGTCTTCGCGGAGCCCAGGATGCCCTACACGATCGGGCTGCTCGGGTCGATCCCGAACCCGGAGCTGCTGGGCAAGCCGCTGACCCCGATCAACGGCGCGCCGCCGTCGCTGCTGCGGCTGCCGCCGGGGTGTGCGTTCGGGCCGCGCTGCCCGTTGGTGGAACCCGAATGCCGAGCGGCCGAGCCCGAGCTGCTGGCCGCACCCCTCGCGGGGCACACCGCTCGATGCCGGCGGTGGCCGGATGTGGCCGCGCTGGAGCAGCCGCGGCGGATCTTCCTGGGAGGGCGGCGATGACCGCGCAGGTCGCCTCGTCGGACCGGATGTCGCTGCTCAGCGTGCGGGATCTGGTCAAGGAGTTCCCGGTCCGCGGCGGTGGGATCATCCCGCGGGTCACCGGTGCGGTGCAGGCCGTGTCCGGGGTGTCCCTGGAGATCGACGGCGGGCAGACGCTGGGCCTGGTCGGTGAGTCCGGCTGCGGGAAGTCGACGGTGGGGCGGGCGATCGTGGCGTTGCATCCTCCCACCTCGGGATCGGTCCGATTCCAGGGGCGCGAGCTGACCACACTGCGGGCCCGGCAACTGCGCGGCGTGCGGCGTGACCTGCAGATCGTCTTCCAGGACCCCTACGCCTCGCTCAACCCGCGCTGGCCGGTCAACGACATCGTCGCCGAGCCGCTGCGGATCCACGGCGCGGCGGGCGGGCGGGCTGGGGCGCAGCGCCGCGTCGACGAGCTGCTGGAGACCGTCGGGTTGAACTCCGAACACCGCAACCGCTATCCGCACGAGTTCTCCGGCGGGCAGCGCCAGCGGATCGGCATCGCCCGGGCGCTGGCGTTGGCGCCGAAGCTCATCGTGCTCGACGAGCCGGTGTCCGCGCTGGACGTCTCCGTCCAGGCCGGGGTGCTCAACCTGCTGGAGGAGCTCCAGGACCGGCTCGGGCTGGCCTACCTGTTCATCGCGCACAACCTCTCGGTGGTCCGCCACATCTGCGACCGGATCGCGGTGATGTACCTGGGCAAGATCGTCGAGATCGGATCGCGGGACGACGTGTACGGGGGTGCGCGGCATCCCTATACCCAGGCCCTGCTCTCCGCCGCCCCGTTGCCGGATCCGGTGCTGGAGCGGGGGCGCAGGCGGATCGTGCTCACCGGCGACGTGCCCAGCCCGGTCGATCCGCCGTCGGGCTGCCGGTTCCGGACGCGGTGTTGGAAGGCGCAGGAGG
>JBOHEP010000511.1:0-48219 GCA_050701075.1 Pseudonocardia sp. | reverse complement strand
CTCCACGCCCCGCTGCCCGGCGTGCACGTGCTCAGCGGGCCGATCGCGGTGGAGGGTGCGCAACCGGGCGACCTGTTGATCGTCGACATCCTCGACGTCGGCCCGATCCCGCAGGAGGACTCCGGGCCGCTTGCCGGCCAGGGTTGGGGCTACACGGGTGAGTTCGCCACCGAGAACGGCGGCGGGTTCCTCACAGAGCAGTTCCCGGACGCCTACAAGGTGATCTGGGACTTCCGGGGCGGCGTGGCGACCTCACGGCACGTCCCTGGGGTGTCTTTCACCGGGATCGTGCATCCGGGACTGATGGGGACCGCCCCGTCGGCCGCGTTGCTCGCACGGTGGAACGCCCGCGAGCAGGTGCTGATCGACACCGACCCGAACCGGGTGCCGCCGCTGGCCCTTCCCCCGCTGCCGGACTCCGCGATCCTGGGCAGCCTCACCGGCGAGGAGTTCGACCGGGCCGCAGCCGAGGCTGCCCGCACCGCGCCGCCGCGGGAGAACGGCGGCAACCAGGACATCAAGAACCTCACCAAGGGGACGCGCGTGTTCTACCCCGTCTTCGTCGACGGTGCCAAGCTGTCCATGGGTGACCTGCACTTCTCCCAGGGCGACGGGGAGATCACCTTTTGCGGAGCGATCGAGATGGGCGGGTTCATGGACCTGCACGTCGACCTGATCAAGGGTGGCATGGACACCTACGGGGTCTCCGAGAACGCAATCTTCATGCCGGGCAACGTAGACCCGCAGTACAGCCAGTGGCTGGCGTTCTCCGGCACATCGGTGACCCTCGGTGGCGAGCAGCGTTATCTCGACTCGCACCTGTCCTACCAGCGGGCCTGCCTGCATGCGATCGACTATCTGCAGAAGTTCGGGTACAGCGCCATCCAGGCCTACATGATCCTGGGGGCAGCGCCGATCGAGGGGCCGTCTGTCCGGGGTGGTGGACATCCCGAACTCGTGTTCCACGGTCTACATCCCGACGGCGATCTTCGACTTCGACGTGCGACCGAGCAAGGCCGGCCCGCACCAGATCGATCCCGGCCAGGGGGTGCCGAAGGCCTGCTTCTGACCTCCCGGTCCACAGCGTCGATCATTCGCCGTCCGCGGCCAGGGGGCGGTACACCAGCAGCGCGAGGTCACCGATCCGCCGGACCTCCGCCAGGCTCATCGGCCGGTCCGGAGCCTGCGGGAACCGACCCGGGTTCACCAACCTCGACGCTCCCGGATCACCGACGAAGAACGGTGCGACGACGACGTGCAGCTCATCGACGACATCGGAGGTGAGGAACAGCGTGTGCATCGCGCTGCCGCCCTCGACCATCAACCGTGCGATCCCCCGATCCGCCAGGTCGGCCAGGACCGTGGTGAGGCTGAGCGGTTGACCGGCATCGAACACCGTCGCGACGGCGCCGAGCCGGCGGGTCAGCGTCGCGTACGCGGACGAGCTGACGTACACGAGCTTGTCACCGGTGCCTGCGGTGAAGAACCTGGCCTGCGGATCGAGCTCACCGCCGTTGCTGATCGTCACCTTCACCGGCGACTCGGGCCGACCCTGCCGGACCCGTTCGGCGCGACGGGCCCCGGATCTCAGGAGAAGCCGAGGGTCGTCCGCACGGATCGTGCCCGCCCCGACAAGAATCGCATCCACACCCGACCGGATCTCGTCGACGCGGTCGACGTCCTCCATGTTGGACAGCAACAGCCGCTCGGCAGAGCCGTCATCGATGTAGCCATCGAGCGAGGCCGCGACGGAGAGCAGGACATGCGGGCGACGTTCGATCATCTGCGAACGCCCTTCGTTCTGCTCACATGAGCTCACCTGAGGTCGTCCCACATGAGGTCGTCGAACTCCCGGCCCTGACACCGTCCATCCAGGCGAACTCGACGGGCCTCTGGGCCGAGCGCCGTTCGAGCCAGGTTCTTCAGCGCCATCGTAGAGGAGGGGGCCTGCAATTTGACTGACGGCTTTCTCACTCAGTCGCATGTGCCCCCTTGCGGGGCGCCCGTGCCAGGCAGAAGATCTGGACTGCGGCTGCGGGTGACGTCGTCGTCGCTTGGCGCCTCGTGTACTCGGGATCCGCTGCGGTTACCGGGTATACGAGCACGCCCGTCCCCGACTTGATTTTCGGACTAACTCCTATTGACGCCCTCTGGCCAGATGATCGTGACCGGCAGTCCCCGCTGCCGCGCAGTCGAAACAGTGTCACCGGTGCCGCCCCTGCCGTCCGGCGGTGACCCGTCCCAAACGGCGACGAGTGCCTCGACATCGGCGAGTATGGCTTCACCGGCGGCGGCGTAGGCGTCGCGGTTCGCCGTCTCGAACGGCATCACCCGGACCGTCGTCGCCTTCTCGATCAAGTGCTCGAAATCCTCGCGGTTGTCCGGCCACTCCGCGACGTCATGCCGAGGCGGGCGGCATCCTCGCGCATCTCGCGGTCCAGGTCGTCCGACCGGCTCCGCCCTCGTCGCGCACAGAGGGCGCGCGCCTCGCACCCCGCGCTGGCGAGCGGCGCGAACCACATCCTGAAGATCGCGCCTTCCGCGACTAGCCTCGAACCCGATGAGTGAAAAGGCCGAGTCGGGTCTGGTCGTAGAGCAGGACGCCGACGAGTTCCAGCATGCACGCACCCTCGACGTGGACCGGGGCTGGTTCAAACGGGCGGTGTTCTACGAGGTGTTGGTGCGGGCGTTCGCCGACTCCAACCGCGACGGCACCGGTGACCTCCGCGGGCTCACGGAGAAGCTCGACTACCTCGAGTGGCTCGACGTCGACTGTCTGTGGCTGCCACCGTTCTACGACTCGCCACTGCGCGACGGCGGTTACGACATCCGCGACTTCCGAGCGGTGCTGCCGGAGTTCGGCACGGTCGAGGATTTCGTCCACCTGCTCGACGAGGCGCACAAGCGCGGCATTCGGGTCATCACCGACCTGGTGATGAACCACACGTCCGACTCGCATTCGTGGTTCGAGGAGTCCCGGCGCAACCCGAACGGCCCGTACGGGGACTTCTACGTCTGGGCCCACGACGACTCCGGCTATCCCAAGGCGAGGGTCATCTTCGTCGACACCGAGCAGTCGAACTGGACCTATGACCCGGTTCGCGGGCAGTTCTACTGGCACCGGTTCTTCTCCCACCAACCCGACCTGAACTATGACAACCAGGCGGTGCAGGACGCGATGCTCGACGTGCTGCGGTTCTGGTTGGATCTGGGTATCGACGGATTTCGGCTCGACGCGGTGCCCTACCTCTACGAGCGCGAAGGCACGAACTGCGAGAACCTGCCCGAGACCCACGCGTTCCTGCGCAAGGCCCGTAAGGTCGTCGACGACGAGTACCCCGGCCGCGTGCTCCTGGCCGAGGCCAACCAGTGGCCGGCCGACGTCGTCGAGTACTTCGGTAATCCTGAAGTCGGTGGCGACGAATGCCAGATGGCGTTCCATTTCCCGCTGATGCCGCGCATCTTCATGGCCGTGCGCCGGGAGAACCGCTTCCCGATCTCGGAGATACTGGCCCAGACCCCAGCCATTCCGGCGGGCTGCCAGTGGGGCATCTTCCTGCGCAACCACGACGAGCTGACGCTCGAGATGGTCACCGACGAAGAGCGCGACTACATGTACGCGGAGTACGCAAAGGACCCGCGGATGAAGGCAAACATCGGTATCCGTCGACGCCTCGCCCCGCTGCTGGACAACGACCGCAACCAGCTCGAGCTCTTCACCGCGCTACTGCTCTCGCTGCCCGGATCACCGGTGCTCTACTACGGCGACGAGATCGGCATGGGCGACAACATCTGGCTCGGCGACCGCGACGGCGTCCGCAGCCCCATGCAATGGACACCCGACCGCAACGCCGGATTCTCCACCTGCGACCCGGGCCGGCTCTACCTGCCGATCGTGATGGACCCGCTGTATGGGTTCCAGGCGGTCAACGTCGAGGCGCAGCTGAACTCCACCACCTCCCTGTTGCACTGGAATCGGCACATGATCGAGGTGCGCAGGCGTCACCTCGCGTTCAGTCTCGGCGATTACCACGAGCTCGGTGGTACGAATCCGTCGGTGCTGGCCTACACCCGGTCCACAGGCGGCGAGGACAGGAAGGACACCGTGCTGTGCGTGAACAACATGTCGCGCTTTCCACAGCCCGTCGAGCTCGATCTCTCTGCATACGAGGGCTGGACGCCGCATGAGCTGACCGGCGGCGTCGAGTTCCCGAAGATCGGGGAGCTGGCGTATCTCCTGACACTGCCCGGTCACGGTTTCTACTGGTTCTCGATCATTCCCGCGGAGGAGGGCCGATGATTTCTGCTGGATTCTCGCCGGAGTTCCTCCACCGCCAGCTACCCGACTGGCTGGCCCGACAACGCTGGTTCGCCGCGAAGGGACGCCCGGTGCGGTCGGTCACGGTGGCTGTGGACACCCCGCTGATCACCGACGGTGAGCCACTCCTCGACCTGATGCTGTTCACCGTCGAGTTCGACGACCACTCCCCGGTGCATCACTACCAGCTCCTGGTCGGCCGGCGGGCCGAGGTGGGCGGAGAACTCGAGCACGCGTGCATCGGTCGGGTCGGCGACCTGCTCGCCTATGATGGGCTGTGGGATCACGACATCACCGAATGGCTGTTGGCATCCATCAGATCCGGAGCCACGATCGGTGATGCGCGGTTCGTCCCCGAGCCGGACGCGGAGATCACCGAGGGGATGTCGGGTCGGGTGCTGGGCGTCGAGCAGTCCAACACCTCGGTCGCCTACGGCGAGCAGGCCATCTTCAAGCTGTTCCGCCGGGTCGCCCCGGGGGTCAATCCCGACCTGGAGCTGCACCGGGCGCTGCGCTCGGTGGGCAGTGCGCAGGTGGCCGCGCTGCAGGGCGCGGTGGAGGGAGTCCTGCATGGCGAGCCGGTCACGCTGGGCATGCTCCAGGATTTCGCCGCCAACTCCGCCGAAGGGTGGGCGATGGCGCTGGCCAGCGTGCGAGACCTCCTCGCCGAGGCCGACCTGCGCGCCGACGAGGTGGGCGGCGACTTCGCGGCCGAGGCCTCCCGGCTGGGCGAGACCGTCGCGCTGGTGCACTCCGAGCTCGTCGAGGTGCTCGGCACCTCCGAGCGCGACCCCGCCGAGCTGGCCGCGGCCATGCACAACCGGCTCGCCTCGGCCGCGGCCGAGGTGGCCGCCCTGGCCGAGCACGTCGAACCGATCCGGGTCGCCTACGAAGCCCTGGCCAGGCTGAACAGCCCGATCCGCGCCCAGCGCATCCACGGTGACCTACACCTCGGCCAGACCCTGCGCACCCCGTACGGCTGGCTGCTGATCGACTTCGAGGGCGAGCCGTCGAGCACGTTGACCGACCGGGTGCGGCTGGACTCGGCACTGCGTGACGTCGCCGGGATGCTGCGGTCGTTCGACTACGCGGCGTTCCACCAGCTCCAACAGTGGGAATCCGGCACGTTCGTCGACGTCGACCACGACTCGCAGCTCGTCTGGCGAGCCAATGAGTGGGCCACCCGCAACCGCGACGCCTTCTGCGCCGGCTACGCCATCCGATCGGGGACCGACCCGCGGGCACAGTCGGAGCTGCTGCGGGCGTTCGAGCTGGACAAGGCCGTGTACGAGGTGCTCTACGAAACCCGCAGCCGGCCGGCATGGGCGCTCATCCCCCTGGGCTCGATCGCGCGGATCACCGCAGAGTCGGGCTCGGGTGTCCCAGGCTCGTAGCTGACAGCCAGGAGTCGGCCGGTGACGTGGCCGTGGGCATCCTTATCTTCCCGGTGCAGAAGTGTCAAGGCAAGGTTAAGACGAATCGTGGGAACGATGCGCTAGTGCGCCCGCAGGCAGGCCCGATCGTTCGGGGTGCTGGCAGCCGTTCGATGGTCGCTCGTCGCGCACGTCGGTTCGATCGGCTCTCCTGGTGCGGCGTCGGTCAGCTCGGTGCTGCGGAGCCGGATATCTTGCAGGGACAACCAGCCAGGACACACGACCGGCTTCGACCAGGTTCACCTCGATGAATCGAAACACAGTCCGCTCCCCATCGTGCACGACGTCACCCAGTCCGTCGGCCCGCCATGCCGGGTTGGCCCCGGTGGAGCCGGCGCCCACCGACGGTGCCGGACGCCCTGGCGACAGGTGCAGAGAGGCGGTCCCGTGAAATGTCCCGGCCGATGCACGCAACGATGTTGCATCGACCGGCCTGCGGGTCAGCGCCCGGATGATTCGGAAACCGCCGCTCCGCTCTCAGCTCGCACGTCCGACTCCCTCACCGCAGGCCGGCACGGCCTCGACGGCGGACATCGGGATCAGACCGGCTCGGACCGGAAGGGAGTAGCCGAGTTCGGTCTCCTCCCCGACGCTCGGACCGCCGGCGGTCGACACCGACCGGCCGAGGCGTCGAAACGAGTCGCCTCGCTCGACGGGCTCCGCGGGATCGCCGCGCTGGTGGTGGTCGTGCATCATGTCTTCCTCACCCAGCCCGTGCTGGCTGCCCCCTATCTCGATCCCACTGCCGTCGACGTCGGGGACGTGAGCTGGTGGGCTGCATACACCCCGCTGCATCTGCTCTGGGCCGGCACCGAAGCAGTCTTCGTGTTCTTCGTCCTCAGTGGTCTCGTGCTCGCGCTTCCCGTCGCCGGATCGGGGCGGGTGAATCCGTGGGACTACTTCCCGCGCCGGCTCCTGCGCCTGTACTTACCGGTATGGGCAGCCGTGACGCTCGCTGTGCTGTGGGCGACGGCGTTTCCGCGCACGTGGCAGGTCGGCGACAGCTGGTGGTTGTCCCAGCACGCCGAGAACCCGACCGTGCCAGGCGCGGTCGGGGACCTGTTCCTCCTGTGGTGGCCGGGATCGACGAACCATGTGCTGTGGTCCCTGCAATGGGAGGTCCTGTTCTGCCTCGCCCTGCCGTTGTTCCTCGTGATGGCGAGAACGTGCCGAACGCTCTGGCACGTCAAGGCGCTGGTCCTACTGCTGATGCTCGTGATCGGAGCCGGGATCGACAGCCCCGCGCTGGCCTCTCTACCGCTGTTCGCACTCGGTACCCTGATGGCTGTCGAACATCGCAGGTTGGCAAGCTGGGCAGCCTCCGTCCACCGGCGCCGGCGTCCCCAGCTGTGGTGGTCGGCAGCGCTCGTCGTCTGTGTCGGGCTGCTCATGTCGTACTGGTTCGTGCACGCCTTCGGGACGCATGTGGCCGAGGAGACGGTGGCCGCGACCCGCGGGCTGCAGGCCCTCGGTGCGTGTCTGGTCGTCTTCCTGGTCTGGCACTGGCCAGGTGCTCGGCGGTTCATGACGTCCTCGGTCATGCAGTGGCTGGGCACCAGGTCGTTCAGCCTCTATCTGGTTCACCTGCCCATCGTTGTCTCCGTGGCGGTAGCACTGGGTGGCAAGCCCGCACTCGGGTCTGCCCTGGTGCTCACTGTGATCATCACCTTCCCGCTGACCGAGATCTTCTATCGCCTCGTGGAGAGACCGAGTCACCGAATCGCCCGACGCGTCGGGCAGTCGAGTGCGGCTCGAGCGGCCGGGGCACGATCGGACGGGGCACGATCGGACGGGGCACGAGCGGCCGGAGCACGATCGGCCGGGGCACGATCGGACGACAAGGCCGGTGGGCGACCAAGCTCGGACGCCCCCTGGAACGACCCGGACCAGGTTCTCCGTACCCGACCTCCCAGCCCGGACTGTCCGAGTCAGTACTCCGGCGCCGCCTGAGCGGCGCTACGAAAGCCAGCTCCGCGCGTCGAGTGCGGCCGACCATCCGGTGACTCGTACCGGTGTCGTGACCGACGCGTCTGCCCCAGACCCGGCGCGCGGGTACCGCTCGCCTTAGGGTTCAGGAGTGGATCGCGCCGAAGACACCACCCGGACGCTGGACGCCTGCGCGCCCGACCGAGCCACGGTCGACCGGCTGCTCGGCGGCGCCCATCACGACCCGCACTCGGTGCTCGGCGCTCACCCGAATCCGGACGGCACGATCGTGCGCGTGCTGCGACCGCATGCCGACGAGGTGCGCGTGCTGCGCGAGGGCGGCCCGGCCGGCGGTCATCCGCTCGTCCGGGTGCACGATGCCGGCCTGTTCTCCGGAAGCGTGCCCGGCCCGGCCGCGGACTACCGCCTGGCTGTGCGCTACGGCGAACGCGTCGACATCGTCGACGACCCTTATCGCTGGTTGCCCACGCTCGGAGAGGTCGACCTGCACCTCGTCGGCGAGGGTCGTCACGAGCGGCTCTGGGACGTGCTCGGAGCGCACGTGCGCCGTTACGACACGCCGGCGGGCCCGGTCACCGGCGTGAGCTTCGCGGTATGGGCGCCCGCGGCGCAGGGCGTTCGTGCCACGGGCGACTTCGACAGCTGGACGGGTTGGACGCATCCGATGCGCGCGCTGGGCAGCTCGGGGGTCTGGGAGCTTTTCGTTCCCGGCGTCGCGCCCGGTACCCGGTACAAGTTCCGGATCCTCGGCGGGGACGGCCACTGGAGTGACAAAGCTGACCCGATGGCGTTCGCCGCCGAGGTCCCGCCGGCCACCGCGTCGATCGTCGACGTCTCCACCCACGAATGGGCCGACGAGGAGTGGACCACCGCCCGCGCGCAGCGCAGCCCGCACGCCGAGCCGATCAGCGTCTACGAGATGCACCTCGGGTCGTGGAAGCAAGGGTTGGGCTATCGCAAGATCGCCGACGAGCTGGTGGCCTACCTGGACGACACCGGCTTCACCCACATCGAACTGTTGCCGGTCGCGGAGCACCCGTTCGGCGGGTCCTGGGGCTACCAGGTCACGTCCTACTTCGCCCCGAGCTCGCGATTCGGAGCTCCCGACGATTTCCGATACTTCGTCGACCGGCTCCACCAGGCCGGTTACGGAGTCATCATCGACTGGGTGCCGGGGCACTTCCCGCGCGACGAGTGGGCGCTGGCCCGGTTCGACGGCACCCCGCTCTACGAGCATGCCGACCCGCGCCGCGGGGAGCAGCCCGAATGGGGCACCCTCGTGTTCGACTTCGGCCGCAAGGAGGTGCGCAACTTCCTCGTCGCCAACGCCCTGTACTGGCTCGAGGAGTTCCACATCGACGGTCTGCGCGTCGACGCGGTGGCGAGCATGCTGTACCTCGACTACTCGCGTTCCGAGGGCCAGTGGCTGCCCAACGTGCACGGCGGCCGGGAGAACCTCGACGCGGTGGCATTCCTCCAGGAGATGAACGCCACCGTCTACCGCCGCCACCCAGGCGTCATGACCATCGCCGAGGAGTCGACGGCCTGGCCCGGCGTCACCCGGCCCACCCATCTCGGTGGGCTGGGCTTCGGGTTCAAATGGAACATGGGCTGGATGCACGACACCCTCGACTACACCGGGCGCGATCCCGTCCACCGCAGCTACCACCACAACCAGATGACGTTCTCGCTGATGTACGCGTTCAGCGAGAACTACATCCTGCCGATCAGCCACGACGAGGTCGTGCACGGCAAGGGCTCATTGTGGACCCGGACGCCGGGCGACGACTGGAACAAGGCAGCGGGCGTGCGTGCGCTGCTGGCCTTTCAGTGGGCCCATCCCGGCAAGCAGCTGCTGTTCATGGGCGGGGAGTTCGGGCAGCCGCAGGAGTGGACGGAGAGCCGCTCGTTGGACTGGGAGCTGCTCAAGGATTCGTTGCACGGTGGGATCAAGAAGTTCGTGGGCGACCTGAACCGCGCCTACCGGGCACACCCGGCGCTGTGGACCCGCGACAACGTGCCGGAGGGCTTCTCCTGGATCGACGCCAACGACGCGATGGGCAACGTCCTGAGCTTCCTGCGGCACGGCGTGGACGCGCAGGGCGGTCCGGTGATGCTGGCCTGCATCGCGAACTTCGCCGGCCAGCCGAATGAGAACTACCGGGTCGGGCTACCGTTCGCCGGACGCTGGCGCGAGGTGCTCAACACCGACGTGGAGAGCTACGGCGGCTCGGGGGTGGGCAACCTCGGAGCCGTTGAAGCCGACGACACGACCTGGCACGGGCGGCCGGCGTCAGCGGCGCTGCGGTTGCCGCCGTCAGGGGTGCTGTGGCTGGTGCCGGAGTCCGGTATGGGCGCGGCGAGCCGCCGGTCGGTCAGTGCGCCCGATTCGCCCACTGCGCCCGATTCGCCCACTGCGCGGGTTCCGGACAGCAGCATCAGCCAGTAACCGATCAGGATCGCGCAGTACAGCGACCGTGCGAGGTCGGATCCCAGCCCCTCGGGCGGCCACTCAGCGTTCCATGAACTGGGGATCATGGCCGCGGCCAGCGCGGCGGCGGCGGCTGCGCGACCGCCCATCGCGACCAGCACCAGCACGCCGGGCACGAGCAGCAGCAGGTAGTTGTGCCAGGTGATCGGCGAGAGCAGCAGGCCCGCCGCGAGCACCGCCCAGGGCGCGGTGCCGGCCGGGTCGATTCGCTCAGAATGCCGCGCGCACCACGCGAGTGTGCCGATCAGCACCGCGGCACCCAGGAGCGCACCCACCATTCCCGGTAGGTCGAACCGAACGGCGAGCCCGGGAAGCGATGCGTTGTCCACGTGGTCGGGCACCCCCTCCATCAGCGCGATCCGGAGCCAGGCGATACCGCTCGACGGCCCGGCCACCAGCACGCCTACGACGGTGGCCACAGCGGCCGACGCCAGCCCGACCCGGAGCGGTACCCACCGCCGCTGGGCCAGGGCGAGCAGCAACACCGGCGCCAACGACGGCTTGAGTGCGACCGTGACGCCGTAGAGCGCCGCGGCCAGCACCGGGTGCCCGCGGCGCTCGGCGATCCACCCGGCCACCAGCCCGACGAGCAGCAGCGGGTAGATCTGGCCGAGCAGGAGCGTGCTGTGCAGCGGTGAGGACGCTCCCACCGCAACTACTGCGACCGTCATCGCCGCTCGCGAGAGCCGCAGCTCCCGCGCCACGGCCAGCACCGCGCCGAGGACCATCAGCAGGGTGAGCAGCACGAAGACCCGGTACGCGGTCAGGGCGTCCATCAGGGCGACCGGCGTCAGTAGCACCGTGAGCAGCGGCGGGTTGAGATTGGTCAGCTTGGCGGGGGTCTCGTATATGTCCATGCCCTGTGTGAGCGCGACCGCGGAGTGCCAGAACGTGTCGAAGTCGAGGTGCAGCTCGTACATGTCCGCGACGGCAACAGGGTGACCAGTGCGTCGGGGTGCCGCGCGTGCAGCACGACAGTGCTGAAGAGCGCGACGACCACCAGCAGCGCAGCAATCCGGTGCGGTGGGACCGCCGGCATCGGGACGCGCTTCTCGGACACGGGTCGCGACGCTATCCCGATCCGCTTCGGCTCCCCCACCCGCTCCCCCGAGGCCGACCCACGACTCGCTCCCGTCCACGGCGCCGGTAGGCGTCCGGCAGAACGGCGACAGGACCGGGCCCGGTGTCCTGCACCCTGTCCTGAACGCCCCGCTGGTGCAGCGCCGCAGAAGTTCTTCGGGTTCGGTCGGGGTCGAGGACGCCCGCGGGAGGCGGGGCAGGGGATCCGGTGGGCGGAAGTCGTCGAGCGCTTGATCGATTCCTGGGAACGGTCAGCCGTACCGGGTGCGGTTCCGGGTTCCCAACCGATGGTCACGGCGCCACCGGAGCCGCGGTGACCTACCAAGATCAGCGTCTCGGTACGGGGAACCGCACGAAATGGGGCTCTGGTGTTCCTGTTCGGCGATCCATGAAGCTGGCGGTGTGATCCAGGCCCCCGATGAACTTGTCCGGTGCTGCACGAGGAGCAGTAGTGCTCGTCGAACGTCAGAACAGGACGCGGGCGAGCGCACGCCGAGCCGCGGTCACCCGAGGATCGTCGGGGCTGAACAGCTCGAACAGGCTGACGAGGTGCTCGCGAACCCGGTCGCGGTCCTCGCCGAGCGTGCGGCCCGCGGTGGCCACCAGGCGGGCGAAGGCGGCCTCGACGCCATCCTTGGCCACCTCGACGTCGGCGGCAGCGAGCTGGGCATCGACGTCGTCGGGGTCAGCATCGGCCCGGGCCACCGCTGACGGGTCGATGCTCTCGGCGCGGGCCAGGAAACGCACCTGCGACAGCGCGGCGACAGCCTGCACGTTGGCCGGTTCGACGGCCAGGATGCGCTCGTAGGCCGCCTCTGCCGCGGCATAGTCGCCGAGCTCGAGGGCGTCCTCCGCCTCGGTGAAGCGCGGGTCCTCCGGCTCCTCCTCCTCGGCCGGCTCCCCGTCGTCGGCCGCACCTGCCTCGGCTAGTCGGATGGCGGGCATGCGCTCGCGCATCGCGTCGAGCAGGGCGGAGATCCACTCGCGGATCTGCGGCTCGGGCAGGGCGCCGGTGAATGCGTCGGCCGGCTGACCGCCGACGACCGCGATGACCATCGGGATCGACTGAACGCCGAAAGCCTGCGCGATCCGTGGGCTGGCATCGACGTCGATCTTGGCCAGGATCCATGCGCCATTGCCCGCTGCGGCGAGGCGCTCCAGCACCGGGGAGAGTTGCTTGCACGGCTCGCACCAGGTGGCCCACAGGTCGACCACGACCGGGACCTGCATCGATCGTTCGAGGACGTCGGCCTGGAAGCTCGGCTCGGTGACATCGAGAACGAACAGGCCGCTGCCGGTCGGTTGCGGGGCGGCCTTGCTGTTCTCGGAGCGGGTCTTCAGGGCGGCGAGGTCGACCGCGCCGGCCATGGCGGAGGACAGCGCGGCAGTCTGGGCGGCCTGCCGGGGATCGGGTCGGGACACGGCATCTATCCTGGCACGGTGCCTGTCCGCCGCACCGTTGGACCGGACCTGCCGTCCGAACCCGCTGACGAGGGGACAGGCAGCACGGTCCGGGCATTCCACCGCACCCGTCGTTCAGAGGATCCGGTGACGCCGCGCAGTCGGAGCCGGCCGATCGGACGAACCAGACGGGGATCGATCACCGATCTGGCGGCGCACCAGAGCAAGCAGATGCTCGTTGACGAGGTATGAGTGACACGCCGTCGCTCTGCGTAGACGTTGCCCAGCCGCATTCGCGGCTTCCCTCAACCGGAGGATCCTGCATGAGCACGGACAACACCACCGACCGCCTGCTCACCGACGCGCGCAAGAAGTCCGCGCGCTCGGAGAGCACGACGATGGGCATGGCGGCACTGGTCGTGGGCGTCATCGCGCTGCTGAGCAGCCCGATCTCGATCTTGGGATGGATCCTCGGTGCCACCGCCCTGGGTCTCGGCTTCGCTGCCTCCCGCCGCCCGATCTCGACCAGGCAGGGCGGCATCGCCATGGTGCTCGGCGTGGTCGCCATCCTGGTGGGCATCTTCTTCTTCACCTTGAACATCGCGATGTACTGACTCGGCCAACACGGTGCGAGCGGGAGCCGCCATCGGGCCCCGCTCGCACCCGCTGAGCCGAGAGCCGCAGGTAGTTCGCGACCTGGTGCGGCCGCGGCCCGCGAACATCCACTATGGTTCGACCGCCCGGTCCGTTGAGCCGCTCAGCCGCCGTCCAGTGCCCGCTCGATCCGCTGCACCTTGGCCCGCAGCTCGCCGGTGCGGCCCGGCCGGATGTCGGCCTTGAGCACCAGGCTGACGCGGGGGGCGCGCGCCTGCACGGCCTCCACCGCTCTCTTGATCACGGCCATCCCCTCGTCCCAGGTCTCGGCCTCGATGGTGGTGAACATCGACGTGGTTTCGTTGGGCAGGCCAGATGCCCGCACCACCCTGATCGCCTCCGTGACCACGTCGCCGACGCTGTCGCTGTCCGTGCCCGCGGGGGCCACGCTGAATGCAAAGAGCATGCCCATCAGCCTGCCGCACCAGCCTGCCGCGACCAGGGGCGGGCCGCGCCCACTGCTAGCGTCGCTCGTCATGACCCCCCGCGGCCCGCTGCCGTTCGATCCGATCATGCGGGCGGCGGAACTGTGGGACGAGCGGATCGGGCCCGCCGCAACGATGGCCGCTGTGACCAGCGTGATGCGCGTGCAGCAGATCCTGCTCTCGGCGGTGGACGGGGCGCTGCGACCCCACGGCCTGACCTTCGCCCGATACGAAGCGTTGGTCCTGCTCATGTTCTCACGTGCCGGCAGCCTGCCGATGCGTGTGATGGGCGAACGTCTACAGCTGCACCCGACCAGCGTCACCAACATCGTCGACCGGCTACAGACCGACGATCTCGTCCGGCGCATACCGCACCCGACCGATCGGCGGACGACGCTCGTAGAGATCACCGATGCCGGCTCGGCCCTGCTGGACGCCGCCACCGCGTCGGTGACCGAGATCCGCTTCGGCCTCGGCGGTCTGACCCCGGAGCAGGAGGTACACCTCACGGAGCTGCTGGGGCAGGTTCGCCGAGCTGCGGGCGACTTCCGATGAGGAGCCGGCACCCCCACCTGTTCACCTGCAGATCCACCCACTCGGCAGCCATCGCGTGGCCCGGCCGACGCCGCCCTCATTCCTTGCGCCCACGACGCAACCGACCGGGCCCGTTTCGATCACCCTTGCTGACCCGACCGGGCCAGGACCGCATGATGCCCCGTTTCACTCGGGTGGGCCTGGGCCGTCGGCGGCGCCCAACGCAATAGCCGGTGGCGACCCCGCCAACCGAGCCTGCCAACGCACACACCGAGCACGTCGTGAGATCCATCGTCGCCTCTCCTGTCCCTGATTCAGGGCTATGTTCAGGACTGTGGACGCGCTGTTGCGTCCACGGCGTTGACAGTACGGTCGGGTACCGACAATCTGGGTACATGACCGACGAACGCCCCGCGCTGCGCGGGGCCCGGCGCTCTCGGAACTGGTCCCAGTCCGACGCCGCCCGTGAGCTCGCAGCCCTTGCCCAAGCCCGTGGCGGGCGGGCGGGGGAGAACGGCGCCGCCACCCCGGCCAGCCTGAAGAGCCTGCTCTCCCGGTGGGAGAACGGACACGCTGTTCCCGAGCCGCACTACCGCGCCCTCCTCACTGAGCTATACGGTCGCACCGCGGCCGAGCTCGGATTACCAGGCCAGGCACCCGCGGAGGAGCCCGGGCCCGGTGGCGCGCACCGGCTCAGAACCCGGCTCGCGGCGGCCGGGTCGGTCGGTGTTGAGGTGCTGGATCTGTGGCGCGAGCAACTCACCGTTGCGCGCCGGCTCGACGACGAGCTGGGCGCCGCGGGTGCCGGCGAGTTGGTACGCGCCCTGGTCGACGAGCTCGACCGAACACTCGTCCACACGATCGAGCGCGCCCGGCGTACCGGGGTCGCCGCGGTGCTGGCCGAGGCGGCGGCGCTGGCCGGTTGGCAGGCACTCGACGAGGGCGATCCCGAGCACGCCTGGCACCGGTTCGATCGAGCCCGGGCGGCCGCGGCCGAAGCCGACACTCGCGGCACCGAGGCGCAGGCCATGGCCGGACAGGCCGCCGTCCTGGTCGAGATCGGCGAACCACGGGCAGCCATCGCGCTGCTCGACCAGGTCTGTGCCGGAGCATCCCCGGCGGCCCAGGCCTGGCTCGATGCGGCCAGGGGTGCGGCCAGGGCCGCGCTTGGCGAGGCGCAGGCCTCCAGCCGTGGATTCGACGCCGCCGAGCGCGCGACGCGCAGTTCCAGGGACCTTGTCGAGGTACCCGGCGGACTCGTGATCGAGCTGGCCGATCTGCACCGTTGGCGCGGTCATGCGCTGGCGACGTTGGGCGATCCAGGCGCGGTCGTCCACCTCCAGCAGGCGCTCGCGACCGGCGTCCGGTCTGCCCGCGACCGCGCGGTGCTGCACGCCGACCTGGCCGTTGCCCTGTCCTGGGCCGACCGCGCCGCCGACGCCGCCGAGCACGCGCGCACCGCTCGCGGCCTGGCGATGAGGGTCGGCTCGGCTCGAGCCGTCGCCCAGCTCCACCGAGTGCCGCTGGACGGACGCTCCTGACCGGCCCACCATCGAGGCCTGCCCCTGGCAACCCGCACCCGCCAGCTCTCAAGCAGGCCGCGAGGGCGAGCGGGGATCTGCTCCCTGCCGCCGTACCGAGGTCACATCGTTGATCAAGGGCAAACAGTTGCTCCTGAAGATCCACAAGCGACCGTTTGCCCTTGATCACCGCTTCGGGCGCGCCGCGATGCCCTGCCGGAGCACCAACGGTAACCGTTCCGACCAGTGTGGACGTCCGGTGCGCGAGACACTGTCGCTGGGCGCCCCCAGGCATTCAGGGATCTGAACAGCTGCAGGCCCGCGACGGCGAACCGGACACGCTCCACTGAGGAGGTGCCCCGAGTAGAACAGGTGGTTCTCGAACAAGGGCCCCAGCCGCAGCGCGTCCTGGAGCTTCGTGATCGGCTCCGCCTGCGCCCGGGGGCGGGTGGGAGCAGCCGGAGCAGGACGGCGAGGACCTTGAGCACCCGCATCTGCCCGGCGACGAACTCCGTGGGATACGCCGCGAATCTCTGCAGCCCGGGCAGCCGGGCGACGGCGAGCACGATCCCCTCGGTGAGGTGGAACATGTGGCAGACCCAGAAGTGGCCGAGGTAGTGGGCCCGGATGGCGTGCCCGACCAGCAGCTCGACAGGTGTGTCGACGCCACCGAACCGGAGGACGGCCGGGCGGTCGACCGCGGGCAGCATCCCGAGGGTTACGAGCGCGTGCCCGAGGTCCTCCGGCTCGTCGACGCACAGGTCCGTCGAGTGCGCGATGACGCTGCTCAGGGTATCGCCGCCCGGCGTCATCACCGTGTCCCTGGGGACACCGGCCAGCAGGGCATAGGCGAACGACTGCCACGGGCGGAAGTCGCCCTCGACGTCCGCCTGCGGCATCGCGCCTGCCAGGACGAACTCACCCAACCGCTCTGACCGGAAAATAGGTGCCGTGGGGCTGACGGTGCTGCTGATGCGTTTTCACGCCGGCGCGGCGCCCCCACCGGGGCATGGGGACTAGTTCGGTGAACAGTGCCGGTGACGGGAGGCCAACCGGCACACTGTGCCGGTGACGCTCAAGATCGGGTACGCCTTGTCCCCGGAGACCGCCGCGCGCTATCTCCGGCAGCGCTGGAACATCGCCCCGGGCCGATGCGGCATCTGGTCCGCACCATGGAGATGCACGGCGTCATCGTCGTACTGCCCTTCGCCGCCGACGATGAAGTCGCACGAGTCGATGCGTTCTCCACCTCTCGGCTCCCGCGCCCCCTGGTGATCCTGACCCGGACCGCGCCAACCACGTGTACCGGCATCGGTTCACCGCCGCCCACGAACTCGGCCACCTGCTCCTGCACGCCGATGCCCACCCCGGTGACATCGAGCAGGAACGCGAAGCCGACCGCTTCGCCGCCGAACTCCTCACCCCGGCCGCCGAGATCGGCCCCGAACTCCCCAGCCGCCTACGGATCGGCGCACTCGAACCCCTCGCCCGCAGATGGGGCGTCGCCATGGATTCCCTGGTGCGGCGAACCCAGGAACTCGGCACCACCACCGACATCTCGGCGCAGCGCGCTTACCAGCGCATCCAGCAACTCAAGACCGCCGGCCTGCTTCGCCCCGAACCCATCACCACCTACCCCGGCGAAACCCCCACCCTGCTCAGCAGCGCCTACGACCTTGCCGAACAACACGGCCTCACCCTCGCCAAACTCGCCGACGAGCTGGCCTGGCCAATCAAGACCGTGCGATCCCGGCTCGGCCATCACATCCAGCGGCCCACTCTCAGCCTCGTCCGCGACGACTGATCGACGGGAGCATCGGCTCGGCCAGGGCGTGGCCGGCCGCGCAGATCGAACTCTTGAGGACGACGTGCTCTGCGTCGTTGAGATGCCGCGCCCGCCCGATAGGTTGCCCGGCCGGAAGGCTATGGGGTTCCGGGCAGGGTTTCCACGATCAGCTCCGGGTCGATCGTCAGGAGACGGGCGGGGCGGGCGGCCAGCACTGGCCATTCACGGGCACGGGCGCACGTGATGACCTGCGCGGCGGTCACATCCGGGTCCAGGTCGCGACCGTCGAGCAGATCCCCGGCGTCCGCGGCCGCTGGCGCGTCGAGGGGGTCGATCACCACCATCGGAGAGGCCAACAGATCGCGTAGCTGGTCGGCATGGTCGGGGCCGTGGCGACGGATCTGCTGCCAGGCCTCGGACAGCGCCGCCGCCGGAACGAGCAGCACGACCCCACGCACCGCGGCCTGGTCGGCCCACGTAGTGGCGTAGATGTTCGCCCCGGCCCCCAACTCGGCGAGCGCGGACCCGTCGAGGACGAAACCGCCAAGGGACTCCTCCGCCCTCACGAGGCTCGGCGGGCGTCCGCCCCGAAATGGCGGTCGATCACCTGGTCGGCCCAGGCGACCGCCGCGGGATCGGGGTCACCGACCCGGACCCGCCAGCGGCGTAACCAGACGTGGCGATCGAGACGCTCGTGCACAGCCTGCGCGACGTAACCAGAGACCGACTCGATCGCCCCCGCCGCATCGAGGGCCTTGAGCCGGGCGACGTCGTCGACCGGCATGCTCACCGTGACCTTCACCGTCTTAGCCATACCAAGAGCCTATCTCGGCCATACCGACGGACGACAGCAGGTCCGACTGAGGACGCCGAGCCGATCGCATGGTCAAAGAGTCCTCGGTCTGCGAGAGCCGCCACCCCACCAGGGAGGAACCCCGGCGACCTGCGCGGGCGAACCCGGCCGCCAACGCCGCCTTCCCCCGGCACCCCTGTCAACGGACACACGACCGCGACCCGACCACCAGCGCCGAAGACCTGTTCGATCTCTGCCAGCTCCGGCCGCGGTACCCACCCCGGCGGGGCCCCTGGCAACGCACCGACCACGACCTGACCTCGCCCTCGTGCACTGCGGCTACGGCGCGGCGCGCCCGGTTGCCCCCTTCCGCCGGCGAGGAGTCTGTTCCGGTGCGGTGGGGACTGCCGGCAGCAGAGGCCTGCTCGCGTCGGATGCGGCCGAGCCCGGAGCGTTCGGATTCGACAGACGGGTGCAGGCGCCGAGCAACATGTCCACCATTTTCGTCGCGTTGGACTGCTGAATCGGATCTTTACTCAGGGCAGCGGTGAGCACCACCACCGCCAACGTGCCGATTACCAACAGCGCCAGGGTGCCGAACACATCCACCGGTATCGGTGCAAACGCGGCGACGCCGAGCCCGCCGCCGGCGACGCCGAGCGCGCCGAGACTCTTCGCCACGCCGGGCCAGCTCATCGCAGCATCCCCACAGCCGCCGTGTCCGGTGCCAATGTCCGCGAGGATGCACCGGCACCGCCCACCATGCCCGTGTGGCGTGATCCGATCCTGGCGGCCAGTGCCGTAACGCCATAGGCGGTGCTGTCGTTGGAACAGATGGCGGCGTTTCCGACACCCCCAGCCATGTCGCTGATCATCGTGTGTTGTCCCTTCTGGCTGCCAAGTCCACGGGTGCTGTCACCGATGATCAGAAGGAGTGCCTCCTGTTCGCGCAGGAGGCACTCCGTCGCATGCGACGGCGTCCCGTGCTGAGATAACGCCCAGTACCACCGTTACGGTGAAACGCATGAGTCGATTCAGAAAGCCTGACTTTGGGAATCGCATTTCTCGACTCCCATCGCCCCTCTTCCATCGGCCTGCCCGAGGCCGCCATCCACTTGCCCCGCACCCAGGACGCGCTGTCGCGGAGGAATCGAACTCGTCATGATCAACGAGCTGAGCGACGGCGACCCCGGGTCATGGCGGTGTCGAGAGCGACCTGCGCCGTCAGGATTCCGTCATGACAGATCGAACTCGCCGTTGCGGACCCCGGCCAAGAAGGCCCGCCACTCCTCCGGAGTGAATTTGTGCGCCGGCTTCGAGGCGTCCTTCGAGTCCCGCAGGGAGACGCCACCGTCCCCGAGACGCCTCACTTCTACACATCCTCCGTTTCCGGAGAAGGAGCTCTTGCTGTATTTTTCCGTCGAGATCATTGCTTATCCTTGGGGGATGCGAAGTTGGACATGATTTTCGTCAGCAGGTCGCGGGAGTCGACATTGTCATGCGCCTTGTGGCTGACGGCGTCGAACATGCGGAGGTACGCGAGCACGCTCGACGACTCCTCCAGGTACCAGTCTCCTGAATGAGTCTCAATACTGACGATGTCACGATCGATGTCGTCAGCGAACTGAAATATGGTGAACATGCCCATCAGACCGGCATGAATGCCCGCGTCGAAGGGCAGGATCTGAATCGATATATGCTTCAGCTCTGACAGCCGCCGGAGGCGGTCGAGCTGCGTCCAGGTCTCCTCCACCGATCCGACCACCCGATGCAGCGCCGCCTCATCGATCACCGATATGAGTCGGGGAGCAATGCTGCTGTCGAGCAGCAACTCTTGCCGTCGCCGCCGAATCTCGAGGAGGCTCCGAATCTGCTCCGGGGTCTTGGCCGGTGGAATACCTCGCAAGAGGTGAGACGAGTAATCTGTGGTCTGCAGTAGCCCAGGTATCACCGACAGCGAGTAGGTCCGGATGGTTGACGCACCGGCCTCGAAATCGAGATAGGCGTTGAGGGGTTCGGAAACCACATCGGAGTACTGCTTCCACCAAGCCTGTTTCCGACCCGCGTTGGTCCATTTCCGAAGCCGTTCCCCAGCGGCGGCATCGACCCCGTAGTAGGCGATGAGATCACGGATGTCGCGGGGCTGCGGGACACCTTGGCCGTTCTCCAGCCTGCTGAGCTTGGAAGTGGAGATCATTGTGGCCTCGGCCACCTCGTCGAGGGTGCGCCCGTCCCGGAGCCGACGCAACTCGGCACCGAGGCGCCGCCGGGGAAGCAGTGGCCCCTCAGCCGACGTCATGTCCGCCTCCGTGCTGACAGGAGTGTCCTGGAGTGTCCTCCTGGACTACTCAACGAGGATTAGGCCGTTTGGGTACTTGTACCCGGGAACGCTGCGTGTGCGCTACATGTCGAGATGAGCAATATGAGTGGAAAGCTCTGGGATACCCAGCTTGACCCTTGCACACTATAGCTCCCGTGCCGCAACCTACACATGTGGCTCCCATACTACGCCTACCGGCGCGGTGTGGAGGAGTCCTCCCACAAAGGAGGCAAGGTCATGAACAGCGTGATGTTGATGACGGTCATCGCCGGACTCGCCATGTTGGTCGGGCTTGTGTGGATCATCGGGAGGGCCGACGCGCACGCGCGTGCCGGTGCGTGGAGGCGGGTCGCCGCGGGTCGCAAGGACCTGTGGCTCAGGGAAGAGCAACTCACCGCGTGCCTCGGCGAGCCGATGTGCAGAGGATGCCCGATGCGGCGGTACGTGCGCGACCAGGACCAGCAACGGGATTGAGGGCGGCGCCAGGCGGCTCGGCCCGGCCCGAACTCTCGCCGACCAGTTCGTGGCGGGCGCACCAGTTCGTGGGCGGGCGCACCAGTTCGTGGGCGGGCGCACCAGTCGGGCGCAACAGGACAGGGCCGCATGAGTTCATCCGGTCAAGATCACGGCCCAGCTTCATGATCGCCGAACGCGAACACAGAGCCGCGTCCCGCGCGGCTTCCGGTACCGGGACACTGATCTTGGCAGGTCGCCGCGGCTCCTTCACTGCCGTGATCACCGGTTGGGAACCCCGAACCGCACTCAGCACGGCTGACGGTGCCCAGACATCGATCAAGCACCCGATACCACCCGATACCACCCGCCCCACCCGCCCCACCCGCCCACCGGATCCCCGCACCACCTGGTGCATCGAGATTACCGTCGAGCTCTCCGTTCAGTTCACCTCTGGTGATCGGACGCACAGGCCGCGAACCGGCCGGTCGAGCTACATTCCCTGACCATGGGCGAACAGGACGTGGGCCGTCCGGCGCCGGTCACGGGAGTGGACCACGTCGGCATCGCCGTCGCCGACCTCGAGGAGGCGATCGAGTGGTACGCCGCCACGCTCGGCCTGGTGGCCACGCACATCGAGACGAACGAGGAGCAAGGCGTCCGGGAGGCCATGCTGTCCGCGCCCGGTGACTCCGGGGCGGCTATCCAACTGCTCGCCCCACTACACCCGGACTCACCGGTGGGCAGGTTCCTGGACCAGAACGGCCCGGGCATCCATCAGATGGCCTACCGGGTCGTCGACATCGACGCCACCTGCGCGACGTTGCGCGACAAGGGTGTGCGGCTGATCTATGACGAGCCGCGCCGCGGCACGGCGGGGTCGCGGATCAACTTCATCCACCCGTTGGACGCGGGCGGAGTGCTCCTCGAACTCGTCGAGCCGAGCTCCGGTCACCGACTTCCGTGATCCGGGACACATGAACGGGCTACCAGGACTTATTCCATCCACTCCTGTCCGAGATCTACCCGCTCGCCGAGAGCGGCCAGGTGACGCTGGACGTCAACACCGACAGCCACCAGGTGGTCCTCGCCCCCGAGGAGGCCTCGGCGTCCGCAGCCCGGGGAAGCACGCCAGCACTACGAGGAGATCAACCGCTTCCGCGGCGCGCGACGCTCCCGCCGCACCCATACCCTGACGACGGTCCCTGAAAAGGGTACAAGCTGCGCCGTCCGAGATCGTGCCGGTAGGGTGCTCGAATGGCCGAGGATCTTCCTGAGCACGCGGTTGACACCGAATTCGAGCTCGTCCGCCGAGGCTATGACCAGCAGCAGGTCGACGGACACCTACGCAGGCTCGACGCCGAGACCCGAATCCTGATGGCCGACCGCGAGGCCGCGGTCGATCAGGCCGCGCATCTGGGTCGCGAGCTCGACGAGTCGCGGGCCAGGGCGGACCGGCTGCGAGCGCAGGTCCGCAGCCTCGTCCACGCACCGCAGACCGTGCAGGGAATGAGCGAGCGGGTCCGGTCCATGCTGCGGATGGCGCAGGACGAGGTCGCCGACATGCTCACCCGCAGCGAGGCCGAGGTCGTCCGTCGGCGCCAGGAGACCGACCGGTACCTGGCCGAGCTCATCGCCACTGCCCATGCCAATGCCGATGCCATCGGTGCGGCAGCGCGCGTCGAGGCCGATGCCATCGGTGCGGCAGCACGCGTCGAGGCCGAACGCTCCGCCGCCGCGGACGCGCAGGCCCGCGCGCAGACCGAGCGGGAGTGCGACGCTGCCAGGGCGGTGGTGGCCGCCGAGCGAGCGGAGTCCGAGCGGCAGATCGCCGAGGCCGCTGAGCAGGCCCGCGGCGAACGTGGCCAGGACTGGTCAGAGGCGGAGATCCGGCGCGCGCTGATCGAGGAGGACTTCGCGATCGCGATGGACCAGCGCCGCAGCGAGGCACTCGCCGAACTGACGGCCGGGCGCGCGGAGGCCAAACGGCGCGAGGCCCTGATCCTGGCCACTGCCGCCGACCACTCCCGCGACATGATCGACAGGGCCGACCGCACCGTGGCCGAGGCCGACCGCGCGGCGAAGGCAATGGCCGCCGGCGCAGACCACACAGCCAAGGAGACGCTCGCCCACGCCAACCACACGGCCCAGCAAACGGTCGCCCACGCCAACAACACAGCTCAGCAAACGGTCGCCCACGCCGACCACACGGCCACGGAAATGGTCGCCGAGGCGCAGCGTCGGGTGGAGGAGCTGATCGCCGTGCGCGGACTGGTCGCCGAACAGCTGCGCAACGGCCGCGGAGTGATGGAGGTGGCCCTCAGCGGGCTCGAAGCGCAGGTCGCCGGCGAGTCGGCCGCGCTCGCTGCGGGACAGGGGCACAACAGCCGCGGCCGGCCGGACGCCACGACGAACGGCACGGCAGCCGACCGCAACGCTCGCGGGGTGGAGGGCGAGTCGCCCAAGGCCTCGTCCGCGCCGTCACCTCGCCCCAGGACGACCGATCAACTCGGCGTTCTCATTCGTTGATGCCGGTTCCGGGAGTACATGCACCAGCTATCGGCGTCGGCGCCCCGTCGGCCGCCGTCGGTCCCGCGCGGTCCAGCAGGACACGTGCCAGTGCCGGCGGTCGTCAACGCAGCCGTAGTCGCCGGCCGGCCACGTCACCAGATGTCCGGTGCCGGCCGGGATGAGCTGGTCGCATCCCGGGCAGCGGTAGTCCTTACCTGAGGACGCACCGGGGACACTGCGCACCAGCCACTCGCCGTCGGCGGCGCTCTCCGCGCGGGTGAGCGCCGCCGATCGCAACGGCACGTGCTCCGGGCGGCTTGTCGATCGACGAGGCCGGTTGGATCTGGGCATGAGCAGCACTACCGGCCCGCGTAGTCCGGGAGACCGTGCCCGGTCTCGCGGCCCAGTCGCCCGGCTATGATCATCTGTCCAGGCCGATCAGGTCCAGCAGCGCCAGCGAGCCCACCGGGTAGCCGCAGCCGAAACGCATGGCGATGGCGAGGTGCTCACGGCTTGCGTAGTGCGACTCGTACACCCGCGCGGCGTGGTTGAGGTAGCCGAACAGCAGCGGGTTGAGATCGAGGTGCCCGGGAATCGTCTCGACGACGAGACCCACCTCGGCCAGATCGGCCGGCGACGTGGTCGTGTTGGTGATCCGGTCGAGCAGCTCTACGGCGCCGTCTCCGGTCAGATTCCCGCGCTCAACGGCCCGCGCGGTGGACGTGCCCGTGTGGCTCCGGCTGCCCGTCGCGGCGCCGGCGGCCACCTCCGCCGCGATCACCTGGACTCCGTTTGTGGGTGAGCACCTCGACGATGCCGCCACCCATCGTGCCCAGATCGACCACGTCGACCGTCCGAAATCACGTGCCGCACTGTCACCTTCCGCTATGCCGATCTCTCGCCTCACCGAGGGGGGTTCTCCGCCGAATCCTGTCACCTCGTTCACTCCACTTCGGAGGCCTCCTGTGTCGCCGGGAACACCCTGTCCGATAAGGGTAGCCGGCCACCCCTGATCCACCTCACCGAACGTCGCGCTGCCGAAAGGCCGTGACCAAGCCTCCGCGTCGCGGTCAGCATCGGACTGTGGCTCTCGGCGACATCATACTCTCGTCAAGGGTCACGGCCGATCGACGAGTCAACGTAACCAGGCTGCTCTTGGGTCACCGCTACGAACGTTCGACACCTGTCATGTCCAGGCGAGTCCGGGGCATCCCCAACCCGCAAGGGGTGCTCACCGACTCGACTCGCTCCGCACCTACTCGATCCGGCACCTGCAAGCAGCGCGCTCGCCTTCGCTGCAAAGCCGGAGCATCCGCAGTCATCAGAGCGGCAACAGCAGTACCGCCAGCGCAACGATGGACGCTGTAACCGCAGAGAGCAGATAGAATGCGATCCGTCGCCAGACATCCTGCCAATGATCAGCACAAATCGAATCCCGATCTGCTCGCCCATACGGCACCGATTGAATAGTTTTCTCGTATTGATCAATCTTCGCAGCCAGCAACGTCCAGAGCGCCGCGGCAAAAATCGAGGCGCCACACGACACGAGCAGGACAAACGATCGACTCGGTTTCTCCTCACCACCGTATACGATATTGAACAGATTGACGCCGTTCGATACAAGGATTCCAGCCAGGAAGATGAAGAGTGTCGTAGGCATCCGGTCAGCGACTCGGTATATCACCCCGCTGAGCCTGCTCATCGCTGTTCCGTACTCTGCCCAACGACCGACCTAAGAATCCCGCTCATCATTAAGCTCGGCCTCCAGCGAATCAAGTCGCTCAGCTAGCGTAGTCGCTTCGCCCGCTGACCGGGCTTCGTCCACTGCTCGATCCAACTCTGCGCACTTTGCGATGATACGGTCCCGCCAACGAGTCGCACGATCAAGCTCCTCCCGAGCACGCCGCCCGGACTCGTCGTGCAACTTCGCGGCATTGTGTGCGTAATGACCTACGGCCCCAATCCGGGCATCCGCTTGCTCGATTGCATCGCGCCGCTTTACGTACAGTCGGTCCCGCAGATCAGAACGCAGTCGCTGTACGTCCGTCGGCACGTCGTCCGGATCCAAACTGAGCGCATCCTCGACAACTCGCCGGAGATCTGGAAGGTACCCCTGGGCCTTGAGGATAATCTCTTGAACACCGTAGCGGTCCAGAATATTGCGCCTGACCGAGCCCGACGGCGGACTTCCCGTGATAACTACTCGTCGGGTCGACGGATACCTGCTCCGGATCGCGTCGAGGATTTCGCCACCCAACTGATCACTATTACTAATCAGATTGAGGTCCACGAGCGCCAGGTCATAGGGATTACTCCTGGCCAATTGCAGGGAGTCCAAAGCTTCCTGCAGGGACGCAGCCACATTGACATCATGGTCACGTAGCGCCTTCCGCAGGATATTGGTCCAGAAGGGATCGTCATCGACATAGAGAATTCTTGACACAGAACCCCCATTGCAGCGTCACATAAAGCCTTCGCGGGGCTCCTCAGGAAGGGCGAGAACAACCCCCCGCAGGGAGCCAAGTGAACTCTCGTTCAACAACTCGGCCGAGTGGTATCGATCCAAGGCCATCCTGCCTGCTTCGACCTCATCCGTAAGCGCGTCGACCTCTCCACCGTCGCCAAAGCACACCAGCACGGCTACCCCACGGGCCCGGCTCCAAAACTCGCCGAGGGCGAGGGCTCGGCCCGCCTGTAGATTAACCACGGAGTCCGACTCCCTTGAGACGACCGGCAAGAACTCCGCGAACAGCCTTTCCAACAGCTCGTAGAAGGCTCTCACTCCTCCCTTGATCGGCAGGGCACGCAGCATGCGGTCGTCCCAGATACCAGACTGCGTCCCACCCCGCAAAACATCAGCTACCCTGGGGCGGCTCAGCGCCGCAACACGGCGATACTCCAGTAGACCTTCTGTGAGCAACCGGCGAAGATCGTTCGGCTCTACAGGCACCTTGCTGATCGCATCGAAGGCCCTGTACTTCTTTATTGCATCCCGAGTGATCGGCAGTACGTCACGCCCGCTCCGACCGGTAATGACGATTAGGCTGGTTTCGTCACCGATCGCTCTTACCCGCTCCATTGCTCGCAGGCCGTCGACATTACGATCATCGTCCACATCGAGACCGATATCCACGAAAGCCACTGCGAAGGACATCTTACTGAGGAGGTCTTCCGCCTGGGCCAGATTCTTCGCTATCCGGACAGTCTGGACGCCTTCCCGATGTGCAGCTCGCTGATAGATCGCCGACCAGTCGTCTTCATCTTCAACAATTAGAACGCTCTCTGAGGTGATCATGGATTGGACCCCACAGGAATCTTGATGGTAACTACAGTGCCGACGTGCTCCTCGCTCACGATCGAAATCTCGCCGCGTGCCCTGCGGACGAAATTCCGAACCCACCACAGGCCGAGCCCTAAACCCTGACCCTCCTTGTCGCGCTTAGTGGTGAAGTTCAGCGTAAAAAGTCGCCGCTTGAGGCGATCTGGAATACCGACACCATTATCTGAGACTATGAGCTCCACATATCCTCCAGGAAATCCCGGGTACGACGTCACCGATGTCGTCACAGTTAACTGCCCGCCATCCGACATGGCGTCGACGGCATTCTGCAGAAGATTCTGTACTACGATATCAAAGCAGTACAAGGGAAGCGGGGGGAGGTTTCGGTCTAAGTTCAGGATCAGTTCAATATTCGACGGCGGATCGACCACTCGCAGCGCTGACTCGACATATTCATTGAAGTTTCCAAGGCGTCCTTCAGTGTTGAGCAGTCGCGTTACTTCCTGCGGCATTTCAAGCGTCCGATCGGCGAGGCGCAGGAGACTATCAAGCGTTGTAGTCAATTCGTCGTCACCACGTAGTTCGCCTTCCTCATGCATAGCTTGGAGCTCTCGGATATGCACGCGCATCGCGCCGACTGTATTGTTGAGGCGATGTACCATGTTGCTTGTCTGGTCCCCAATAGCCAAGAGCACCTCGTCAGCCTGGCGCATCTCCAGAGCTTCCGTCACATCACTCCGCAGCTTCGTAAAAGCCAACAACGTCTTGACCTTGTCCGCGAAGGTCGTCAGAATTAGCTCATAGAATCCGCTAAAGACATCAAGCTCCTCACTCTCCACATTGAGCACACCGATGAAGACATCGTCGTCGCCAAGAAGGATCGGGACCGCGATTTCGCTTTTCATGAGCGGCGATAGCGTCCGGTACTCCGGATCCTTGCTCACATCCCCGACGACGATAGTTCGCCGCTCGCGAGCAGCCCGACCACTGATCGACTTTTCAATGGAGACGGACACCCCGACTTCTGCCGGGTTCGTGCTGTAGACGATCTCCAGCTCGTCCCGCCCACGTGGGAACAGAATCTGGGCAACGCTGGGCTTGATGTACTCGAGCCGATGCAAGGCCGCGCTGACCTTCTTGAGCGCGAGCTCCAGCACGTTCTCCCGGCTGCTGTCGTCCGCAAACAGGAGCTGGTCAACCTCGGAGAAGAGCGCGGCCTGGTCGAAGAACTGAGGCTGCTGCAGGGCTATCGCTAGCTGGGCCGCGATTGCGCGAGAAATCTTTTCGTGAACAATATCGAAGGCCCGGACTCTGGAGCTTTCCGTGTTGAGTACACCGATCACCGACTCGCCAATCTTAATTGGACAGGCAAGTAGGCTGCCCATGGCCTCACTTTGCCCGTAGATAGAAACGTACTTGTCCCGATAACTCGACGTCGCGATCTCGTCGATCCTGATCGTGCTGCCCGAGGTGAGACATTCACCGGTAATGCTTCCACTGATCTGCAGGAGCTGACCGAGATCGGTCTGGGAGCTCGTATAAACTGACTCAAGGCAACGCCCGCGCTTCAGCAGGATTTGTGTGTGATCAGACTGAAGCAGATCCTGAGTCTGCTCGACGATGAACGAGAAGGTGTCTTCGAGAGGACGCCCACGGTCTAGGATCCGGAGGTCGATCTCATGAAGTAGCGCCAGCTCTCTCTCGCGCAGCACGAACTCGCGCTTGAGGTCGTCGAGAAGACGCTCCCACTGTTCCATCGTTCCACCTGATCGCCTGAGCGTCCCGTAGCCACCTGCCGATACGGGCTACAGATTATCTCGGTCGACGGCAGGGAGGCCGTCCGGGTCCAGGCAAGCCCAGATCGTCGCGTATGTAGTGGGTCTGCCGGTCGCACATCGGCAGGCCCGACAAGCCGTGACGTTGCTCTCCGGCTGTCGGCGAAGCGCATGTGCGATGCCTACCTCAACCCGCCCATTATGTGCCGGAAGCTGGTCACGGCGATCGGCGCGGGGAAGCGCTGACAGGCCACAGCTTGGGCAGGCTGAACTCACGCAACCCGTCCCGCCCCATGGATGCCTCGAACCTGGAGTCACCGACGCCACCGACGCCACCGAGGGGATGCCAGCGATGGAGACCATATCGATCACCGCCACCGTCCCGCAGCGCAACACCGCGGCGAACCGCTCTCCGCGCTGGGAGGAGAACACCGTGGCCTCGAGACCTTCCAGATCCTCGCTCCCGGGTTCGACCTCACCGAGCAGCGCGAAGCCCGGGCGGCGGCTGGATCGCCCGAATGGTTCGGGGAGGACGACCTCTACCCCCGACGTCCGGCCAACACTGATCGCCCTCCGGTCGGCCGGACTCCGGATCGGGATCGCCGGAAATCAGACGGTGTGCGCCAGGAACATCCTGCAGTCGATGGACCTGCCATCCGACATGATCGCCACGTCCGACGACTGGGGTGCCTCCAAGCCGGATCCGGCATTCTTCGATCACGTCGCGGCCTCGACACCGTACGGACCGAAGGAGATCCTTTACGTGGGCGACCGATTGGACAACGACATCCGACCGGCAGTATCCCGGGGACTACAGACCGCGCTGATTCGACGTGGCCCGTGGGAAGTGATCCAGCAGGCCGATCCCGACGCCGGCCGGATTCCAACGATGCGGATCGACACGTTGACCGAGCTGCCCAGCCGGATCGCCGCGATCAACTCCGGATCGCGCTGAGGTTGGTCTCCCAACCGTAGAGCCTATCGTCAAGTTCGCGCACGCACGCCTCGTCCTGCCATGGCCGCAGAGAACGGAGGTTCAGCCCCGCCCGTGGCGCAGCCGCGCCAGCCCGACCAGCGCCTTTATCGTCTGCGGGGTGCGCCGGAAGCTGGTGACGGGCAGCGGCAGCGCGAACCGTTGCCGGGCCACCGCCTGCGGCCGGGTGAACTCGCGCAACCCGTCCTCGCCGTGGACCCGGCCGAACCCGGAGTCACCGACGCCACCGAAGGGCAACGAGGGGATGCCGGCGAAGGAGATCACGCCGTTCACCGCCACCATCCCGCAGCGCAACGCCGTGGCGATCCGCTCGCCGCGCTTCGCGGAGAACACCGTGGCGCCCAGGCCGTAGCCGGTGGCGTTGGCCCGGCGAACGGCCTCCTCCACATCCGGCACCCGGTTGATCACCAGCAGCGGCCCGAACGTCTCCTCGGTGACGGCCGTGCTGTCCTCCGGCACGTCGACGATCACCACCGGCTCGACGAACGGCGAGCCCACGGAGCCGGTGCCGCCGACCACCGCACGGCCACCGCGGGCCAGCGCGTCGTCGACATGGCGGCGTACGACCTCGGCCTGGTCCACCGTCGTCATCGGGCCGAACTCGGTGCCGGCGCGTAGCCGCTGCGCCTTCGCCGCGACCTTGGCCGTGAACGTCTCGGCGACGTCATCGAGCACGTACACCCGCTCCACACCGACGCAGGTCTGCCCGGCGTTCGACATTCCGCCCCAGACCGCGGCGTCGGCGGCGGCCTCGAGGTCGGCGTCGGAGTCGACGATCATCGGGTCCTTGCCACCACATTCGACCAGCACCGGGGTGAGCGTCTCGGCGCAGATGGCCATCACCCGCTTGGCCGTCGCCGTCGAGCCGGTGAAAGCGATCTTGCCGATCCCCGACGCCCGGCACAGGGCCGCGCCCGTCTCGCCGAACCCGGTCACCACCTGGAACACCGGATGGCCGTCGACGGCCTCCGCGATCGTGTCCGCCAGCGCGATCGCGACTCCGGGGGTGAAATCGCTGGGCTTGAACACCACGGCGTTCCCGGCGGCCAGCGCGTAGGCGATCGAGCCCATCGGGGTGTAGATCGGGTAGTTCCAGGGGCCGATCACCCCGATCACCCCGATCGGCGGGTAGCCCAGCGTTGCAGCCTGGTTGGCCATCAGGAGTCCGGGACTGACCTTGCGCCGACCCAGCACGCGCTGGGCGTTGCGCGCCGCCCAGTCCAGATGGTCGATGGCGAGCACGAGCTCGAGGCGGGCGTCGTCGACGGGTTTGCCGGTCTCGGCGCTGACGATTCGCGCCAGGTCGTCGAGCCGGTGCGCGAGGGCTTTGCGCCACTCCCCCAGCCGCCGGCGTCGGTCGGCGAACCCGAGCCCCCGCCACCACCTCGCGGCGCCGACGGCCCGGACGACAGCGGCCTCGACGGCAGCGGTGTCGTGCACCGGATGGGAGCCGACGACCTCGCCGGTGCGCGGATCGAGCGAGTCGAAGGTGCGGGGCGCGGCCGTTGCCGCAGTGGCGGTCACAGGAACAGCGTAGGCCGGATCCGCTGCCCAGGAGCGGGCCGAGCGTGCCCTGATGGTTCAGGGGGACCTGCGGCGTCACCCTGACCGGTACCCTCAGAACAGCCGCAGGTCGTCGGGCTCCACCCCGCGCAGCGTGTCGTAGTCGACCACCACGCACCGGATGCCCCGATCCTCGGCGAGGGTGCGGGCCTGCGGCTTGATCTGCTGCGCGGCGAAGACACCGCTGACCGGCCGCAGCAGCGGGTCGCGGTTCATCAGCTCCAGGTAGCGGGTGAGCTGCTCGACGCCGTCGATGTCGCCGCGCCGCTTCACCTCGATGGCGACGCAGCTGCCCACCCCGTCCCGGCAGAGCAGGTCGACCGGCCCGATCGCGGTCATGTACTCCCGGCGAACCAGCGTGAACCCCTCGCCCAGCACGTCCGGGTGCGCGGCGAGCAGCTCCTGCAGGTGCGCCTCGACGCCGTCCTTCACCAGGCCCGGGTCGAGACCGAGGGTGTGGCTGGTGTCGTGGAGCACCTCGTCGATGGTGATGACGAGCGACTCGTCGGCCTTGTTGCGCACGGTCCAGACGCCGGGCTCCTCCTCCAGCCAGCACGGCGGGCTCATCCAGTTGAGCGGCTTGTAGGCACGGTCGTCGGCGTGGATGCTCACCGACCCGTCGGCCTTCACCAGCAGTAACCGCGGCGCCATCGGCAGGTGCGCGGTCAGCCGGCCGACGTAGTCCACCTGGCAGCGGGCAATGACGAGGCGCACGGATGGTGAGCGTAGGGGGCGGTGGAGCGGCACGCTTCGGCACGGGCCGTCCGAGGCCGGGGTGATCAACGCTCGGAACGATCAGCCGCGACGAAGGCGGTTCACCGTTCCCAGATGACGATCATGCGGTCGTCGAGGTTGCGCAACCACCGCGGCCGGACACCTCACGTCCTCCTTGCCGTCCACCATGGCTCGTCCAACCCCGGCCGTGGCTCGGGCACGCGTGAAACCCACGACGGGTCCGGCACCGCTCCGCCGGGCACCAGCGCAATCCCACGATCCAGCCGGACCAACGCGCCCACGACGCAGGTTACGTCGCGTCTCGCCAGCTCCCGTCCCCACAGTGACAGTCGCGCACCGGCCACGACGTCCCCGCACCGCAGCGCGACGAGCACACCCGACTCGACGATCGCGCTGACGCCCCACAGCTCCAGCGACACCGTCAGTTCGAACTGCAGCGTGGCGGCCGACCGGCCGTCGACGACCACCTCAATCGACGGATGGTGCGTGGAGGTGATCTGATGATCGGCGAGGACGACGTCCTCGGGCTGCCCGGGCGTGTCGCGGGTGCGCTCGGCCGCTGCGATGAGCTCGCGGTACCGGCTCCACCCGGCCACGATCAGCCCGCCGAGGTCGATGTCCAGGAGACCGTGGAGCGCTTCCGCCACCCGCTGGTCACACAGCCCGTAGGCCGCAGCGGCGAACCGACCGACCTGGGCGAGCGCGTCCCGAGCCACGTTCGACTCGTACAGGGCACGCCGCAGCGCAAGCTCCGCCTGGCGCGGGTCGGGATCACCGAGCAGCTCCGCCACCGTGGTCGGCGCATCCACACTCATCACCTCATCTGCCGATCCTGCGAAGAACCTGGACTCCCGGGTCGCTGTGTGGCACGACGCGCAGCGCCAGCCCTCGATCGGGGCCGATCCGGCGGAGCTCGAGCGACCCGGTGGGGCCCTGGGCCGGGATCGCATCCAGCACCGGCAGCCCAGGTGACCGGTCGGGCCGGGAGCGTGAACGCGCGGCGCGGATCAGCAGGACTCCGAGGACCACCAGCACGATCAGTACGACGACGACACCGCTGACGAACCCGTCGTACCCGACCGGCTCGATCGGGGGAGCCGAAGTCGGGATCGAGGTCGCGGGAGGCGGTGTCGGCACCACGATCACCGATGTGTCGGGGGGCAGCGTTACCACGGACGTGACGGGCGGCACGATCACGGACGTGGTGGGCGGCTGCACCGTGGGAACCCGGAGGACAGCACGCGCGCTGATCTGGCGGGGCGGGCCGGTGCCGGCCGCGCAGGAGGCTGTGACCAGGTACGAACCCGGTGCCACGTCCGGCACCGTGATCTCGACGAGGAAGGAACCGGTGTCCTCGAGCGCGGGCACGACCGGTGCCCGGCCATCGAACCGCACCTCGACGACCGCCGGCGGCGGTGGCTCCGTGGGGGGCACCGACGTCTCGGGATCGGTGTCCTCACTCTCGATGATCGGGGCGAGGCATTCGAAGAAGCCGGACCCCGCGATCTGCACCACCCGTCCCGGCCGGGCCTCCTCCGGTGACAGCTCGATCTCCGGGGTCGCTGCCTGCGCGGCCGGCACCAGGGCCAGCAGCAGGAGCAGTGTTGTCAGCCCGGCCATGGTCGCCTCCGTGCCCGCCTCGACGGTCCCTTGCACTGTCAAGAGAACGCCACGTCAGCAGCTGATGCAACGGATATCCCGCCATCATGGAGCCGCAGCGCACCCGGCACGGTGTGCCCGTGGAGACATTGAGCAGCAGGCAGGTCTACGCCAACCGGTGGATGAGCGTCCGGGAGGACGCCGTGCGCCGCCCCGACGGCACCGACGGGATCTACGGCGTGGTCGACAAACCCACCTACGCCCTGGTCATCCCACGAGACGGCGAGCGGCTGCACCTGGTGGAGCAGTTCCGCTACGCGGTCGGACGGCGGCGATGGGAGTTCCCCGCGGGCACCGCGCCCGACCGCGCCGAGCTCGACCCCGCCGATCTGGCCGCGCGCGAGCTGCGCGAGGAGACGGGCCTGCGCGCGGGCCGGATCGAGCTGATCGGACACCTGGACGTCGCGCCGGGGATGTCGAGCCAGCTGGGTACGGTCTGGCTGGCCACCGAGCTGACCGCCGGCCCGGCCCAGCGGGAGCACACCGAGCAGGACATGCGGGCGGCCTGGTTCACCGCGGCCGGGTTCGAGGCGATGGTTCGCCGCGGCGAGATCACCGACGCGCAGAGCCTGGCCGCGTACCTGCTCCTGCAGCTCCATGATAATCACTGTGCCCGCAGCAGTCGACCTACCGGTTCTCGGTGAGCATCGCGCTGTAGCGTTCGCTCGGCGAGCGTCTCGGGGGAGCGGTGGAAACTGGTGAACTGATCGCCGGGCGGTACCGGCTGCGGGAGCTGATCGGCGCGGGCGGGATGGGTGTCGTCTGGCGCGCCACCGACGAGGAGCTCGACCGGACGGTGGCGGTCAAGCAGGTGCTGCTGGGTGCCGCGGCCACCCCCACCGACGGGCGGCTCGCCGTCGAGCGCCTCCGCCGGGAGGCCCGGATCGCCGCGCGCCTGAGGCACCCGCGGGCGGTCACCCTGTACGACGTCGCCGAGGACGGCGACCAGCCGTGGCTGGTCATGGAGTACGTGCGGTCCCGCAACCTCACCGAGCTCATCGCCGAGCAGGGACCGCTCACCCCGCAACGGACCGCGCAGATCGGCGCGCAGATCGCCGACGCGCTGGCGGCCGCGCATGCCGCCGGCATCGTCCACCGCGACGTCACCCCCCGCAACGTGCTGGTCACCGACGACGGCATCGCGAAGCTGGCCGACTTCGGGATCTCCCGTGCCGTGGGCGACGTGACGTTGACCGGCAGTGGCCCGATCGCCGGGACCCTCGCCTTCCTCGCCCCGGAGATCGCCGGTGGGAAGACGGCGGCAACGGCGTCCGATGTGTTCTCGCTCGGCGCCACGCTGTACGCGGCTGTGGAGGGCGAGTCGCCGTGGGGCAGCACCGACGATGTGCTGAGGGTGATCCGGCGGGCCACCAAGGGCGATGTCCCGCCACCCGCGCAGGCCGGCACGCTCACCCCGGTGCTGACCGCGATGCTCCGCCGTCGCCCAGCCGACCGGCCCTCCGCCGCGAAGGTCGAGCGCCTGCTCTCCGATGTCTGCGCGGGCCGGCGGGTCAAGCGTCCGCACCGCCGCACCGCCGCAATCGTCGCGACGGCGGGCGCGCTGGCGATCACGGCCGGGCTGATGGTTGTCGTCGCCGATGACCAGGGAGACGACCCGGCCGCGACCGCGCAGGGCGGGCAGCGGCCCGGCGTCGGCGATACCCGCACCGCAGACCCCTGCGCACTGGTCGACACGGAGCCCCTCGCCCGGTTCGGCGAGACCATCCTGGAGACCGACTACGGCAACTTCAACCGGTGCGACGTGATCGTGAGATCGATGGGCGGCGGCCAGGTCGATGTCCGGGTACAGCTCGACGTCCCGAAGGTCGACGGCCCGCCTTTCGGAGAGCTCGAGAACCGGGGGGAGATCCTCATCGCCCGACAGGGCCTGCTCGACAAGGCGTGCACCTCGACGTTGCGCTTGCCCGACGGGAACGACGTGGGGATCAGGGCCACCCTGCAGAAGGGCGCCTCGCCCGACGTCTGCGCGATGGCCGATGCGGCCACCGACAGCGCCCTCGCCGTCCTCGACCGGGGCGAGATCCCGCGTAGGCCGATGCCCTTCACCGCCGCATCGCTGGCCGGTGTCGATGCCTGCCGGCTGCTCGACGCGGCGGCCCTCGCGCTGGTCCCCCGGCTCGGCGCCGCCGCCCCGGAGCCCGCCTTCGGCAGCTGGGAGTGCAGGTGGGCCAGTCCGGATGACGACGCGGGCGTCCATATCTACTTCGACCGTGACCAGGACCTGGACGACGAGGACGGCGAACCGATGCGCATCGGGGGCCGCCCGGGCGCCGTCCTGCCCGACGGCGGGGGCGAATGCGACGTCACGGTCGTCCACCGGTCGTATGCGGACCGCAACGGGGACCCGCTGGCCGAGCTCATGCACATGGAAGCTCGCAGCCCGGCCGCGGACCCGTGCAGGCTGGCGGTCGAGGTCGCCACCGCCGTCGTCGCGAAGCTGCCTCCACCGTCCTGACCACCCGCTGAGCCAGGCCGCGTCATGGTCGGATCCGGTTCGCCTCCACCAGGTCGGCGAACATCGACCGCGCTGTCTCGGCATCGGGCCGACGAGCCGGTTCGACCCGCGCCAACTCGGCCAGCACTCTCGCCAACGCGCCCGCCCGCAGCGGCGGGGGCACCGGAAACCGCCGCCCGGAGTCGTCCTCGCCCGAGCCCACGACCGGTACTCCGATCACCGCCTCGTAGACGACGGCACCCAGGGCGAAGATGTCGGCAGCGGTCCCGGGTGCAACACCAATGGCCACCTCCGGTGCCCGCACGGCCCGGAAACCGGTCATGGCCGACGACCCGGTCTCGGGGGAGTCGGAGAGCAGGCGCGAGACGCCGAAGTCGGCCAGCCGCACGTTGCCGTCCGCATCGACCAGGATGTTCTCCGCCGTCACGTCACCGTGCACGACGCCGGCGCCGTGCAGGGCCACGAGCGCGTCGGCGACCTGAGCTGCGATCCGGGCGGCCTCGGCCGGCGGGATCGGTCCGTATTGTTGGAGCAGTGACGCCCAGCTTCGGGCGGCCTCGACGTGTTCCAGGACCAGCCACGGCTCGCCGGCGTCGGTGACGACGTCGAGGATCCGGAGCAGCCGGGGATGGTCGAGCATGGCCGCGATCCGGCCCTCGCGCAAGATCTGCCGTCGGGCACGTTCGGTTCCGGCCGGCTCGTGGGCATCCGGTCCGACCCGCTTCACCGCCACGGTCCGGCCCAGCAGCTCATCGGCGGCCAACCAGACCACTCCCATGTCACCGGCGCCGAGCATGTCCACCAGCCGGTAGCGGTCGACCAGTCGATCCCCGGCCTCAACCCGCCTGCCGGCCTGCCCGCCGGTTCCGGTCCGCGTCACGGGATATGTCTATCCGCTGCTACTGGGAGGGCTCCCGGGTCAAGTCGCGCCGACGGGCGATGACACGGCATTCTGTGCTCATGGTCGGGCGGGATCCAGACGAGTTCGGCGAGGCTCGGGCGCAGGCGTCGCTGACGCAGCAGCCGAATATGACCGACGTCGAACGGCATCCGGCTGTCCACAGCGGCCTCGCCCACCGCGTCATGCCCACCGCGCGTGGCACGCTCGTCGCCCAGGCCATCGGCGGTGGCATCACGATCGGTCCCCGGGAGGGTCGGACCATCCTTTTCGGCCGCAACGCCGAGGAGGTGCACATCTGCGTCGGCGCCGACGACCGGCGGGTGAGCCGGCAGCACGGCGTCCTGACCTGCCGCGACGACCGCTGGTGGGTGCGCAACACCGGACGCTCCCCGATCCGGCTGCCCGCGCGGCTGCTGTTCACCAACGAGGAACCGGTCCCGCTCGCCGAGGGGTACACACCGCTGTTCGTGCGCGGTTCGAACGGGCGGGAGCACCTTCTGGAGATGTACGTGGTCGGGCCGGGCGGCGACCGTCCGCACGCCCGTCACGACGACGCCACCCACACACCGAAGATCTGGGCGCTGTCGGACGAGGAGCAGATCGCCCTGATCGTGCTCGGGCAGCGTTACCTCCTGCACGAGATGAGCCCGCAGCCGCTCCCCTGGCGGCAGGCGGCCGACCAGCTCGCCGAGCTGCAGCCCGACGCCGGCTGGACGATCAAGCGCCTCGAGCACATGGTGGTCAAGGTCCGGGCCCGGCTCTCCCGTGGCGGCGTCGCCGGTCTGACCCGTGAGGAGGTGCCGGAGCCCGTCGGCAACCTGCTCAACCACAACCTGATCCGGGCGCTCGTGCTGTCCGGCACGCTCGTGCCGCCTGATCTGACCCGACTCGACGCCGGCGGCGACGGGATCCCGCGCCCGCCCGCCGAGTTGAGCTGATCCACCGATGACCGAACCGTCTGAACGGTCGGACGCCGCGGCCGCCGCGGTGAGCCCCGGCACGACGCACGAGGCTCGGATCCTCAGAAGGTGCGCATGTTGTAGAGGCATTCCCAGTACTGGAAGCTGCGTCGGAGGCTGATCGTGTCGGAAAGGCTCTTGATACTCGGATCGGAGTCGATGGCGAGAACGTGGTGGTCGCCGGGACCGAGCCGGAGCGTCACCGACGGCTTGTCGGATGGCCCACAATCGGTGCGCGGAGCCTGGGAGAACTCCGGACAGTCCGGGCACCCGGGGATGGTGAACTCATGTGCCGTGGGCCCGGCGACAAGGACCCTGACCTCGTTCGGACTCTCGTTGTAGAAGGCCACCGCGATGTTGCCGGGTGAGTCACCCCCGAGTGGGGCCGGAATCGGAATCGGTGCACCCTTCTGCATGGCCACCTCCGCCGCGATGATCACTGAGCGGCCCAGCGCCGCCTGCGGGCTGTCGGGGTAGGCCGCGACGAGCGCCTCCATCTGCGTGATCGCCGCGTCGTAGTCCGGCGCGCGATAGTTCGCCAGGCCACACTCCAGCATCGACAGGACTCGATTGGTGTTCGCGACGCCCACCACGCCCGCCGTCTCGGCATCGGGCAGCGTCACGAAGTAGTCGAGCACGGGCAGCGCCTCACACCACTTCCCCTCGGCGAACCGGGCGTTCGCGGTGGTGAACGTGTCGTTGATGCCCTGCGTGACCTTCGGTGCCGTCAGCGTGTCGGCGAAGTCCCGCTGGATCACCAGGAGGAGGTCGAGGGCACCGCGCGCCTGCTCCACCCGCAGGGTGCCGGTGCTGTCGGCCAGGTCGGCCCGCAGCGCCTCCACCTTTCCGAAGTACGTCTCGGCAACCTCGGCGCGCACCTGCGCCGCGTCCGGGTCGGTGCCGGTTTCCGCGAGCAGGGCCTGATAGCCCTGGATGGCTCCCGGGTAGTCTCCGGCGGCGAGCAGTGAGCCGGCCCAGTCCCGGTAGGTTCGTTTGAGGTTCTCGTGCACGAACGGCACCAGCACCGTCGCGGGGTAGGCATCGCGATAGTCGAGGTACCCCTGGATGGCGTCGGTGTACGCACCCCGCACGTAGGCGTTCTCCGCCATCGCGAATGCCGCGCACTGCTCCCGGTTCGTCGTCGCGGCCGGGACGTTCCCGCTCAGGGTCAGCTCGTAGGGCCCGGTGACCGCGTCGTACTTCGTGATCGCGTTCGCACAGTCGGCCCGCGCCTGCGCGGCGACCCCGTCGGCGAAGACGCGCTGGCCGGCCGCGGCATAGAACAGGAACCCGGTCACCATCGCCCCGACCAGGACAACCGCCACGGCCACGGGCACCAGGCGACCGCGAGCGGTCTGCGGGCGCGGGTGCCAACGGGCGAGCAACCAGCCGTCGACGGCCATCCAACCCAGCCACAGCACTGCGAGCACCCGCCACAGCCACGGCAGGTCCGCGGCGTTGGTCGCGAACGCCGCGACGACGAGCGCGACGGTGCCCATGAAATACAGCGCGGCCCGCCACCAGCGGCGGAGGTAGGCGTAACCCAGCGCCAGGCCGGTCAGGTTGAGCAGGACAGCAGCCATGGGTGACCGCCGCGGTGGTGGCGTCGGCTTCGGCAGCTGGACCGTCGGCCCTCGACCCTGGTCACCGCGGTCGACGTACATGGCGTCACCGTCCCCTCACGTCCGGCCCACTCTCCTGTCGTAGGACAGCACGAGATACCGGGAGGGGTCCCCGGGCAGGCACTCAGCGGCGACAGCCGACTGGTCACGTGTTCTTTGCCTGAACGCCCACGCGGCGCGGCAGGCACATCAGGAGCCCCTTCCGGCTGGCAGTGCCTACCGGACCTGGGCCAGGTCCGGTGCCGCGGGTTACCGTCGAGCCGTGGCGGACTACGAGCACCTGCTGGTCAAGCACGACGGCGAGACAATCCGAATCACGATGAACCGGCCGCACCGGCGTAACGCGCTCTCCGAGGCGCACCTGCGCGAACTGCTCGCCGCGTTCGAGGCCGCGGGGCGCACCGACGCCACCGGCATCGTGCTGGGCGCGGAGGGCAAGGCGTTCTCGGCCGGGCACGACTTCGCCGACGTCGCCGCCCGCGACCTCGCCGGTGTGCGCGACCTGCTGCGGCTGTGCACGCACCTCATGCGCACGATCGAGTCGGTCCCGCAGGTGGTGATCGCGCGGGTGCAGGCGATCGCCACCGCTGCAGGATGCCAGCTCGTCGCCTCCTGCGACCTGGCGGTGGCGGCGGAGTCGGCCGCGTTCGCGCTGCCAGGGGGCAAGGCCGGGTGGTTCTGCCACACTCCGGCCATCCCGGTGGCCCGCACCATCGGCCGCAAGCGGCTCATGGAGCTGGCCATGACCGGCGATGCGATCGACGCCCGCACCGCCGCCGAGTGGGGTTTGATCAACTATGCCGTTCCCGACGCCGATCTGGACGACCGGGTCGACGACCTGCTCGCCCGCGCCACCCGCGGCAGCCGGTTCGGCAAGGGCGTCGGCAAGCAGACCATCTACGCCCAGCTCGACCGGCCCGAGGCCGACGCCTACGCGATCGCGGTCGAGGTCATGGCGTCGATGTCGCAGAGCGCGGGCGCGCGTGAGGGCATGGCGTCGTTCCTGGAGAAGCGACGGGCGGTCTGGCCGGACTAGTCTAGCCGGACTAGCAGGTGGTGCAGGTGAATAGGCATCGTGCGCACCACTGTGTCGATCTCCGACGAGCTGCTCGCTGCCGCGAGACACCGTGGCGGCGGACGTGGTCTGACGCCTCGGGCCCCTGGTACAGCATCGCATGAGTAGTTCATCGGGGGATCGCATGAGTAGTTCATCGGAGGATCGCATGAGTAGTTCATCGGGGGTCCGGATCACGCTGCCAGCTTCGTGATCGTCGAACGGGAACACAGAACCGCATCCCGAGCGGCTCCCCGTACCGAGACGGTGATCTTGGTAGATCACCGCGGCCCCGGTGCTGCCGAGATCATCGATTGGGAACCCGGAACCGCACTCAGCACGCCTGACGGTACCCCAACAGCGATCATGCGCTCGACACCTTCCGCCGACCGAACCCCGAACCCCGAACCCCGAACCCGAACCCCCTCCACGCCTGTCCTCGACCCGACCGAAACCCCGAAGAAGTTGTGCGGCGCCGCGACCTGATGACCAAAATCGAACTCTGGTCACACGGTCACGCTAGATCGAGCTTCGATGCCGAGCAAGTCCCTTTCTCCCGCGCTCGCCATCTCCTCCCGATCATCCGCGGGTAACCCGGCTCGCCGGAACGGCAGCTGTGCGGGAGGATCGCCGTATGGTGCTGCGCCTGGCCGGGCTACCGGTGTGGACTCCGACCGACATGATCGCCGGCACGAGGGCGGTGATGGGCTGGACCGACGAGGCGATCAGGATGGTCGCGGCCCTCCCCGAGCGGGTATCGGGCCTGCTCGACGACGTCGACGTCCTCGTTGCCCGGATCACCGAGGTCGTCGATCGGGTCGAGGTGATCGTGGGACACATCGACCCGCTGCTCTCCGACGTGCGCATCGTGGCCGAGAGCGCGGCCGCGCTCGTCACCCGCGTCGACGTGGTCGCCGAGAACGCCGCAGGCGTGGTCGTCCGGGCCGACCTGGTCGCCGAGGGCGCGGCGGGCCTGATCGCCCGGGTCGGTGACGTCGCGGAGGAGGCCGGCACGACCAGCCGCACCGCACAGGAGCTGCTCGGGGTCTATGCGCCCATTGCGGGCAAGGCGGCGCCGCTGGCGAAGAGGTTCGTCGACGAGCTGTCCGAGGAGGAGATCCGGGCGGCGATCCGGCTGATCGACCAGCTACCGCTGTTCACCGAGCACCTGGAGACCGACATCATGCCGATCCTGGCCACCCTGGACCGGGTCGGGCCGGACGTGCACGAGTTGCTCGACGTGCTCAAGGAGGTCCGCCACGCCATCAACGGCATTCCAGGGTTCGACTACTTCCGGGGACGGGGTGAGCGCGAGGAGGCCGCGGAGGAGCAGTCCGGCTGAGCGGAAATGATGATCAAGCGGCAGCCCGCGCACCGCAGCAGCTATGGGCCCGCGTTGCTTCAGATACCCGCTGCAACACGGAGGGCTCGGCTCCGTCAGCACGGCTGTGGCCGCGGGCGCTGTGAAGTAGCTTACCCCGATCGGCCGGGTACGGAACACACAGTGCGGGTAGTTCCAGGTGACCGATCATGTCCCGCAGAAGGAGCTGCAGCATGTCGACCCGCCCACCCGGACCCCACGAGTTCCTGCCCGACGTCCCGTCCTTCAGCCTCGCCAGCACCGATATCAAGCAGGACGCGACCGTGGCCGAAGCGCACCGCAGCGGCACCATGGGCGTGCCCGGCGGCGAGGACGTCTCCCCGGCGCTGACCTGGGTCGGCGCCCCCGCCGGCACGAAGAGCTTTGCGGTCACGGTGTACGACCCCGATGCCCCGACCGGCAGCGGTTTCTGGCACTGGGCGGTGGCCGACATCCCCGCCACTGTCACCGAGCTCCCCCGGGACGCGGGCACCCCGGACAGCACCGACCTGCCACCCGGCGCCGTGACCCTGACCAACGACGCGGGGATGCTGGTCTACACCGGCGCAGCCCCGCCCGAGGGGCACGGCGAGCACCGCTACTACTTCACCGTGCACGCCGTCGACGTCGAGTCGTTGAGTCTGCCCGACGGCGCCACGCCGGCGTTCCTCGGCTTCAACCTGTTCTCGCACACTCTGGCCCGGGCGACGATCATGGCCGTCTTCGGACGATAGCGGATTCCGGCACAACTGGACTGGCGCCCTCCAGCGTGCGTACGGCTATACACAATTCGTGATAGGACCACAGGCTGGTCACCGCGACTTCGACAGGTCACCGCGGCTCCGACGGAGTCGACCATCGATTGGGAACCCGGAACCGCACTCCGCACGGCTGACGGTGCCCAGACATCGATCAAGCGCTCGGCACCGTCCGCCCCCCGGATCCCCGCACCCTCCACGCATGCCTCGACCCGACCGAAACCCCGAGGAACCTCCTCGACGCTCCCTACCTCGCTTCATCAGCGGCAGCTCGACGCTCTTCGAGCCGGCATCCGCCGAAGCGGTTGCGCAGCGAGGCTCCGACACGCCCAGAGAATGACCGTCGTTCCTCGTGACCACGGCACTCAGGAGTGGCCGATCGGGATCCCGACCGGTGGGTCAGGAGGCTGTCACTCACAGTAATCCCGGTGGGCAGCTTCGCACTCGTCGAGGGCGACAGCCTCGCCTACTTCACCGTGCGCCGAGTCGAGGGCGGCGCCGGGCGCCGCTCAGAACTCGGAGCGATCGGCCACAGCCCCCGCCGGGCAACAGCTCGTCGAGCGGCTGTGTGAACAGATCCGCGCATGGACCACGACCCAAGCGCCCAACCGAGCATCGACGCCCACCCGGGCACCCCGGACCAGGAGCTGTCCAACAGAGTGATCACCGACAAGCAGCACGCTCAGCTCGTCCTGTCCCTCTGAACGTCCCGCTTCCGACCGCGCCCCGGCCTTCATATCTGAAAGCGGATCAACGCCGCGGGTCGGCGCTCACCCGGGCGACATCGGCACCGAGGCCCCGAAGGTTCTCGACGAACCGGGGGTAACCGCGGTCGATGTGGTCGATGTCCCACAGCTCCGTGGTCCCCTCGGCGCACAGCGCCGCGAGCACCAGCCCGGCCCCGGCCCTGATGTCGCTGGCCCACACGGGCGCGCTGGACAGGCGCTCCACTCCCCGGACGACCGCGTGGTGGCCGTCGGTTCGGGCGTCGGCACCGAGCCGGATCATCTCGTCGACGAACCGGAACCGCGCCTCGAAGACGTTCTCGGTGATCATGGAAGTACCGTCGGCCACCGCGGAGAGGGCGATTGCCATCGGTTGCAGGTCGGTGGCGAAGCCCGGGTAGGGCAGTGTCACGAAGTCCACGGCCCGGGGCCTGCCGTCCATCGCCACGGTGAAGGAGTCGATCCCGATGTCGGTGGCCGCTCCGGCGCTGCGCAGCTTGTCGAGCACCAGGTCCAGGTGGTGCGGATCGACGCCGCGGACCGTCACCTCGCCGCGGGTCATCGCCGCGGCGAAGGCCCAGGTCGCGCCCACGATCCGGTCGCCGATCACCCGATGCTCGGCGGGTTCCAGCCCACTGACGCCGTGCACGGTGAGCGTCGAGCTGCCCACCCCGTCGATCTTGGCACCCATCTGCTGGAGCATCGCGGCGAGGTCGACGATCTCGGGCTCGCGTGCGGCGTTGTCGATCACCGTGGTACCCGGGGCCAGCACGGCGGCCATCAGGATGTTCTCGGTGGCGCCGACGCTGGGGAAGTCCAGCCAGATCTGCGCGCCGCGCAGCTCCTCCGCGTGCGCCACCACCCGCCCGTGCTCGATCTCGGTGGTGGCACCGAGCCTGCGCAGGCCGGCCTGGTGCATGTCCAGTGGCCGGGAGCCGATCGCGTCGCCCCCGGGAAGCGGCACCACGGCGCGGCGGCAGCGGGCGATCAGCGGGCCGAGCACGCACACCGAGGCCCGCAGCTTGGACACCGATCGGTAGTCGGCCTGCGCACCGGGCTCGGCCGGCACATCGATGGTGACCGTGGCGCCGTCCACCGCGACCGTGCAGCCCAGGCTGCGCAGCACGTCGGCCATCAGCGGGACGTCGAGGATCTCGGGACAGTTCGTGAGCGTCGTGGTGCCTTCGGCCAGCAGCGCCGCCGCCATCAGCTTCAGCACGCTGTTCTTGGCCCCGACCACGTCGACCGAGCCGACCAGCCGCGAGCCACCGTTGATCGCGAAGTGCTCCACCACGGGCAGCGACGCTAGCGGGTGGCGCGTGACCATCCGTGCCCGGCCGTAGGCTTCCCCCATGGCTGTGCACCTGACCAGGATCTACACCAGGACCGGCGACGACGGCACCACGGCGCTGGGCGACTTCAGCCGCATTCCCAAGACCGACGTCCGGCTGGCGGCCTACGCCGACACCGACGAGGCCAACGCCGCGATCGGGCTCGCGGTCACGGTCGGTGGCCTGCCCGAGGAGGTACTCACCCCCCTGCAACAGATCCAGAACGACCTGTTCGACGTGGGGGCGGACCTGTGCACGCCGATCGTCGCGGAGCCGGAACATCCGCCGCTGCGCGTCACCGACGAGTACGTCACGCGGCTGGAAGGCTGGTGTGACGAGTTCAACGCCCGTCTGCCCAAGCTGGCTTCGTTCATCCTGCCCGGTGGCACCCCGGGCGGGGCGTACCTGCACGTCGCCCGCACCGTCACCCGCCGCGCCGAGCGCTCGGTATGGGCCCTCCTCGAGCTCGACGCCGAGCGCACCAACCCTCTCACCGCGAAGTACCTCAACCGGCTCTCCGACCTGCTCTTCATCCTCGGTCGGGTGGCCAACCCCGGTGGTGACGTGCTCTGGGAGCCCGGCGGTCCCCGGGGCTGCCCCGGGAGCGGTTCCCCCCCTCTCTTGGTTGAATGACGTGGTGGGTGCAGCCGACGGGGGGTCGTCATGACCGCGGACGGCCTCATCGGCGGCCGCTACCGGCTGCACGAGCAGGTCGGTGCGGGTGGCATGGGAGTGGTGTGGCGGGCGACGGACGAGCTGCTCGACCGTCCGGTGGCGATCAAGCGCATCCGGCTCAAAACCTTCGACCTCGATCCGCCCGAGATCACCCGGCAACGCATGTTCCGCGAGGCCCGGATCGCCGCCAAGCTGCACCACCCGCACATCGTGTCGATCTTCGACGTGCTCACGGTGGACGACGAACCCTGGCTCGTCCTGGAGTACCTACCGTCGGAGAGCCTGACCGACACGATCGGGCGGGGCACCCTGCCACCAGACCAGGTGGCGGTGATCGGCATGCAGATCGCCGACGCACTCGCCGCCGCCCACGCCAAGGGGATCGTCCACCGCGACATCAAGCCGGGCAACGTACTCCTCGGCACCGCGGGCGAGGTCAAGCTCACCGACTTCGGCATCTCCCGAGCGACCGACGATGTGACCCTGACCACCACCGGCGTGGTCACCGGGACACCGGGATATCTCTCCCCCGAGCTCTGCCGCGGCGAGCAGGGCGGCACCGCCTCGGACATCTACTCCCTCGGTGCCACCCTCTACACCGCCGTCGAGGGAGCACCCCCGTTCGGCGACAGCCAGGACAACGTCCTGCACCTGATCCGGCGCATCGCCTCGCAGCCGGCTCCCCCGTCGAAGCACGCCGGTCCGCTGGCCCCTGTGTTCGACCGCCTCCTGGATGGCGAGCCGGCGACCCGCCCAGATGCCGTCACCGTCCGCGAGCTCCTCCGGCCCATCGCCGATGGCACCGCCATCCCGCCGACGATGGTCAGCGGGTCTGCACGAGGCCCGGCATATCCGGGACCAGCTCCACCGCCGAACTCGTGGAACCACCGCCGTCGCCGTCGGCTCATCGCCGGGACGATCATCGCCGCACTGGCCCTCACCACCACGCTGGTCATCGGCACCGGCCGAACGGGGGACTCCACTACGGTCGCACCCGTCCCCAGCACGCAGGGCGCCGCACCCACGACCACCGCCACCGCACCCACCGGCAACCCCGCGCTGCAGGCCGACCCACCCACCGCCGACCCCTGCTCGCTCATCGATCCGACGCCACTCGCGGCCTACGGTGAGCCGGAGCTCGAGGTCGACTTCGGCCTGTTCTCCGCATGCCAGGTGGCCGTACGCCCGGTGAGCGGCGGGATAGTGGTCGCCATTGCGCGATTCTACCCCCGGCTCGACCCGACTATGGGTCTTCCCGGCACCGTTGAGAGCCGCGGAGACATCGGCATCGGGCGGGAGACCGCCAACGACGGGTACTGTCAGCGCACGATCCTGCTCCCGGACCGAACCCGGCTCATCGTCTCGGCCGCCAACTACGGCGGAGCCGCCGCCGACGCCTGCGCGGTCGCGGAGACCGCCACCGAGACAGCACTCGCGCGGCTGACCACCACCGGCATCGGGCAACGCCCCGCGTTCGACGCCCGCAGTTCGCTGGCATCGCTGGATGCGTGCGCGCTGCTGGACCCGGGCACGCTGATAGCGGTGGGTGTTGATCCCGCGAACCCGACACCCGACTACGGGAACTGGGACTGCAGATGGGGCTACACGCCGCGCGTGACGGTTTTTCCCGACCGCGGGGACGAAGTCACGGCCACCGACGGCACGCCGACGGCCGTGGCCGGCCGGACCGTGCTGGCGTTGCCCGGCGGCTACAGCAACGAGCCGGATACCTGCTTGGCGCAGGTGTTGCACCGGCGCTTCCTCGCCTCGGACGGCGAGCAACGGGTGGAGAAGCTCCGAATAACCTTCACCGGCACCGGCACCCCGGACGAGCTGTGCCGGATGGCGACCGAACTCGCGGCCAACGCCATCCCGAAGCTCCCGGCCATCTCCTGACCGCGATCCGTCATCCGGGAGCGGTCCCCACGTTCGTTGGTTGGCTGCCGCCGTGATTGCTGCGGACGGGGGAACGCCATGACCGTGGACAGCCTCATCGGGGGTCGCTACCGGCTCGACGAGCAGGTCGGCGCCGATGGGACGGGGGTGGTGTGGCGAGCCACCGACGAGCTGCTCGGCCGCCGGGTCGCGATCAAACACATCCGGCTCGACCGCATCGACGGAGAGCCGGCCGAGATCATCCGACGACGGACGCTCCGCAAGGCCCGGCTCGCCGCCCGGCTGCGCCACCCGCACATCGTGTCGATCCTCGACGTGCTGACGGTCGCCGGGGACCCCTGGCTCGTCCTGGAGTACCTGCCGTCGGAGCGGCTCTGCGACGTCATCGCGCGCGGCACCCTGACGCCGTGGCAGGTGGCCGGCATCGGCGCGGGGATCGCCGACGCCCTCGCTGCCGCCCACGCCGCCGGGATCCTCCACTGCGAGGTCAACCCGGACAACGTGCTCCTCAGCAGGACCGGCGAGGCCAAGCTGACCGACTTCGGCGTCTCCCACATGGCCGGTGACGCGACCCTCACCGGGCCCGGCCTGAGCACCGCAACACCGGCCTACCTCGCCCCCGAGGTGTGCCGCGGCGAGCAGTCCGGGACCGCCGCGGACGTCTACTCCCTCGGCGCCACGCTCTATGCCGCCGTCGAAGGCGCTCCTCCGTTCGGCGACGGTCACGGCGACACCCGTCACCCGACCCGGCTCATCGACTCCGACCAGGCCCGCTCGGCCGATCGCGCAG
>JBOHEP010000510.1:0-1873 GCA_050701075.1 Pseudonocardia sp. | reverse complement strand
TGAGCAGCGGCAGCTCCACCCGGCTGGCCCGGGAGTGCTGGAACGCGTCGTAGAGCCCGTCGATCTCCGGGCGCAGCGGCTCGCGGCCGCCGACGTCGCGGACGAGCCACAGCTCCTCCTGGCTGCCGATGTGCGCAAGATCCCAGACCAGCGGGGACATCAGCGGCGAGTGCTGGGCGATGAGGTCGGCCTCGTCGACGGCCTCGGTGAGTGCGGTGCTGCGCGCACGGGAGGAGGCGAGCAGCTCGGCGACGCGGGTGCGCAGGGCCTCGACATCCGGGACGACATCCAGTTCCGGCTCGGTCAGGCTCATACCGGCATCTCCTCCATGATCTCCGGGGCGGCGATCTGCGCGGCGCCCTCGCCCGGCGCCGGGTCGTCGGCCGGGCAGCGCCCGTTCAGCACGTACCGATCGGTCATCTCAGCCAGCTCGGCGATGACCCACTCCGGGGCCCCGATGGCCGGTAGCCGGGCCGCGGCCAGCTCGAACACGGTGGCGGCACAGCGGGCGAGCACCCGGTCGGCGAGGCCGTGCCGGGCGCCGGACACCCACCTGCCCCGGGCGGGCTCGCAGGCGTCCAGGGCGCGGTCGGTGACCGATGGATCGGACAGCAGCGCCACCAGCACCGCCGTCGGCAGCGCCCACCGCCGCCCCGCCTGGGCGTCGACGTAGCGCACCTCGAGGTGCCCGTGCGGCCGGACCGGTGGGAACAGCGTCGACACGTGGTAGTCCAGGTCGGCGGTGGTGGGCGGGACGGGCAGTGCGCCTGCCACCCAGTCGGCGAAGGTGACCTTCTCCGGCACCTCCCAGGCGCCCTCCCCGCGCACGCACAGCACTGGCGTCCGCATCACTCGACGGGCCCAGGCCGCTGCCGGGTCGAGCAGGTCCGAGGCCGGCGGCGGCGCGGTGCGGGCTGGATCCAGGCTCAGCCAGCACGCCATCCTGGAGGACTTCCAGCCGGTACGCCGCCCGTGCAGAACCGGCGAGTTGGCGAACGCCGCCAGCAGCACCGGACCGACCGCGTGCAGCGCCGCCCACCGTCGCCGCACCTCCTCGCCCTCGCCGGCGTCGAGACTGACCTGCACGGCGGCGGTGGAGCACATGCCGCTGCGTCCGTGCGGACCGATCCGGTCGAATGACTGCTCCATCGCGCGGTACCGGGGCGCGTCGAGCAGCCGGGACGGCGGGCGAACGGGATCCGCGGCACGGGTCTGGGGATGCAGGCCGCAAGCGGCGAGCAGGGCGTGCAGCGCGTCGGCGTCACTGTGCACGGCCCGGATGAGGTCACCGAGATCGGCGAGCGGCGGGCTGGCGAGCTCGACCTGGCCACCCGGTTCGACGGTGACGCTGGAGCCTGCGGGAAGGGGCAGAGCGGGGGAACGGGGATCGAGGGTGGTGGGGCTGTGCAGGCCGAGTGCCGCGATCAGAACGTCGACGTCGACGGGGGCACTGGGGGCCGACTGTCGGTACAGCAACCATTCGAGCTCGACCCCGACCAGGCGTGGAGGTCCGTGCTTGAAGCACACCGACGCCACGTACGCCTCGGCATCCTCGCAGCTCCGCAGCACCGCGGGGGTCGGCCCGACCGCAGCCCGTTCGATCACCGAAGCGTTCTCGACACCCGGCACCGCGCGCACGTCCTGGGTCACGTCGGAGAACGGTACCCGCGCATGCGGCGAATTGGAGGGTTCTCCGACAGCCGAGCGGGGAAGATACGCGAACCGTCACAACTGTTCAGCCCCGTCTCACCGGAGGTGGACTCGCATGAGTGTGTTCCGCACCAAGTCCGTCGAGCAGTCGATCCGGGACACCGAGGAACCCGAGCATCAGCTCAAGAAGGAGCTCTCGGCCCTCGACCTCACCGTCTTCGGC
>JBOHEP010000509.1:0-2159 GCA_050701075.1 Pseudonocardia sp. | reverse complement strand
TCCTGATCGGCCGGCTGCGACGCATCCATGTGGACGCCGTCACCGCCTACGCCACCCAACTTGTCCACAAGCACCGCGCCGCCTGAGGAGGATCGGAAATGCCACGCGAGAAGAAGGGCCGCAACTCCGACGGCCGGTCCAGCATTTTCCAGAGCCAGGCGGACGGCGGCTGGCACGGGTACGTCACCGTCGGGATCAAGGACAACGGCCGGATCGACCGCCGCCACCGCCGCGGCAAGACGAAGACCGAGGTCACTGAGAAGGTCCGGGCACTGGAGCGGGCACGCGACGAGGGCAAGGTCCGCAAGGCCGGCCAGACGTGGACAGTCGAGCAGTGGCTCCGGCACTGGCTGGACAACATCATCGCACCGCCGGCGATCACTGAAAACGCCTACGACGCATACGAGATTGCCGTTCGCGTTCACCTCATCCCGGCCGTCGGCGCACACAAGCTCGACAAGCTGGCGGCGGAGCATCTGGAGCGTCTCTACCGAGCGATGGTCAAGGCTGGCGCCAAACCAGCCACTGCGCATCAGGTGCATCGGACAGTCCGCGCGGCACTCAACGTCGCAATGGTCCGCAAGCACATCACCGAAAACGTCGCGACCATCGCCAAGGCGCCCAAGGTCGATGAGGAGGAGATCGAGCCCTACACGGTCGACGAAATCGTCAAGCTGCTGGCAGCCGCGCAGAAGTCGCGCAACAGCGCGCGGTGGGCAATCGCACTCGCGCTCGGCCTGCGGCAGGGTGAGGCGTTGGGCGTCAAGTGGACCGATGTCGACCTCGAACAGGGGACGCTCCTGGTTCGGCGCAATCGTCTCCGGCCGAAGTGGAAGCACGGCTGCTCGCCCGTCTGCGGGAGGAAGCGCGCTGGCCACTGCCCCTCACGGATCGCCCTGCGGAATGAAACGGGTGACACCAAGTCCAATGCCGGAAAGCGGCGCATCGGCCTCCCGGACGAACTCGTGACGTTACTCAAGCAGCACCAGGCGGAGCAGCAGCGCGAACGGACGGCAGCGGCCGACCTGTGGCGCGAGTCCGGATACGTCTTCACCTCGCCCGTCGGCACGGTGCTGCACCCGAGGACGGACCACAAAAACTGGAAGGAGCTACTCGACCGGGGCGGGGTGCCAGACAGGCGGCTGCACGACGCCCGTCACACCGCGGCCACGGTGTTGCTCCTGCTCGGTGTCGCAGAACGCACGGTCATGGGGGTGATGGGCTGGTCCAACACGGCGATGGCTGCCAGGTACCAACACGTCACCACGGCGATCCGGCGCGACGTGGCGGACCGGGTAGGCGGGCTCTTGTGGCAGTCGCCGGCCGCGCCGCCGGAGGGTGGCGACGGACCGCCGCCGGCCGCGTAGCACGGCAATTGCCACCGGAATTGCAACCGGTCGGAACGTGCCGGGCGAGCCGGAGTCGCTCGCCCGGCGTTCTGCCTGGTCAGATGGCGGAAGCGGAGGGATTCGAACCCCCGGACCCTTTCGGGTCTCTCGCTTTCAAGGCGAGTGCATTCGGCCGCTCTGCCACGCTTCCACGGAGCAGGTTACGCCGTCCCCTTGCAGCCTCACACCACGCGGCGGTCGACTCGCCGCCTCCGCCCGCGCTGGCGGCCGCCCTGCTCGGTGGTGCTGCTCTGACGCCTCGACAGTCCCTCGATCGTGACCGCCATCCCGCCGGTCGGGTAGCCAGTCCCGCGTCCGCCGGAGGCTCCGCGCAACATCGCGTCATTGCGTTCGGATTGTCGTCAGCGGCGGCCTGGCCACGCGCGCGGCCCGCCCCTCGACCGTGAACCGTCACGTGTGGTGTGATCTTCGACGCTGGGCGCCGCCAGGGAGGCCGTATGCGGTTCGACGAGAACGCCGATCTCGACACGTCGCAGATCGACGACCTCCGGGGCTCCGGCGGAGGGGGCGGCGGGGGTGGCGGGCTCGGGGGGCGGGTCGCCGCTGGTGGTGGTGGCCTCAGTGTCGTCGGACTGATCCTCTACGTCCTCCTCTCCCAGCTGGGCGGCACCGGCGGCGGCGGGTTCACGCTCCCCGGCGGCCTCACGGAGCTCCCCGGCGGGGATACCGCGAACACCTCGCAGGTCGCGGAGAGCTGCCGCACCGGCGCGGACGCGAACACCCAGCTCGACTGCGAGGTCGTCGCGATCG
>JBOHEP010000508.1:0-1973 GCA_050701075.1 Pseudonocardia sp. | reverse complement strand
TGTTCGTGCCCGGACTGCTGATCATGCTCGGGATCTTCGGCGGGGCGTTCGTCGGCTTCGAGCTCGTTGCGGAGTACCGCGCCGGGGTCATCGAGCGGATGCGGGTGGCACCGGTCAGCCGGATCGCGCTGCTGCTGGGCCGGGTGCTCCGTGACGTGGTGGTGCTGGTCGTGCAGGCGGTGATCCTCACCGGTGTGGCGGTGGCATTCTTCGGGCTGCGGGCACCGCTGGGTGGGGTGGCACTCGCCCTCGCCCTGGTCGCGCTGCTCGGAGTGGCGCTGTCGGCGGCATCGTATGCGATCGCGCTGCGGCTCAAGAGCGAGGACGCGCTGGCGCCGTTGGCCCAGGCCTTCGCCATCCCGGTGTTGCTGCTCTCCGGAATCCTGCTGCCGATGACCCTTGCGCCCGGATGGCTCTACACGGTGTCGCGGATCAACCCGTTCAGCCACGTGGTGGACGCCGCCCGCGCCGCGTTCCGGGGGGACTTCGGCTCGTCCGAGCTGCTGATCGGCACCCTGGTGACGTTCGCCCTGGTAGCGCTGAGCGTGTGGTGGGGAACGCGCACGTTCCAACGCGAGAACGCCTGAGCTCAACGCGTCGCTCCGACCCCCGTCGGCGCCGTGCCGCATCGGCGGTCGTCCTCGTCGGGTCGGTGGCACTCGGCGATCATGACGCGGCGACGGTCGCGGCGTAGAGCTCGCGCTTCGGTACGCCCGCCGCTTCGGCCACGGCCGACACCGCGTCCTTGAGGCGTTCGCCGTCATCGACCCGCTCCCGCACCGCTGCCACCAGCGACCCGACTGTCGGCGCCGCGCTCGGGGCCGCGCCGGCCAGCACCACCGTGATCTCCCCGCGAACCGGGCCATCCGCAGCCCAGGCGGTGAGCTCCGCGAGCGTCCCGCGCAGCACCTGCTCGTGCTTCTTCGTCAGCTCCCGGCACACCGCGGCGCGGCGCCCGTCGCCGAGCACCGCGACGGCGTCGGCGAGGGTGTCGGCGAGCCGGTGCGGCGACTCGAAGAACACCACGGCCCGCGACTCAGCGATCAGCCCACCCAGCCAGCGACGGCGCTCCCCGGACTTGCGGGGCGCGAACCCGTCGAAGCAGAAGCGTTCGCACGGCACCCCGGACAGCACCAGCGCGGTGATCACTGCCGACGGCCCGGGCAGGCAGGTCACGGCCAGCCCCTCCGCCGCCGCCGCCGCGACGAGCCGGTAGCCGGGGTCGGACACCGCGGGCATCCCGGCGTCGGTCACCACCAGCACGGTCTTGCCAGCGCGGACATCGGCGAGCAGACCCGGCAGCCGGGCGGCCTCGACGGCGTCGTAGTGGCTGACCACCCGACCACCGATCGGCACCCCCAGCGCGGCGGCGAGCGAGCGCAGCCGCCGGGTGTCCTCCGCGGCGACGACGTCGGCCTCGGCAAGTGCGGTCAGCAGGCGCCCGGAGGCGTCGCGGGAGTCACCCAGCGGCGTCGCCGCGAGCACGAGCCGGCCTTGGTCGACGCCAGCGGGGTCGCCCGCGCCGCGCGCCGAGCCGGAGTTCGCGGCGTTCGCCATTCCGGCAGCCTACGATCAGACCTCGTGGTGGATCGCACGCTCGTCGTCGGCGACGAGCGGCCCGTGCGGCCCAGCCGCCCGGCGCCCGACGATCCGGTCGCCTCCGGTAGCCACCCGCTGGGCGAGCCGCCGCCGCTGCGCCCGGCACCGGGAGACGGCTCGGAACGGCTCAACACTCCACTTCCGGCCGATCGGCTGCGCGGATGGCTGGTCGCCGTCGTGCTCTCGGTCATCGCGGGCGTGGTGCGGTTCGCCGGCCTGGGCTACCCCACCGACGGCGGCACGCCGGTCTTCGACGAGAAGCACTACGTCCCGCAGGCCTGGCAGATGCTGCGCAACGGCGGCGTCGAGGACAACCCGGGTTACGAGCTGGTGGTGCACCCACCGCTGGGCAAGCAGCTCATCGCGCTCGGCCA
>JBOHEP010000507.1:0-18628 GCA_050701075.1 Pseudonocardia sp. | reverse complement strand
GTGGCGGTGACGCATCCGGCGTCGTGGGGTGAACACAAGAAGAAGTTGTTGGCCGGGGCGTTGGCCGGGCAGGGGCTGTCGGTGACGTTCCTGGCTGAGCCGCAAGCGGCGGCGTTGCACTACGCGGCGGCGGAGCGGGTGGAGCCGGGGTCGACGATCGCGGTGTACGACCTGGGTGGGGGGACGTTCGACGCGGCGGTGGTGCGTAAGGGGTCGCCGGGTGGGGTGGGAGTTGCAGGATTCGGGTTGTTGGGGCGGCCTGAGGGTGTTGAACGTCTGGGCGGGGTGGATTTCGACGAGGTGGTTTTCGAGCATGTCCGGGAGGGTCTGCCGGGGGTGTTCGAAGGTTTGGACGAGTCGGATCCGGCGGTCCTGTCGGCGGTGGCGCGGGTGCGGCGGGAGTGTACGGAGGCGAAGGAGGCGCTGAGCTCGGATGTGGATGTGTCGATTCCGGTGTTGCTGCCCGGGTCGCGGGGGTCGGTGCGGTTGCATCGCAGTGAGTTCGAGGGGTTGATTCGTTCTCGGGTCGAGGAGACGGTGGCTGCGTTGCGTCGTGCTGTGTCCTCGGCCGGGTTGGCGCCGGAGGATCTGTCGGCGGTGTTGTTGGTGGGGGGTTCGTCGCGGATCCCGTTGGTGTCGCAGTTGGTGTCGGAGCAGTTGGGGCGCCCGGTCGCGGTGGATGCCGACCCGAAGAACGCCATTGCCAAGGGCGCCGCCCTCGCCATCTCGCCCCTGCCGACGGTGTCGTGGCCGAATGCCCGGATCGCCCCTGTCGCTCCTCCCCGCATCGGCCACGTCGTCGGGGCCGATGCGGGTGCCTCTGCACCTGCGCAGGCTCCTCCGTTGCACCGCACGTCATCCCGCGGTGTGACCCGGCCCGGTTCCACCGCGTTCGTGGCAGGTGTGGGTGAGGCGCCGCGCCGGCCACCGCCGCGGCCGTCGCAGGCGTCGGTCGCGTCGCTGCTGTCCAATGATCCGCGGGCCGATCGTTCGCCGAGGAACCCGGAGTCAGATCCCGGATGGGAGTACCAGTCCGATCCCGACGATGGCGGACGTCCGGTCGGACTGATGATCGGGATCGGCGGCATGCTCACTCTGGTGGCCGTCGTCGTCGCCTTGCTGATCTGGTTGCCGGGCACCAACGATCCGAACATCAGATCGGCCACCGACAGTGTGCCCATCGTCGAGACGTCCGAGGTGACACGGAGGCCGGCGTCGGCGCGGTCCCAGCCGGAGGCTGTCACCGGTGATTCGGGCGCCGACAGTGGATCGCAGAGGGGCGACGGCGTCACCCCGAAGCCGAGCCCGAGCCCGAGTCCCAGCTCGAGCCCCAGTCTGAGCCCGAGTCCCAGTTCGAGTTCGAGTTCGAGTTCCAGCCCGAGCTCCAGCTCCAGCGCGAGTTCGAGCTCCAGCTCCAGCTCCAGCGCGAGTCCGAGCTCCAGCTCCAGCTCCAGCGCGAGTCCGAGCTCGAGCTCCAGCGCGAGTCCGAGCTCCAGCTCCAGCGCGAGTTCGAGTTCGAGTTCCGCATCCGGTTGAGTACGCCGATGCCGGCACTCTCGTCGAGGCAGAAGACAATGCCGCTCCCGGCATCCCTCGGCGTCAGCAGGACCACCTTCGCCCCCCGTGGACGGAGGTTGTGAGGCCGGGGCCGGTGTGGAGGGGGAGTCCCACGCCGGCCCCGGTCGCGCCCCGATGCGCTCGGATCGTCCTCGTGCGACCGTGACCAGGTGCTCATCCGACCTGCCCGTCCCGACGAGGCTCCTTTGCTCGCGGCGCTCGCGGTGCGTTCCAAGGCGCACTGGCCCTACTCCAAGGACTTCATCGTCCGGTTCGCCCGGACGCTGGGCCTCACCCCGGAGGTCGTGGCCGCCAACGATGTGTGGATGGCCGAGCGCGCCGGCCGGCCGAAAGGCTTCTACACCCTGCTGCACCGCGGCGAGCTCGCCGTTCTGGACGACCTCTGGGTCGAACCCGGGGAGATCGGCCGCGGCCTCGGTCGCCGGTTGTTCGAGCACGCCCGAGACCGCGCCTCCGCCGCCGGTGCCCGGTCCCTGGAGTGGGAGGCCGAGCCGTACGCTGCCGCCTTCTACGAGCGGATGGGCGGCCGCCGGACCCGATGGGTCGACTCCCCGCTGGGGCGGCGGCTGCCGGTGATGGCGTTGGCGCTGAGCTGAACAGGAGACGTCGGGCAGCCACTGCCGGATTGGCCACAAGCTCCGTGATCGTTAAACGGGAACCCGGATCCGCGCTCCGCCCGGCTGACGGTGCCGAGACATCGATCAAGCTCGGCACCTTCCGCCCACCGGCTCCCCGCACCACGTCCACGCGTGTCCTCGGCCCGACCGAACCTCCGATGGACTTCTGCGGTGCTGCACTAACCTCGTCCGAGGATCTCCAGTACCGGCGCCCGCCCCGTGGCCGCCGCCTGCGGTCCCCACTGAACCCGAGGAGGCCCCCATGGCCGATCCGACCGTGCCCCCGGTCCCCGACGTCCCCGACGAACCCGAGGTGCCCGTCGAGCCAGAAGCGGCGGAGCCGGATGTCGCCACAGCCGATGGCCCGCCCGCAGACGTCCCGCTCAACCGGGCGGCCCGCCGCGCACGGGCCCGCCGGGTGACGCCGACCCACGTCGGCCCGATCGGCAGTCGCTCTGCACCTGGAGCATCGCCGCGCAGCCACACCAAGCGCCAGAGCAGCTGACGACGACGGTGGAAAACGCCCGTCCCGCCCGTTGGGGAGCGCCGGGCGGGACGGGGTCGGCGGGTGGTCCGCGGGTGGAAAGACACGGTGCGGCGAGGGGTTCGACGCGATGAGCGGACACTAGAGAGCCTGACGCCTGGTGATCGCCTTAGCTGAGAGAGGTATTCGTCCGGCCGCGCCCAAGGGTCGGCCCAGCGCGCCGGAACGCGGTCCGTCGGCCCGGCTCAGCCAGCGTGATAGGCCGATCGGGGTATTCAAGTTCTCAGGTCGTGGTGATCCGATCACCTCGGCCATGCGGTGTCGCCTCGACGGCGGATTGCTTTCGCCGGGTCGACCGAGGATGGTGGTCCGACGATGCTCCCCGCTGCTCCCCCGGTGGGCGCGCCCTCGTACGTGCCGTCGATTCCGTCGCCGCGTATGCCCGTGCTCCCCGACGACGAGGTCCTGCTGGCGTTGCCCCCCATGGCGGCGTCATCCTCCGTGCTGCGCAGCCTCCGCGCCGAGGGTGTGAGTGCACGCCCGATCGGCGACGGCATGGGCGTCCTCGACGCCGTCCGGTCGCGGGACCCCGCGTTGTTGGTGCTCGACATGGAGCTGCCCGGGCCCGACCAGGCCGCGCTGCTGGCGACGATGCAGTCCGAGGCGCCGGGCATGGCGATCATCGCCGTCACCACCAGGGAGCGCCGGGCCGGGCTGCTCGGGCTGCTGCGCGGCGACCGCGACGACTACTTGGTCCGGCCGTTCACCGTCGACGAGCTGGCTGCCCGCATCCGGCTGCGGCTACGGCGGAACGCCGAGGTCTTCCCCGCGGTGCTGCGCCGGGGCGACCTCACCGTCGACACCGAGTTCGGCGAGGTGAGTGTTGACGGGCACCGCGTTGCGTTGTCACCCACCGAGTTCGCGCTCCTGATGGCACTGCTCGCCGCGCCGGGCGAGGTCGTCCCGCCCGATCGGCTCGCGAGTGAGGTGTGGTCCGAGCCGGCGTCGGCCAACCTGGTGCAGGTCTACATCTCCTACCTGCGCCGCAAGATCGGTCCCGAACGCATCCGGACGGTGCGCGGCGGCGGTTACGTGCTGGAGGCCTGACTTCGCTGAACGAGTGGCGGCGGTCCGGTAACGCTTCGGGATCATCCGCCGGCACAGGGTTTGTCACAGGTCATGCTGTGCTACTCAGGGGCCACAAGGGCCGCAACGGCGCGTGGCCCACCAAACGGTTGGAGGCCGCAATGGACATTTCGTTCTTGGGTATCGTCTGGACCCTTCTGATCGGCATCGTGTTCGGCGTCCTCGGTCGGCTGATCTTGCCGGGCAAGCAGCACATCTCGTTCCTGGTCACGATCCTGGCCGGTGTGGCCGCCGTGGTCGTCGGTCTGTTCGTCGCCGAGGCGCTGGGGGTGGCGACCACCAACGGGGTCGACTGGATCGAGCTGCTCATCAAGATCGGCTTGGCTGTTCTGTTCGTTGCCATCGCTGCCGCCGTGTTCGGCAAGCGACGCGGAGCCGTCAACCGCTGACCAGCATTGACGATGGCCTGGTCCGGCACCTGCCCGACCGGGCCATCATCGTCGCTGGCACGGCATCAGTGCGCCGGCCTGAACGCCCTCGCCGCGTCCAGCAGGGCGTCGTTGTCCTCCGACGTCGAGATCGTGACCCGTACCCCGTCGGGGTGGAACGGCCGCACGATCACCTTGTGGTCCAGGCAGTGTGCGGCGAAGGCGGTCGTGTGCTCGCCGAGTGCGAGCCAGACGAAGTTAGCCTGACTGGGCGGCACGGTGAAGCCCGTGGCCAGTAGCGCATCCCGCACCCGGACCCGCTCGATGGTCACCTCAGCGCACGCGGCGAGCAACTCGTCCTGGACGTCGAGCGCGGCGATCGCACCTGCCTGCGCCACCGAGCTCACGCTGAACGGTGAGCAGACCTTGCGCAGCGCGGCGGTCACCTCGGGCGCGGCGATCGCGTAGCCCACCCGCAGTGCCGCCAGCCGGTAGGCCTTGGAGAAGGTCCGCAGCACCACGAGGTTCGGGTGCTCATCGATCAGGTCCAACCCGTCCACGGCATCCGGGTCGGTGACGTACTCGCTGTAGGCCTCATCCAGGGCCACCAGCACATCCGGGCCGACGGCCGCGAGCAGGTGCGCCATCTCGTCCCGGCGCACGACGGTGCTGGTCGGGTTGTTCGGGCTGCACACCATCACCAGCCGCGTGGCGGGGGTGACAGCGGCGGCCATCGCGTCGACGTCGTGGCGGAAACCCGCCTCCAGCGGCACGGGGCGCGCCGTCGCCGCCGCGATCTGGGTCACGATCGGGTAGGACTCGAACGAGCGCCACGGGTAGATGACCTCGTCCGACGGCTCCCGACAGGTGATGTTCACCAGCTGCTGGCACAGGCTCACCGAACCACAGCCCACCGCGACCCGGTTGGCCTCGACGCCGCGGGCGTCCGCGAGTCGCGCGGTGAGACCGGTGGCGGTCAGGTCTGGATAGCGGTTCCCGCCGGCGGCGGCCTCGGCGATCGCGGCGAGCACCGAGGGCGGCGGTGGCAGTGCCACCTCGTTGCTCGACAGCTTGATCGCTCCGGGGATGCTCCGGCCCGGCACGTAGGCCGGAAGACTCGTGAGGTCGGGGCGGATGGGTGTCATGGGCTCACGTTAGTACCCGCCCCGCCCATTCCCACCTGGAGTGTTCTGCCACGCTGGAGCCCATGACCGATCTTCGCACCGAGATCGTCCCCCTGGTCGACGGCAGTGCGCTCCGGCTCACCGTAGCCGAACCGATCAGCTCGGTCCGCGGCGGAATCGTCGTGCTGCACGAGGCGCGCGGTGTCACCGAGGCGGTCCGTGGGTTGGTGCACAGCCTCGCCGGTGATGGGTGGTTGACCGTCGCCCCCCACCTCTATCACCGTGACGGCCCCGACGAGATCGATGAGTCCGAGGACGACGAGCGCGTCCAGGAGCAGGTCGACCGGCTCGACGGCGAGCAGGTGATGGCCGATACCGACACCGCGTTCGGTTGGCTCGCCGACCACGAAATCAGCCCCGATCGCATGGGTGTCATCGGTTTCGACCTCGGTGGAGCGGTGGCGTTGCTGGTGGCGGCTCGGCGTACCCTCGGTGCGGCCGTCACCGTCGCCGGGGAGCGGATCGCCCCGTCGTCCGCCGGTCTGCCGTCGCTGGTCGACGCCGCCTCCGAGCTGACCTGCCCCTGGTTGGGCCTCTACGGCGAGCCCACCGAGGGCGAGTCGGATCCGGAGATCGGCCGGCTCCGCGACGCCGCCGCCACCTCGGAGGTGGCCACCGACGTCGTGTTCTACCCACGAAGCGGCCACCGGTTCGACGCCGACCCGGAGGCCGCCGCCGACGCCTGGCAGCGCACCCTCAACTGGTTCGACTCGCACCTGCGTTAGACCTGGCGCGACCCGTCGGCGGCACGCATGCTGGCGGACATGGCGAGTGAGACCCCTGACGTTCTGTGGGTCCCCGATCCCGAGCGGGTCACGGCGATGGCCGAGTTCACCGAATGGGTGCGGGAGCACCGCGGCGTGGACGCTCCCGACTACGCGGCACTGCACGCCTGGTCGATCAAGGATCTGGAGGGCTTCTGGTCCGCGGTGGCCGAGTTCTTCGAGGTCCGGTTCCACAGCCCGCCGACCGCGGTCCTGGGTGCGTCGCAGATGCCCGGCGCCGAGTGGTTCCCCGGCGCCACCCTGAACTACGCCGAACATGCGCTCACCGCCGGGCCCGGGCGCGCCGACGACGACATCGCGATCGTGTCCGTCCGCGAGGACGGGCTGGAGCGTCTCGTCACTCACGCGGAGCTCCGCGACGCCGTCGGACGAGCGCGCGCCGGACTGGTGCGGATCGGGGTCGGGAGGGGCGACCGCGTGGTGGCGCTGGCCCCGAACTCCACCGAGACGCTCGTGGTCTTCCTCGCCGCGGCCAGCCTGGGGGCCATCTGGTCGTCCTGCTCGCCCGACTTCGGGGCGCGCGCCGTCCACGACCGGTTCGCCCAGATCGAGCCGGCGGTCCTGCTGGCCGTCGACGGTTACCTCTATGGCGGGCGGAGCTACGACATCCGCAGGACGGTCGAGACCCTGCGCGGCCAGCTTCCGACATTGCGGGCCACCGTCCTGGTGCCCTACCTCGCCGAGGATGCGGAGCTCGCGGGCACGCTGCCATGGGCGGAGTTCATGGCGAACCCGGGGGAGCTGGCCTTCGAGCCGGTGCCGTTCGACCACCCACTGTGGGTGCTGTACTCCTCGGGCACCACGGGGCTGCCCAAGGGCATCGTGCACGGGCACGGCGGGATCGTGCTGGAGCATCTCAAGGCGCTGGGCCTGCACATGGACCTGGGGCCGGGCGAGCGGTTCTTCTGGTTCACCACCACCGGCTGGATGATGTGGAACCTGCTCATCGGCGGGCTGCTGGTCGGCTCCACGATCGTCGCGTTCGACGGCAACCCCGGCCACCCGGACCTCGGATCGCTGTGGCGGCTCGCCGACGAACACCAGGTCAGCTACTTCGGGGTCTCGGCTCCGTTCGTGCAGTCCTGCCTCAAGTCCGGGCTGCGTCCCCGTGCGGAGTACGGCCTGACGTCGCTGCGGGCGGTGGGGTCGACGGGTGCACCGCTGTCGGTCGAGGGCTTCGGATGGATCGGGGACGCGGTGGGGCCGTCGATCCAGATCTGCTCCGTCTCCGGCGGCACGGATCTCTGCACGGCGTTCGTCGGGGCGGCGCCGGATGTGCCGGTGTGGCTGGGTGAGATCTCCTGTGCCCAGCTCGGTGCCGCGGTCGTGGCTCTCGACGAGGCCGGCAGGGAGCTCGTCGACGAGGTCGGCGAGCTGGTGACCACGGCGCCGATGCCGTCCATGCCGGTGTCGTTCTGGAACGACCCGGACGGTGCCCGGCTGCGCGAGGCGTACTTCGACGACTATCCCGGCCTCTGGCGCCACGGCGACTGGGTGCGGCGCACCCCGCGTGGATCATTCGTGATCTACGGCCGCAGCGACTCGACGCTCAACCGCGGCGGTGTACGGATGGGAACAGCGGAGTTCTACGCGGTGGTCGAGGGATTCGACGACGTGGCCGACTCCCTGGTGATCGACACCTCGGAACTCGGAGCCGCCTCGGACGGTGCACTGCTCTGTTTCGTGGTGCTGGCGCCGGGATCGGCGCTGGCCGAGGTCGAGCCGGGGTTGCGCAAGGCGTTGCGCTCCGAGCTCTCACCCCGGCACGTGCCCGACCGGTTCATCGTCGTCGACGCCGTGCCACGCACGCTCAACGGCAAGAAGTGCGAGGTGCCGGTGAAGAAGATCCTTACCGGGGTCTCTCCCGACACCGCCATCAGCCGGGGGGCGCTGCAGAACCCCGAGGCGCTGGGGCCGTTCCTCGACCTGGCGGACGCCCGGTAGCCGGGTGGGGGGTGAACTCGATCGACGTCGCTGTGTACCCTGATGCATGCTGGTGGCCGAGAGGCCCCGGGAGGCTTCGCCTAGTCTGGTCTATGGCGCCGCACTGCTAATGCGGTTTGGGGTTACGCTCCATCCCGGGTTCAAATCCCGGAGCCTCCGCACTGGCGCGGCCGACTTCCGGTCGGCTGCGATGGGGTGGACAACTGAACACGCGCCCGTAGCTCAACGGATAGAGCATCTGACTACGGATCAGAAGGTTAGGGGTTCGAATCCCTTCGGGCGCACCATCGTCACACTAGCCCTGACCAGCACGGACGGTCGGGGCTAGATCATTTCTGAGACTGAGTCGTTGATCTCGGTCCACGGTCCGGTCCACGAACCCTGCTAGCTTCCGATCGTGGCCAACCCAGCCGAGCCCCCGGTGAGCAGGCAGCGAGGCAGCATCCGCCGCCGTGCCCGCTGCTACGAGGTCCGCGTGTCAGCCGGCGACGACCCGTCGACTGGTGAGCGGATCGTGCTCGTCGACAGCGTCGAGATCACAGGCGAGGGCGACCGAGCAGAGCGAGCTGCGTACCGCGAGGCGGAGAAGCTCCGGACGAAGCTCCTGGCCGACGCCGACGCGCTCAAGGTCGCGCGAACGAAGGCCACGGTGGGCGCGTTGCTCGAACGGTGGATGGATCAGCACCAGATCGACCTGACCACGCGCATGACCTACGACGCGCAGATCCGGCTCTACATCGTGCCGAACTTGGGTGACGTGCCGCTCGTGCTGTTCGTGCGCGAAGCCGCGGAACGGCTGGAAACGCTCTACAGCCGACTGCGGAAATGCCGTGCCTTGTGTAACGGGAAACCATTCATCGAGCGCCACGCCGAGGCCGGCCCGCACGACTGCGTCGTGGCCGGCTGCAAGCGACACGTCTGCAAGCCTTACGCCGCGTCGAGCGTCCGCTCGATCCACGCCATCCTGTCCGGCGCGTGCAGCGCCGCCGTCCGCTGGGGCTGGATCAGCTTCAACCCGATGCCGTCGGTCCGGCCGCCGGCCAAGCAGCGCCCGCAGTCGCGCCCTCCGACCTCCGAGCAGATGGCGCGGATCGTGGAGGCCGCCTGGACGGCGTCGGCGGAGTGGGGCTTGTACGTCTGGCTGTCGGCCGTGCTCGGCGCGCGTCGAGGCGAAGTGGTGGCGCTCCAGTGGGAGGACATCGATCTCCGATCGGGCGTCGTGCGACTGGACGAGAACTATGTGCGGACCACAGACGGGATGCTGCTCAAGGACACCAAGTCGCACCAGATGCGCCGGGTCTCGATCGACGCGCCCACGGTGGAGCTCCTCCGCCAGCACCGCGAGGACTGCACGGCCCGGCTTGCGCTGCTCGGCGTCGCCCTGGGCGATCGCACGTGGTTGTTCTCGGCGAAGCCGGACATGAGCAGCCCGCGAGACCCGGCGTCGCTGACGCGGCGCTACGGCCGGCTCGTCGCGAAACTGGGCGTGGACACTGTGCTCAAGGAGCTGCGGCACTACTCGGCGACCGAGCTGCTCACGGCGGGCGTGGACCTCCGGACGGTGGCCGGCCGGCTCGGGCACGGCGACGGCACGACGACGCTGCGGCACTACGCGGCATGGGTCGGCTCGGCCGATACCGCGGCGGCCGCCGTCATCGGTGGCCGGATGCCGGTCCTCCGGCCGGTCGAGCGCGCGTAGATCGTCCGAGAGTGCCCACGGAGCGCGCGTACGCTGGCGGCCGCCCGCCGCCCGGTCACGCCGAAGATGGGAACTGCTCGGATCATGACCGAACTCGCCACGCACACCGGGGAAGCGCTCACCGAGGAGAACGCCCGCCGCGCGTTGACATCGGCGTGTCAACGACTTGGCCTACCGTCGACCGGCGCCGAGCTGATCCGGATCGGCTCGAACGCAGTGTTCCGCGTCGACGGCGACACCATCGCCCGGGTGGCACCGTCTCTTGGACATCAGGAGAACGCCCGGAAGCAGATCGACGTCGCCCGCTGGCTCGCGCGGGTCGGCTACCCGGCGGTGCGCGCGCTCGACGTCGAGCAGCCGGTGGAGGCGGACGGTCGCGTCGTCACGTTCTGGGAGTCGATTGCTCCCGAGACCAGGTATGCGCCGATCGGTGACGTCGCCCGGCTGATCCGTAGGCTCCACGCTCTCGACGCCCCACCGGATGTGAGGCTGCCGGACCTGCAACCTTTCGGAGCACCGGGTGATCCGTTGCCGGATCTGCCCTCGATCTCGTCCGAGGATGTCGAGTTCCTGCACGAGCGGATCGCGTGGGCCCGCGGCCGATTCTCCGAGCTGCCGTACGCCCTCCCGCGCGGGATCGTCCACGGTGACGCCAACGTGGGGAACGTGCTCGTCGACACGGGCGGCCGTGCCGTGTTGATTGATCTTGACGGTTTCTCCGTCGGTCCTCGTGAATGGGATCTTGTCCAGACGGCTCTGTTCGCGGACCGGCTCGGTTGGCACTCCCGCCAGGAGTACGAGGAGTTCGCCGAGGTCTATGGCCACGACCTGCTGACCTGGAGCGGGTACGGCGATCTGGCCGACATGCGCGAGGTCGCGATGACGACGTGGCTGTGCCGGAAGGCGGCCGACTCACCGGCTATCGCAGCCGAGGCGCGCAAGCGCGTCCAGGCGATCCGGACGGGATCGAGTCGGCTCGACTGGGGTGCCTACTAGCGATCCGGCGGCGCCCACAGCCGACTGTCGCGGACGCTCGCCACGAACTCGCGAACCCCAGCGGCCCGGCCGTGCTGGGCGAGCCGGTGGCGGAACTCGTCGACGTAGCCCCGGCAGCGGGCCGAGTCCAGGCTCTCGCCCACCGCGAACGCGCGGGTGGCCACCCGGCACCCCTCGTCGACGTCGCCGCTGTCGACGTGAGCGTCGGCAAGGACCATCGCGACGAAGAAGTCGCTCCGGACGTAGTCGCCCGAAGCCGAGTCCAGGGCGCTCGTCGCATACTCGATGGCGCGATCGGGCCGGCCCAGGTCACGGTGACAGTGCCCCAGCTCCGCCGCGAGTTCCGCGCTGTCGAAGTAGTCGAGCCAGGCCGGCCCGTCGCCAGGGGTGCGCCGCTCGAAGTGCTGCACCGCTGCGCCTATCGCGCGGTCGCACGCGGCGGCGTCACCGAGCCGCGCGAGAGCACGAGCCTCCATCGCGTAGAAGTGCGACGTCAGGATGGGAACGGCGACCGACTCCGTGCCGAGCCGGGCAGCGCGCGCCATGTTCGCGGCCTCCCGGTACCGGCCGAGGAAGCTCGCCTGGTGGCTCATCGCGTCGAGGATGCTTGCAGCGAGGAGACGATCCTCTCCCGCGTCCGCGAGCCCGAGCGCTTGAATGAAATATCGCTGTGCGAGGCCGTGCAGTCCGGCGTCATACGCCATCCACGCCGCGAGTTGCGTGGATTCGCCCGCCGCTGAGAACAAGGACCGACGGACGTCGGACGAGCCGCCTGCCCGGAGGAGAGGCGGCAGTTCCGTCCGCAGGTACTGGACGAGCGCGCTCCGGGCGTGCGCCCCGCCGAAGGTGCTGTCGAGTCGGTCGAACGTCTGCCTCATCGCGCGTAGGCGTTCGACGTCAGACTGCCCGACCCGGGCCGGTCCGGGCCCGACGGTGTCGAGTGGGCGCTGCGCGCCGACGAGCCAAGCCACGGAGGCCTCGTTCCACGCCCCGACGTGCGGCGGCGACTCCACGAGGAGGGGCGCCGCTGTCAGGTCGGCGTCGAGCAGCTGCGCGACGACGCCGACCCCGTCGTCGGGTGATTCCGGATAGCCGAGCCCGGTCTCGGCCGGGACGACGCTGCTGGCGCGGAACCCGAGTTCGTCTTGCGTGACCACCCTGCCGAGACGCGCACCGAGGGCCTGCCCGATCGCCTCCCGCGTCTCCTGGTCCCGCGGCACGGTGCCGCCGAGCCACCGGCTCACGTAGGTGTGCGTGTAGGTCCGGCCAGCCGCCTTCGCGGCCGCGCAGTCGCCGACGGCCCGCGCGAACCTCTTGCGCCCGATGCTGCCGCTCCGATCGAGGAAGCCGGCTTGCGACATCAGCGCCGCGAGACGCTCGTTCGCCATGGCCTGCTCACCCCCGCTCAGTGCGTCCGGTGCTCAAGTGTGCCCCCCAGTGCGCCCTGTTGGAGGCGGTTCCGGAAATCCACAGTGGTTCCCGTACAGCCAGTCAGGACGACCGAGGCGAGAGGAAGGACCCGATGCCCGAGCTACGGAGTGGTGCCGGCCGCTCGTTCGAGGGCCGCGACGCGCTCGCGGAGTTCGTCCAGCTCGCGGCGAACCGCAGGCAGATGGTCCTTCTCGGGCGTGGCCGCAGCGCGACCGCGGAGGACCGAACCAAGGTGGTCGGACGGCCAACCGAGGGCGGTCGAGAGCGACGCCAGCGTGCGCGGTTGTCGACGTCGGGTGTTCAAGACGTGCACCAGCTCGCGCACGGTGGTCAGCGAGACGCCGGACCGCGAGGCCAGCTCCGTCATCGTCAAGCCTCGCTCGTCGAGTCGATCCCGCAGGGCCGCAGCCACCGCCGACCAGTCCTGATTCACACGCGCCCTCCAAGCCGTGAGGTGCGCCGAGCGTAGCTAGAGCGCGACCTTGCGCGCACATCACGCGCATGTCGCTATTGACTGACTATCAATCTAGGCTCAAAATGAGCGTGAAGTGATACAAGGGAGCACGGATGGCCACACAGGCAGCAGGACGCAGCGCAAGCACCGATGAACCTGAAGGGACGCGACCAATGACCGCAGACCAGGACAGCCCGACGCCGGCCAGCCGGCCGGCCTTCTACACCGCGACCGAGACCGCGGAGATCCTCCGACTCGACGAGTCCACGCTCTATCGGCACCTCCGCAACGGCACCTTCCCCGGGCTCAAGATCGGTGGCCGGTACGTCGTGCCCGGGGCCGTTCTCGACCACCTGATCGCCGACGTCCTCGCGACGGGGCGGTGCGTCGACCTCGGTGGGTGGACCCAGCAGTGGCGGCACGACCAGCTCGCGGCGCTCGCCAGCATCGCGGCGCGCGACATCGAGTTGTCGGGCGGTGTGGCGTGATGGGAACGATCGGAGTTCTGATCTTCTTCGCCGTCATCGGGGCGGTGATCTGCGCGAAGGCGCGCAGCGCCGGGGGCGCGATCGCCTTCTCGCTGATCGGGTTGGTGCTGTTCATCGGCACACCGGCCGGGGCGGGTCTGCCGGGGATGCTGGCCGATCTGGTGTCGACGGTGCAGCAGGCGTCGGTTCCGGTCACCGGTGAGTCGGAGGCCGTGGGATGACCGCGGCGGCGTCAAGCAAGGCGTGGTCGTCGACCAGGACGGCGGGGCGGCCCGGGACGCGGGCGACGTGGCGGGAGCCGGTCGAGTCGCACGTCAGCCCGGGCGAGTGGCGCCACCGGGCGGCGTGCCGGTCGGTGGACCCGGACGTCTTCTTCCCCGTCCCGGTGGCAGGTCTGGCGTTCCGGACGCGGGTGGCAGTGGCCAAGGCGGTGTGTGGGGGCTGCCCGGTGCGGGAGGCGTGCCTGGACTGGGCGCTGGCGCATCAGCCCGACGGGATCGCGGGCGGGATGACCGAGCAGGAGCGGTGCACCGAGCGGGGCCGTCGTTCGAGGGCTCGGCGTCGAGCCCGGATGGCCACCGCGGGCGGCGGTGAGGGGGAGAGCGCGTCGGCGGCAACCGTCGCGCTCTCCCGGGTCTCCCACAACAACGGCCTGGCAGGGCACACGAGCAGCGGAAGGACACCGAGGGTAGATGACGACCCTGGCGCGTGACGAGCCGCTGGCCCCGGCTGTCACGGCAGGGGTGTCGGCGGAGGATCGGTTGGCCGAGGTGGCGCCGATGGTGCGCCGCATGTGTACGGCGCGGTTGGGGCCGTGGGACGGCGAGGATGCTGCGCAGGAGGCGCTGCTGCGGGTGTGGCAGCTCCAGCAGTGCCCCGAGTACGCGGAGGCTGCGCAAGCGGCGCCGGTGTTCGGGTGGGCCTCGATGAACGCCCGGTGGGCGGTGTTCCGGTCGGCCCGGGACTCCTCGCGGCGGGCGGTGCCGGCGGGTCAGTTGTCCGAACAGCTGTGGATCGATCCGCAGGCGGGGCCGGAGGAGCGGGCGCTGCGTCTGGCGGAGGTTCGTGCGGCCCGTGACCAGCTGGGGGAGCTGATTCCGCAGCTGTCGCTGCGCGAGCGGCAGGTCATCCTTGCCTCGCAGTTCGGCGCCCGCTCGAACGTGGAGACCGCGGCTCGGCTCGGGATCTCCCGTGAGGCCGCGGCCGTGGCCAAGCAGAACGCGATCGCGCGGATGCGGGAGCTGACCGGGGTTGTCGCTCCGGCCGTGCGGGCTGAGCGCCGCGCCGCGCAGTACCGGGACTCCGCGCAGGGTCGGGCGGCCGCGGCCCGGCGGGACGACCAGCAGGCCGCGCTGGTGGCCGCTGCGCAGCGGCTTCCGGCGGCGGTGTCGACCGACGGAGCAGGGCGCGGGGTCGGCACGGGTACGCGGTGGCCTGAGGAGGTGCACCGGGCCGGGCGGGCCGCGGTCCGGGACGGATGGAACAGGGCTGACCTGATCCGCGAGTTCGGGGTGAGCGCGGACCTGGTCCACCGCTGGCAGCGTGCGACCGCTCCGGACGCCGGAGAGCCCGCGGGTCCGTCCATGGAGGCGCTGATCGCCCGGGCGCATCAGGCGGTGGCCGATGCGCAACAGCGTCGAGCCGAGGTCGAGGCGCACGCCCGGGTGTTCGGCACCCCGCGGGGCAAGGGCCAGGTGCCCGAGATCGTCGAGGCCAAGGCGCGCGAGGCCGCCCGCCGCGGCTGGACCCCCGCGGAGATGGAGCACGCGTTCGCCGTGCACCGGGCCACGGCGAAACGCTGGATCGCCCAGGAGACCGCGGCTCGCGAGGAGCGCGGGACCGGTGCGGAGGAGCGGACCGACGCCCACCGGACCGGCCGATCGAACCTCGCGAACGGCGACGGGCAGGCGGTCGGGGACGACGAGGCGGACGCCGCGGAGCCCGACGCCGGGCCTGGTGAGGACCCGATGGAGCAGGCCCGGCACGCGGTAGCCGCGTTGCCTGCGCCGGCAGCCGCGCGGGCCGCGGTCGAGGAGCGTGAGCAGCTCGAACAGGCACCGGTCGCCGGCCCCCGCCACCTGCTCGCCGAGTACGACGGACTGACCGAGCACGACGGGGACGCCGACACCGCAGACCGCGGGCCCGACCGCGACGCCGACGCGTGGGGTGCGGCATGACTGGGCGATCCGGCGCGCAGGAGGTGGCCCGGGCGAAGGACGTGGCGCGTGCGGAGCGGTTGCGCGAGGTGGCGCCGTTGGTGCGCCGGTTCTGCGTGGCCCGGTTGGGGCCGGTCGATGGGCAGGACGCCGCACAGGAGGTGTTGGAGGCCGTGTGGCGGGCCCAGCAGCGGCCCGACTTCGCTGATGGCCCGCTGTCCGGCTACGCCGCGGCGACGGCCCGGTATCAGGTCATCCACGGCTACGCCGACCGGGACCGCGCCGACCTGCCGGCCGGCCACCTGGCCGATGTGGTGTGGGCCGATCCTGCGCCGGGCCCGGCCGAGCAGGTCGAACGCGCCGAGGCCGCCGCGGAGGCGGCCCGCAAGGTCCGGGAGCTGTTGGCAGTGCTCTCGCCGCGGGAGCGCCAAGTCATGGCTGCCTCCGGGCTGGGCACCCGGGCGGGCGCGGAGACCGCCACCGAGTTGGGGATGTCGCCGAGCGGGGTGCGGTCTGCGCAGGTGCGGGCGATGGCCCGGATGCGCGAGGCCGTCGGGGCCGCTTCGCCGAACCCGCTCGCCGTCGGGGTCCCGGAGAACCAGCGCGCCCGTGATGCTGCGGCCGTCCGTGCCGCCGAGCGGGGCGCGGTCCGTGGCCCCGGTGGGGTGTCGTTGCCCCGCGAGCTGCACGACGCCGGTCGGGTCGCCGCCGCGGGCGGGCGCAGTGCGCGGGAGCTGGCCGCGGAGTTCGGGGTGAGCGAGTCGACCGCGACCCGGTGGCGCGCCGCCACCCGCACCTACGCCCCGGTACCGGCCCGGCTCGACGACGCGGCCGGGCTCGACGAAGTCGGCACGGACTCGATGGAGCAGGCCCGACACAAGGTCGCGGCGTTGCCCGCCCCGGAGCGGGCCCGCGAGCTGCTCGACGAGCGCGAGCAGCTGCACCGCCCGTCGCTCCCGATCGGCCTGGGCATGACCGCGAGCCCCGACCACTCCGAGGACCACGCAGACGAGCAGGCCACCGCGGACAGCGGCGGCGAGCACACCCGCGGCGCGCGCTCTGGCGCGGACGTCGACGGCTGGAGCGCGGCATGACCGGCCGGTCGCGGTCCCTGAGTTTCCACCGAATCGCCTGGCAGGGCATCCACCAGAAGGAAGGACACCGAGGAATGAACAGCAGGAGCGGTTTCGAGCTCGACGATCAGCACGAGCGGCACGACACGTCGCCGGCGGTGGAGCACGCGGCGGCGGGCACGGAGGCGTGGCAGGCCGCCGCCCGCGACACCCACCGGGGAGCGCCGAGTGTCGAGCATGGCGAGTTCTACGAGCTGACCCGGGAGTGGGTGACCACGCTGGCCGCGATCGGGTCGCAGATGCGGGTAGTGGGCCGGCAGGTCGCCGGCTACGCCGACAGCGTCCCTGCCGGGCGGCGGGTCTACGACGACGAGCGGGCCGCCCAGCTGCTCGACGTGCAGGCAGCGCGGGTCACCGACGTCGCGCTGATGCTCAACTCGTTCTGGTCGCTGATCGGTCGCATGGGCGTCGAGGAAAACCCGACCGTCGAGGGCGGGGACGTCGAGGGTGCGCCGCGGACGGGGGTGACGTCGTGAACGTCTTCCTCCTCCTGGTGGTGCTCGTGATCACCGCCGCGGTGCTGTGGCGCCGCAGCTCGTATGGCTATGCGCTGGTCGCGGTCGGGTTGGCGGTGTTCCCGGCGTTGACACTGCTGCGTCAACTCCCCTGGTGGGTCTACGCGCTGGCCGCGGTGCTCGCGGTGGCCGGGTTGTGGCATCACCTGTCGCGGTCGGCGGCGATCGTGACCCGCTGGTCCGGCCGTGCGCGGCGCAACGCGGGCACGGCGACGTCCCCGGCGATCGCCCGGCTCGCGTCGGGCCGGGCGCTGCGGGCGAAGGTCCGCAAGGTCCGCCCCACCCTGGCCGAGCTGAGCCGCCGTGCCCTGTGGCGGATGCCGGTCGTGGAGTACGGGATCGAGCTGTGCCGTACGGGCTTGCAGCTGGTGTGGTGCTCGATCGAGGACGTCACTCTGGTGTTCGGCGGCCCGCGCACCGGCAAGACGGGGTGGCTCGCGGGTCGGATCATCGACGCCCCTGGCGCCGTGGTCGTGACCAGCACGCGGACGGATCTGCTGGCGCTGTGCGGGCCGCTGCGCGCCCGGCGGGGGCCGGTGTGGGTGTTCAACGCGGTCGGGCTCGGCGGAATCCCGTCCACGGTGACGTTCGACCCGCTCACCGGGTGCGCGGACCCGGTGACGGCGACGGAGCGGGCGACGGACATGGTCGGCGCGGTCTCCAAGGCCGGCAGCGGTGATCGGGAGTTCTGGGATGCCCAGGCCCGCCGCGTGCTGGCCGCGCTGCTGCATGCCGCCGCCCTCGGGGGCTATCCGATCGGGCGGGTCTACACGTGGATCTCCGAGCCGGAGATCGCCAAGCGTGAGGTGACCGCGGCGTTGCAGCGGTCCCCGGTGCAGGCGTTCGCCCAGGACGCCGCCCAGTTCCTCGGCACCAACTCCAAGACGCAGACGTCGATCACCACGACGATGACGCTGACGTTGGGGTGGCTGAACAACCGGCACGCCGTTGCCGCCGCCGCAGACGGTCACGGGTTCGACGTCGAGCGGCTGTTGCGAGAGCGGGCGACGGTGTTCCTGCTGGGGGCGGAGGAGACCAACGTCGCCCCGCTGATGTGCGCACTCACGGGCCACATCGCGCGGGAGGCCCGCCGGATCGCCGCCGCCCGCCCCGGCGGCCGCCTGGACCCGCCGCTCGGGCTCTATCTGGACGAGGCGTTCCTGATCTGCCCGGTCCCGCTCGATTCGTGGACTGCGGACATGGGCGGCCGGAACGTGACGATCATCGCGGTGTTCCAGTCCCGGAGCCAGATGCTCGACCGGTACGGGCCGGCGAAGACCGCGCAGATCATGACCAACGCCGCCGCCAAGGTCGTGTTCGGTGGGACCGGGGACCGAGATGACCTGATCTTCTGGTCCACCCTCGCGGGGGACCGGGACGAGCCGGTGTGGACCCACGACGCCCACGGGCAGGGCCGCTCCCGCACGGTACGGACGGTGCCGGTAGTCGCTCCGGCGCAGATCGCGAACCTACCCGAGGGGCGGGTGCTGGTGTTCCGCCGCGGGATCAACCCCGTGCTGGGCCGGGCCCGGATGGCGTGGCGCCGCCGCGATGTCCGCCGGCATGTGTTCACCATCGAGCACCCCGAGGCAGCGGCCCGGCTCGCCCGCGCCGCCGCCTCCGGCCGCGCGGGGTGGGTGTGGGCCACCC
>JBOHEP010000506.1:0-6695 GCA_050701075.1 Pseudonocardia sp. | reverse complement strand
GCGGAGCACCGGAAACAGCGCAAGGCGATGCGGGACCTGGACCGGCAGGCCCACCTGACCGCTGCCGGTTGGACGATCCTCCGGTTCACCGCCTGGGAGGTTCTGCGGCGGCCCTGGCGCGTCGCCGCCCGGGTACGCCAGCAGCTGATCCGGTGCGAGGCCGTGTGATCATTCTGAGAGCTACCTCAGCGTCGTTCCGGCGACGCTGAGGTAGCCTTCGGAAAGATCAGCCGGCGGCGGGGAGGATGCCGTCGAACACCGCCCGGACGACGTCGTCCGGTAGCTCGCCGCGGCCCGGCCGGTACCACTCGACGAGCGAGTTGACCAGCCCCGACAGCAGCCGCGCGGCCAGCGCCGGCTCCACCCCGGCCCGGATCTCACCGGCCTCGACGGCCGCCCGGACCAGCGCGGCGATCTGCGCGTCGAACGCCCTGCGCCGATCCAGCGCCCACCGTTCGGACTCGGTGTTGCCCCGCACCCGCAGCAGCAGGGTGACGTAGGGCAGGTCGTCCTGCAGCACCGCCACCTGGCCGCGCACGATGTACCGCAGCCGGGCCGACGGCGATCCCGTGGTCGCCTCAGGTTCGTCGAGGATCGCGAAGAGCCCGTCCAGCGCCCGCTCCAGCGCGGCCCGCAGCAGCGCGTCCTTGCCGGCGAAGTGATGGTAGAACGACGACTTCGTGATCCCGGCGGCCCGCGAGAGGTCCTCCATCGACGTGGCGTCGTATCCGCGGGAGATGAACTCCCCCACCGCCACCTCCAGCAGCGAACCCGGACCACGGCTCGGTCGGCGCTCCCGACGCCCGGCGGTCTCCCCGCTCGGCGATGCCGATGCCCTACTCATCGGCCGTGGAAGGTGGGCCGGCGTTTGGCGAGGAAGTCCCCGACGGCGCGGCGGTGGTCCTCGGTCCCCGCCAACCGGGCCTGCGCGGCACCCTCGGCCGCGAGCACCGCCGGCAACGCATTGACCGCACCGAACCGTACCGCCCGCTTCACCTCGACGTAAGCCCTGGTCGGCCCGGTCGCCAGGCGCCGGGCCAGCTCCAGCGCCGCCGCCAGCACCTCCCCCACCGGCACGGCCGCGCGCACCAGCCCCCACGCAACGGCGTCCTCGGCGGTGAAGGTCTCGTTGAGCAGCAACAGTTCGGTGGCCCGGGGGACGCCGACAGCATGCGCCAGGCTCGCCGAGAGGCCCGAGTCCGCGGTGAGCCCGACCCCGGTGAACGCGGTGCTGAACTTCATGCCGATCGCGGCGATTCGCAGGTCACAGGCCAGAGCGAAGCCCAACCCCGCGCCGACGCACGGACCGTTGATCGCCGCGACCACCGGGAACGGCAGGTCGGCGAGGCCTGCGACGATCGGGTTGTAGTGCTCGGTGACGGTGTCGAACGCGGTGGACGGGCCGAGGCCCAGGGCTTTGGCGTGCTCGCCGAGATCCTGGCCGACGCAGAACGCCTTCCCCGCGCCGGTGACGACGAGCACCCGCACCTCCGCCGCTCCGGCCAGCCCGGTGATCGCCTCGCGCAACGCCACCTTGAGCTCGACGGTGAGCGCGTTGTACCGGGCCGGGCGGTTGAGGGTGAGCACGGCGACGGCGGGGTCCTGGGCGTCGCGCTCGACCAGCACGGCAGGGCCGGGATCGACGGGGGTCTCGGGCACCGCGTCATGTTCGGGCACCGCGTCATGTTAAGGCACTCCGAACGATCGGTCGGTGCAGCGCGACAGGCCCTGGCCGGGTGATCTGCCCACCGTCGAGGGCTCCATCGTTGATCTTGTGGCCCTGACCGAGGTTGAGCCCATCGACTATGAGGCAGTTGGCAAGCGGTTCCCTGGGTGGGACTCGCCGACGATGAGACGATTCCCGCGCGGCCCTGTACCGCGAGATCATGACTCGAGCCCGCCTGGATCGTGAAGCGATGGAGGCGATCGAGGCGGTGCGCTTCAGCGCGTGAAGACACTGCTCTGCGACTCGGGGCCGCTGATCGCGTCCTACAACCGTCGCGATCCGGACCACGAGCGCTGCACCCGACCGCTCGCCCGATGGCCTCGGCTGGAACCGCTGCGCTGGGTTCTCCAGGAGAACTGACCAGCCTGCTCGGCCGGTACGTCCACCGGCGCTCCGCTCAGGCCGCCGACGACGGTCGACCACCCGGGATGGGCCGGCCCACCTGCTGCGCCCTCCTGACCCAGGCGAACACGACCCGAGCGACCTCCTCCTCCGAACCGGTCGCGGGTAGGACTCCGCCACCGCGTCAACAGCTCATCCGGGGCGCCCTGTACTCCTGGGTTCCCACGAGTCGAGTGCGAACTCCGACAACACGCAGAGGCATCTGCCGTTCGTTGCGTTCCGGGCGACAGCGAGCCGGGGACCGTTCGACTCTGCCCGCGAGCCCCTCGACGTGCTAGCGTCCAGCCCCGAACGAACGGTCGGTCGAGCTAGTCACGGGGACTCTCTGATGACACCGGTTCTGCGCAGCTATGTCCAGGGTGGATGGCACACGCCGGACGAGGAGGGCCGGCCGCTGCTCGACGCCGTCACCGGTGAGGAGGTCGCCCGGATCTCCTCGGCCGGGATCGACATGGCGGCGGTGCTGGACCACGGCCGCCGCGTCGGCGGGCCGGCCCTGCGCGAACTCACCTTCCACCAGCGCGGCGCGCTACTCAAGGCACTCGCCGGGCACCTGCGCGAGCACCGCGACGAGCTCTACGCCCTCTCCGCGCGGACGGGTGCCACGCTCGGCGACTCCAGGTTCGACATCGACGGCGGCATCGGGGTCCTCCAGGTGTTCGCGAGCAAGGCCCGCCGCGAGCTGCCCAACGACACCGTCTACGTCGACGGCGACGTCGAGCCGCTCAGCAAGGGTGCCACGTTCGTCGGCCAGCACATCTGCACCCCACTGCGCGGGGTCGCGGTGCAGGTCAACGCGTTCAACTTCCCGGTGTGGGGGCCGCTGGAGAAGTTCGCGCCCGCCTTCCTCGCCGGCGTCCCGAGCGTGGTGAAGCCGGCCAGCCCCACGGCGTTCCTCACAGTGAAGCTCGTCGAGCTGATCGTCGCGTCGGGTCTGCTCCCCGACGGCACGCTCCAGCTCGTCGCGGGCGGCGTCGGCGACCTGTTCGACCACCTCACCGAACAGGACCTCGTGTCCTTCACCGGCTCGGCCGCCACCGCAGCCACCCTGCGCGCCCACCCGGTGATCGTGCGGCGCGGCGTCCGGTTCAACGCCGAGGCCGACTCGCTCAACCTCTCGATCCTCGGTCCCGACGCCACCCCGGGCACACCGGAGTTCGACCTCTACGTCAAGGCCCTGGTCGCGGAGATGACCGTCAAGGCCGGGCAGAAGTGCACGGCGATCCGGCGCGCGTTCGTGCCGGCCGAGCACCTGGACGGGGTCGTCGAGGCGGTGTCGGCGCAGCTCGCGAAGACCGTGATCGGGGCGCCGGGTGCCGAGGGGGTGCGGATGGGTGCGCTGGCGGGTCTGGAGCAGCGCGAGGAGGTCCGGCGCAGCGTCAAGGCGCTCGCCGACGCCGGGCGCATCGTGTTCGGTGACCCCGAGAAGGTCGAGGTCGTCGGCGCCGACGCCGAGCGTGGCGCGTTCGTCTCCCCGATCCTGCTCACCGCCGACCCTGCCCGCGACGAGCCGCACGAGGTGGAGGCGTTCGGTCCGGTCTCCACGGTGATGCCGTACAGATCGACCGCGCAGGTGATCGAGTTCGCCGCCCGGGGGCAGGGCAGCCTGGTCGGTTCGATTGTCACCGCCGACCCTGGGTTCGCCCGCGACGTCGTCCTCGGCGCCGCGCCCTGGCACGGGCGCCTCCTGGTGCTGAACGAACGCGACGCGAAGGAGTCGACGGGCCACGGCTCGCCGCTCCCCGCGCTGGTGCACGGCGGCCCCGGCCGGGCGGGTGGCGGCGAGGAGCTCGGCGGCGTCCGCGCGGTGCTGCACCACATGCAGCGCACCGCCGTCCAGGCCGACCCCGACACGCTCACCGCGATCACCGGCCGCTGGGTGACCGGCTCGCTGCGCACCGTCACCGACGTGCACCCGTTCCGCAAGCACCTGGAGGAGCTGCGGATCGGCGACACGATCACCGCGGGTCCGCGGACCGTCACCCAGGGGGACGTGGAGCAGTTCGCCGAGCTCACCGGCGACACGTTCTACGCCCACATGGATACCGCCGCGGCCGCGGCCAACCCGCTGTTCGGCGAGCGCGTGGCGCACGGCTACCTCGTCGTCGCACTCGCGGCGGGGCTCTTCGTCGACCCCGATCCGGGCCCGGTACTCGCCAACTTCGGCGTCGACCACCTGCGGTTCCTCACGCCGGTGAGGTTCGGCGACGAGCTGAGCGTGGCGCTCACGGTCAAGCAGATCACCCCGCGCGACAGCGCCGGCTACGGCGAGGTTCGCTGGGACGCCGACGTGACCCGTCAGGACGGTGACTCGGTGGCCCGCTACGACGTGCTGACCCTGGTGGCCAAGCTGTGACGCCACGGCTCGGCGACGCCCCGGCACCGGACACGCTCGACCCGGCCGAGCGGATGGGATGGACGGTCCTTCGCCCGCAGCACGCAGCGCTGCTGAATGATGATGACGACATCTCCTCGGGATCCCTCCCGAGGACGCGCAGGCAGAGGCGCTCATGCCGGCCACTCGAGATCGACAGCACCGAGGTCGGCCTGCGACCGCTCGTCGATCGCATCGGAGCAACCGGTTGGACCTGGGTCGGGGCGGGTATCCACTGTTGCTGTTCCCGTAGCTGAACCCGAACTTCGCATCGGAGGTGGCCAACGATGGCCGACCAGGAGACCACACCACAGTCAGCAGCGCAGGAGACGCCCGGCGGAAGGAGCAGCCGTGGACCGGAATACAGTCAGGGTGCCGGTGAGGTACAGGCCGACACCCCGCCGCACGACGAGGAACGGGCTGCCCCGAGCGAGGCGGGCGCCGAGGGCGTGCGCAAGGCCTTCGACGCCTCCAACGCCCCCGAGCCCGGGCCCACCCCGCCCGTCTCCAAAGAGGATCGCGAGGGGATGGACTCGGCCGAGATGAACCCCGAGGGCCCGCTGGGAGTGGGCCAGAGTTCAGGTGGTCGCGCCGAAGACCAGGCGCCGGACACCGACAACGCCACCAAGGGCGCAGGTCGGCCTGTGGGCCAGCACGGCGACGAGGACGAACCAGGACTCGGCACGTAGGACCGCCACCCCTGGGGCGCTGGACCTGTCAGCCGGCGGACCGCGCCACTTGTTTGGGGATCCCAACGCCGTGCAGCCCGTCATCGATACTAGGCGGGCTGCACGGTGCCGCGCACCTCACCGAAGCCGATCCGGCTGTTTCCCGGACCGGGAGCCGTAGCAGTGATGACGACCTCGTCGCCATCGGCGAGAAACGTCCGGGTGCTACCGTCCGGTAACTCCAACGGTTCGGTTCCGCCCCATGTCAGCTCCAACAGTGATCCGCGCTGATGGCGGTCCGGGCCGCTCACGGTTCCGGAGGCGAAGATGTCGCCGGGCCGGGTCGGAGCTCCGTTCACAGTCAGGTGGGCCAGCTGCTGCGCGGGAGTCCAGTACGCCGTGGCGAACGGAGGTCGGGATATGACGTGCCCGCCCAGCCGCACCTCCAGCACCAGGTCGAGCCCCCACTCGCCGACGTCGCGCAAGTAGGGCAACGGCTCCGGGTCACGAGGCGGTGGTGTTACCCGGGCCGCACCCAGTGCCTCCAGCGGCACCACCCAGGGCGACACCGACGTCGCGAACGACTTGCCCAGGAACGGGCCGAGCGGTACGTACTCCCAGGCCTGCAGGTCCCGGGCCGACCAGTCGTTGAGCAGGAACACCCCGAACACGTTCTCGGCGACGTCGGCGACGGCGATCGAGCTGCCCTGCGGTGTGCCCGGACCGAGAAGGAAGCCGACCTCGGCCTCGAAATCCAGCTGGGTCGACGGGCCGAACACCGGTGTGCCGTCCCGCAGACTCTGCCCGTGCGAAAGACTCTGCCCGTCCCGCAGACTCTGCCCGTGCGGAAGGCTCTGCCCGTGCGGAAGGCTCTGCCCGTGCGGACGCATCACCGGCGTCCCCGAGACGACGATGGAGCCGCCCCGGCCGTGGTAGCCCAACGGGAGGTGCTTCCAGTTCGGGGTCAGCGGCTCCTGCCCCGGCCGGAAGATGCGCCCGACGTTCGTGGCGTGGTGCTCGCTGGAGTAGAAGTCGACGTAGTCGGCCACCTCGTACGGCAGGTGCAGCACGACCCCGGCCCGTGGATGCAGGTGCTGGCGGACATCGTCGGCCGGGTCGGTCAGCCACTCGACGAGCCGGGCGCGGACCTCGCGCCAGGTGGCCGGTCCGGCCGCGAGCAACGGGTTGAGCACCGGCGCGGCCAGGACCTCCGCGAACGGCGCACGGCGGTGACTCGCGACCGCACCGACGTCGAGCACGTCGTCACCGATCGCGACGCCGATCCGGTTGCGACCGGCACCCCGGCTGAACACCCCGTACGGCAGGTTGTCCAGCCCGAAGCCCGTCACGACGGACCGCGGGGTGAACCGCGCCCGGCCCACGTCCACGCGTAGCCCGGGTCCTCACTCGCCAGGCCGCCCTCGCCGAGCTCCAGGGGCCGGAACGTGTCGACCATGACGGCGAGCTCGTCAACGGCCTGCACGCCGATGCTGTGCTCGTACGCGCCGGGCTGCGGGCCGTGGCT
>JBOHEP010000505.1:0-6440 GCA_050701075.1 Pseudonocardia sp. | reverse complement strand
TGGTCGAGTCGTTGTTCGCCGATCCGGCGTTGGCTGCGGTGCGTGCGCGGCTTGCCTCGCCGGGTGAGTCGGTCCGGATCATCACGCCGCTGGATGTGGTCGAGCCTCGTAGCAAGGGCCGGGGCGGTGGGGTGTTCCCGGGCTTCCTGGCCCCGGTGAACCGCAGGCGCGGGCTCGACACGCACGTGTTGCGCGGGGCCGCGGTGCTGGCCGCCGGTTATCTGCCGCGTAACCAGGAGGGTTTGATTGACATGTCCGGCCCGGCCGCCCCGCTGTCCCCGTTCAGCCGCACCCACAACGTGGTGATCGAGTTCGATCCCGCCGAGGGCGCCCCCCTGCCCGACGCTGAGCAGGCGGTGCGCCGGGGGCTGCTGCGCCTCGCCGTGCACCTGGCCGACGCCGCCGCGGACGGCACCCCTGACGCGGTGGAGGAGCTGGCGGCACCGCACCGGCCGGGCACGCCCACCGGGGGCCTGCCGAGGGTGGGTGTGATCACCAACCTGCAGACCCAGGGCGCGTTCAAGGACGTCTACGTCTACGGCGCCAGCATGGCGGGCAGCCTCCCGACGCTGTTCGACCCCGCCGAGATCGAGGACGGCGCCGTGGTCGCCGGCCAGTACGGCCACCCCGCCCTGCGCAACCCCACCTACCTGCACCAGAACCACCCGGTGATCGCCGAGCTGCGCGCCCGGGACGGCCAGGACCTGCTTTTCGCGGGGGTGGTGCTGTGCCCGGAGCCGGTGGAGCAGGCGGGTAAGGAGCATGTCTCCGCGCATGCCGCTTGGCTGTGTCGGGCGGCTGGGTGGGACGCTGTGATCGTCACCAAGGAGGGCGCCGGTAACGCCGACAACGACCTCGGGATGAAGGTCGACGCCCTGGAGGCCGCCGGTCTGACCGCGGTGGCCCTGTACGCCGAGATGTCGGGCCCCGAGGGCACCGGGCCGCCGCTGGTCGCCGGGCCCCGCCGCGGCGCGGTGGTCAGTACCGGCAACTACGACCAACGACTGAAGCTGCCCGCGGTCGAGCGGGCGCTGGGCGGCACCCGACTACGCATCATCGACGCCGAGGCCACCGCCGCGATCGAGGTCCCGGTCGCGATGGTCCTCGGCGGACTCAGCCCGGTGGGCGCCGGACGGCTGACCTGCCGCGCCGACCCACCCGCCGTCGTCCTGGAGGGGGTGGCCTGATGCGCCTGGTGCACTACGTCAACCAGTTCTACGCCGGTCTAGGCGGGGAGGACGCCGCCGGGCTGGGCCCGCGCGTGCTGGACGGCGCGGCCGGGCCCGGGCGTCTGCTGCAGCAGCTGCTCGGCGCGGACCATCAGATCGTGGCCACCGTCGTCTGCGGTGACGACTACGCGGCATCCGATCCCACGGTGTCGGCGGAGTTGCTCGGGATGGCCCGCGCCTCGGGTGCGGAGTTGCTGATCGCCGGTCCGGCGTTCGGCAGCGGGCGCTACGGGCTGGTGTGCGCCCGGCTGGTGGCCGCCGCGCAGGCGGTCGGCCTGCCCGCGGTGGCCTCGATGCATCCGGACAATCCCGGGATCAGCGAGGCCGGTGCCGCGCCGGTGGTGGAGTCCGGTGCCGTCGCCCGTCAGATGCGCCCGACGTTGGAGCGGTTGGCGGCGGCCGTGGCGAAGCTGGCCACCGGCGCGCCGCTGACCGCCCAGGACGGCCGGGTCGGTGCCGCCGCCCGGATCGGCCGGCTGGTACAGGACCGTTCGGCGAAACGCGCGGTCGAACTCGTGCTGGCGCGCCTGGGCGGCGACCGGGATGCCACCGAGGTCCCGATGGGCGGGTTCGACGTGGTCGTCCCGGCCGCGCCGGTGGACAAGGCCTCCGCTGTCGCCGTCGCGCTGGTCACCGAGGGTGCGGTGGTCCCGCTCGGCAACCCGGACCGGCTCGAGTCCGCCCGGGCGACCCGCTGGTTGCGTTACCCGATCGCGGAATTGGACACCCTCGCCTGCGGCACCTGGGAGTCGGTGGCCGGCGGCTTCGCCACCACCCTCGCCAACGCCGACCCGAACCGGCTGGTGCCGCTGGACGCCGCCCGTGAGTTGGAGCGCGAAGGGGCGATCGGGCGTCTGCACGGGGAGTTCTTTTCCACCGTGGGCAACGGCACGACGGTGGCCACCGCGAAACGGTTCGGCGTCGAGTGGGCCGCCCAGCTGCGCAAGGCCGGGGTGCAGGCCGCGATCCTGACCGCCACTTGAGGAACCGGAACGCGTTGCGGGTCAACGCTTGCGAAAGAGCTGGAGCGGGCCGGTATCCCGACCGCTGTGGTGACCAACCTCGTCACGATCGCCGAGCAGGTCGGCGCGCCACGCATCGTTGCGGGCCGGGGCATCCAGTACCCCTCGGGCGACCCGAACCTGTCGCCACCGGCCGAGCACGAGTGGCGACGACGGCTGGTCGCGCGGGCCCTGGCCGCGGTGGCCACCCCCGTCGACAAACCGACGATCTTCACCGTCGACGAAGTGGGTGCCGGTGCCTGACGCTGTAGTCCGCGCGGCCGGCCTCGTGCTGGCGCACACCCCGGGCCTGGCCCGGCACGGGTCCAGGCCGAGCCGAACACTGCCCGGTGACCCCGAGCTGACCGGCCGGTTCCTGGCCAACCTGCGCGGTTTCGACGACGCCGTCGGCTACCCGCCCTACCAGGCGTTCCTGGGTGGATGCCACCCCCGTGAGCTGCCCCCGCGGCCCTGGGTGGGCCAGGCTCACCCCGGCGCCGGCCGGTTCGCCCCGTTCGGTGAGCTGATGCCCGAGGAGGAGTTCTTCGCGCTGATGGCCGCGGTCGACGAGTTCGACCTGGTGACGTTGACCCCGGAGGTGGCCGAGCGGGCGGCCAAGCGGCTGGCCGAGCATCCGCTGGCGCAGCGGTTCGACCTGGCCCGGGTCGCCGCCGCGGCCGGCGACGTCGACGCGACGCTCGGGCCGGGGGTGCTGGCGTTGCACCTGGCACCGGAGCGCCTGGCCGGGTCGCTGCGCGGGGCGCACGACGAGGACGAGTCACTCGCCGCCCCGGTGCTGCTGGAGAACCTGGCCTGCAAGGCCACCGGGACCCTGGCCCTGCTGCACCTGCTACACGACAACAACCTGGACCCGAACGCGATCGAGTACACCATGTCCTGCTCGGAGGAGGCCGTCGGCGACCGCTACCAGCGCGGCGGCGGCAACATGGGCAAGGCGATCGCCGCCGTCGCCGGACTCAGCGAATCCTCCGGTGCCGACATCAAGGACTTCTGCGCCGCTCCGATCCCCGCCCTGGTGATCGCCGCCAGCCTGGTGGTCGCCGGGGTCTTTAAACAGGTAGTGGTGGTCGCCGGGGGGTCGCTGCCCAAACTCGGGATGAAGTTCGAGGGCCACCTCAAACACAGCCTGCCCGTGCTGGAGGACGTGATCGGCGGGGTCGCACTGCTGGTGACCGCCGACGACGGGGTCTCACCCCGGATCCGGCTCGACGCCGTCGGGCGCCACCGGGTGTCCTCCGGCGGCTCCGGTGCGGCGATCATGCACGACCTCACCGTCCGGCCGCTGGAGGCACTCGGTCTGGGGATGGCCGACGTCGACGACTACGCCACCGAACTGCACGATCCCGAGGTCACCGAGCCGCAGGGTTCGGGTGACGTGGCCGCGCGAAACTACAAGACGATCGCCGCGCTGGCCGTGCGCCGGGGTGACCTGCGCCGCGACCAGATCGCCGAGTTCGTCGCCACCCGCGGGATGCCGGGCTACGCCCCCACCCAAGGGCACCTGGCCTCAGCGATCTGTTACCTGCCCCACGCCCTGCACCGGCTGCGGACCGGGACCGCGGACCGGGTCCTGCTGCTGGCCAAGGGCAGCCTGTTCCTCGGCCGGATGAGCCAGGCGTCCGACGGTATGAGCGTCCTGCTCGAACGCAACGGAGGCTGATCACATGGGTGCTGTGGTGGACGCGACCAAGGAAACCTTCGCCGACCTCGTCGGATCCGGGCTCGTGCTCATCGACATCTGGGCGGAGAGCTGCCGCCCATGCGTGGCGCTGGGACCACACATGAAGACCCTCGCCGCCGCCAACCCCGACCTGACCATCGTCAAACTCGACGCGGGCAAAGCCCGACGCCAATGCATGGCCCTGCAGGTACGCGGCCTGCCCACACTCCTGCTCTACCACGACGGACAGGAAGTAGCACGCATCACCAACCCCAACCTGCTGCCGGCGCACGTCGACACATGGTTGTCCACAGAACTGGCTCAACTGACAGTGGAGGAGAGTTGATGTTCGACGCCAAGAAAGTCATCGTGATCGGCGAACGCGACGGGATCGCCGGACCGGCCATCGCCGCCTGCGCCCAGGCAGCAGGCGCCACGGTGGTCTACGTCGCCACCGAATGCTTCGTTTGAACGGCTGCCGGAGCCATGGATCTGTCCACCCAGGAGACGATCAAGCGTCTGGCCGACGAGCACGGTAGCGACTCGCTGCTGGTGTTGCTCGGCGCGCCGGACGCCGAGAGTGCCGGGATCGCCGCCGAGACGGTGGTGCTCGGTGATCCGAGTTGGGCAGGACCGTTGGCCGGGGTCCAGTTGGGCCTCCCCGTGTACCACGTTCTCGAAGACGAGTTGCGTTCCGCCGTCCCCGAAGAGGTGTGGGAGGAACAGGTCGGGCTGATGGTGGACGTGCTGGAGGTGGATGCCATCGCTGAAGCGGTCCGCGAGTTCCGCGACCAGGCCATCCGGTGATAGTGCCCGAATGTGGGGGTCTGAGCTGGGCAAACGAGTGCTGGCCCGGTGATCGGCGGCACCGCGATAGGCGTGTTCGGTCGGGTGGGCGATGAGGAGCTGATCAAGGCTCTACCACCACGGAGGTCGTCGCCGAGCAGTTCCGGACGGGCGAGCCCACCGCGACGATCGGCGACTGGCGCCGCACTCCGGGCCAATGTGGGTCGATCTTGACGGCGACCGGATCGCCTTCCTGACCGCACCGACCTCACGCAAGTGGTACTGGCACCGGACGTGCTGGGATGAGCACCACCGACCCATCCGGGCCACACGACACCGAGAACTGGATGGGCGACGAGGGCTACGTCAGTGCCAGCCGCCGGGGTCAAGGATGTGGTGGGCGGGGATGAAGTCGTGGCGGGGCACCCGTAGCATCGCCGCCGCCCAGCCGTGGTCGGTGAGGTCGCCGTCGCGGACCAGCTGGCCGACCAGGCGCCCGGCGAACGAGCGCCACATCGACTCCGGAATCACCTCGCGCTCCATCGGAGCTCGCATGTCGGATCGGCGCGATGCCGGCCGATCCTCGGCTCGCTCCAGCCGGCCCATCGTAGGATCGGGAATACGTCCGACAGCCGAATCACCCGGCGAGCCGGTGGTGGGTTCCACCATCCCGGTCCTCTGCGGTGTCGGGTCCGCCGGTGGCTGGTGCCGGCGGACCCGCGCGCGTCGAGGCACAGCGCGGGCCCGCCGGAGCTCGTGGCCGGAACTCCGGCAGGCTTCTGGCGTCCGCCGCATTCGTCGACCGCTCCTACGTCGGGCACGCCGAGGCCGGTCGGGCCGTGCCCGGGCGGCAGTTCTGGGTCGACGCCGACGCCGCGGTCGGTGCAGCAGGCACGTTGGTGACCGCCTTCGAGGCGTTGCGTCGTCACCCGGGCGAACCGGGGGCCGCCGAGAACACCGAGCCGGTCGGTCCGCGTGCGACCACCGCGGGGGCCGAGGACCGTTCGCCGGCATTCGCCAACCTCGACGTCGTGTTCGCCGACCTGGTCGCCGCCCGCGATGTCCTGTTCGGTCTCATCGAGGGAGCCGCGGGACGGCCGCGCTGATCGCCGAGTGGTCCGGACATCCCGCGTATGCCGTCGCGATCGCCGGTGAGGCGCTGGAGTCCGCGGGCAGCTCACAGATGAGCAGTGCCTCGGGCAGCTCCGGACCGGATTCGCGCGTCGACGCGTCGAGTGGGTCGTTCCTCATCGCTGCGCGTCGACCGGTGCTCATGGACACAGCCGCAAGCATCAGTCCACCGGCACGCTAGGGGAGGGACGGTTTGTCCCCCCGGCCTCGGTCAGCCGACCACCTTCAACCTTCTCCTCAACCGCTCGGCCTCGGCACGCGCAGTGCGCGGTACTCGCTCTGCAAGTTCGTCAGCGAGCGTTCGCGCCCACGGGATCAAGGCGACGGCCTCGGTCGAGATCACTGTCGCGGAACCGAGGCTGCGTACCGCGTCGGTGAACTCCCGTCGGTTCGCGTGGGCATTTGCGCGTTCGAGAAGTAGCCGTGATCGGCGGACAGGGATCTGACCAAAGTCACTGAATCCGGTCGGTGAGCTGGGTGGATATGCCGAGCTGGACAAATCGGCTCGGGCCTGGTACACAGGCACTCGTGGTGTCGTCGTGGCGGGCTTGTCTGGTGGTCCGGCCGATCGTGGCAGGTGAGCTGGATCGGTTCAACGCGGAGCTGAACGTC
>JBOHEP010000504.1:0-6170 GCA_050701075.1 Pseudonocardia sp. | reverse complement strand
CGCCGCCACCCTCCGCCGCCCGGCACCACACGGCCTCTTCGCGTGATGTCGACTCGGACCCTAACCCCCCAAGAACTCTTGTTCGGCCGGTCAGGCCACCGGGACCTGCCGGCGGGCGTCCCGGTGCGGGAACACGAACCGCCGGAACGCCCACCAGCGGAACGCCATCCCGAGCAGCACCCCGACGATCTGTCCGCTGACGAAGTCGGCGATCTCCTGGGCGAGCAGGCCGACCGCGGGCTCCTTGAGGTCGAGCACGTAGCGCGAGACCGCCAGCGGCGCGGTGTAGATCGCCACTCCGATGCCGCTGATCAGGAAGAACAGGGCGGCCTCGTGGTGTCGTTCGCGGCCGCCGCGGGTGCGGAAGGACCATTCCCGGTTGAGCACGTAGGACACCATCGTGGCCACCAGCACGGCGATGACCTTCGCCGTTATTGGTTTCTCGGTCAGCACGGTGCTCTTCAACAGCAGGAAGACCGCAGTGTCGATCACCCAGGTGGTGCCACCCACCAACGCGAACTTCACCAGCTCCCGGTGCCTGATCGCCACGTCGCGGTAGGGCTGGGGAATGCTCGCCAGCACCGACTCCACCACGGACACCCGATGGATCGTGCCAGACACCGGCCGGGCGGCCGGTCCGGGGCAGGCCGCCGGTAGGCTTCCCGCACCGTGGACAACGCGCGCGACCCCCAGAAACCAGGCGCCGCCCTTCCCGTCGTCGGGATGGTCGGAGCGGGCCAGCTCGCCCGGATGACCCACCAGGCCGCGATCGCGCTCGGGCAGTCGCTGCGCGTGCTGGCCGTCGGCGACGGCGATCCAGCTGCCCTGGTGTGCACCGACGTTCACCAGGGCGCTGCCGACGACCTGGCGGCGCTGCGCGCGTTCGCCCGCGGCGCTTCGGCGGTGACCTTCGACCACGAGCAGGTGCCGCAGGCGGCGCTGCGTGCCCTCGCGGCCGACGGCGTGGCCCTGCATCCTGGTCCCGACGCGCTGCTCTATGCGCAGGACAAGCTGGTGATGCGGCGAGGACTGGCCGCGATGGGGGTCGCCGTGCCCGCGTTCGCCGAGGTCACCGACGCCACCGACATCGAGCGGTTCGCCACCGTGCAGAGCGCCGACGGAGAACGCATCGCCGCGGCCCACACCGACGCGGCCCACACCGCCGCCGCCCACCGCCGCCCGGTCGTGCTCAAGGCCGTCCGCGGCGGCTATGACGGGCGCGGCGTGTGGCTGCTCGACCAGCCGGACCCGGCGCTGCTCGCCGAGCTGCTCGCGGCCGGCACCCTGCTCATGGTGGAGGCGATGGTTCCCATGCGCCGTGAGCTCGCCGCCCAGGTCGCCCGATCCCCCTACGGGCAGGCGGCCGCATGGCCGGTGGTGGAGACGGTGCAGGCCGACGGCCAGTGCGTGCAGGTACTGGCTCCCGCGCCGGGCCTGCACCCGGACACCGCCGTGGCCGCACAGGAGCTCGCGCTGCGAATCGCCGGCGAGCTGGGAGTGACCGGGCTGCTCGTGGTCGAGTTGTTCGACACCGATGGCACCGCGGCCGGTCTCGTCGTCAACGAGCTGGCCATGCGTCCGCACAACTCCGGTCACTGGACCATCGAGGGCGCGCGCACCTCGCAGTTCGAGCAGCACCTGAGGGCGGTACTGGACTACCCGCTCGGCGTCACCGCGGCGACCGCGCACGCCGTGGCGATGGTGAACGTGCTCGGCGCCGCCGCGGTGCCTTCGATGGGCCTCGACGAGCGGCTGCACCACCTGTTCACCCGGTTCCCCGACGTCAAGGTGCACCTGTACGGCAAGGCCGAGCGGCCCGCTCGCAAGGTGGGGCATGTGACGGCGTTGGGATCGGACATGACCGAGGTCCGCCTCCGGGCGGCGCTCGCCGCGCAATGGTTGTCGGCCGGGACGTGGTCCGACGGCTGGTCGCCGCACGGTGACGATGAGCGCTCCGCTGACGTTGCACACGGTGGCGATGAGCGCTCCGCTGATGCTGCGCACGGTGACGGTGGCCGGAAGGTGCGTCGGTGACCGACCCGCTGGTGGGCGTGATCATGGGCAGCGACTCGGACTGGCCGCTGATGTCGGCCGCGGCCGAGGCGCTCACCGAGTTCGACGTGCCGCACGAGGTGGGCGTGTACTCCGCGCACCGCACCCCACATCGGATGCTCGACTATGCCGGTGCGGCGGCCGGTCGCGGCCTGCGCGTCGTGGTAGCCGGGGCCGGTGGGGCCGCGCACCTGCCGGGCATGGTCGCCGCGGCCACGCCGTTGCCGGTGATCGGTGTGCCGGTGCCGCTCAGCGGGCTCGACGGGCTCGACTCCCTGCTCTCGATCGTGCAGATGCCGGCAGGCGTGCCGGTGGCCACGGTGGCCGTCGGCGGTGCCCGCAACGCCGGCCTGCTCGCCGTCCGGATCCTCGCGGTGGCCGATCCCGCGCTGGCGGCCCGGATGGTCGAGTTCCAGACGGAGCTGGCGCGGTCGGTACTCGCGAAGGACGCCGCACTGCGGGCCGGCCTCGCCGGCGGCTGACCCCGAAATCCGGCGACATTCACCCAGAAGGGTGACGTCCGCCCATGCCGGCCGGGCCGAAAGTCTATGGACAAGATATTCGAACGGTCCCGAAAGGTCGCACCCCGGTATTCGACGGCTATGCCGTGATCCCCCTACCGGAATCGACAGTAATCGACGTCGCCAGTGAAGTTGGGATTCGCATGCCCATTGCCCCGTGGCCATCGATGTGCCCGGAAGAAGCCGAGGCCCTGCGTAACTGGATCGTCGGCGGACGGGCGGGGTCGGCGGCCGTGCGTCGGGCGAGGATCGTGTTGCTGGCCGCCGACGGCCTCGGGCCAGCGGCCATTGCCGAACGCCTCGGCTGCTCCAAACAGACCGTCATCACCTGGCGCGAGCGCTACCGGACACACGGCGTCGAGGGGCTGCGGGACGCGCCGCGGTCGGGACGGCCGCCCACGGTGGACGAGGCGGCGGTGGTCGCCCGCACCCTGGAGGGGCCTCCCGGTCCTGGGTCCGGTCGATGGACCACCCGGCGCCTCGCTGCTGAGCTCGGGATCAGCAACGCCGCGGTGGCGAACGTCTGGCGGACCAGGGGGATCCTGCCAGGTGGTCTCGGTGGAACCCGGCTGGCCACCGAGCCGGTTCTCGATGAGGTACTCGAGATGGTGGTCGGCCTGTACCTCGGTTCGGCCGAGCGGGTGCTTGTGCTGCTGGTCGGAGCCCCGGGGCGACCCCGGGCAGCGGAAGTCGTCCCGGCCCGGGAGCGTCCCGATGTCGGTGCCCGGCTGCTCGAGGGCAGGCCCGGTGTCGGAGCGGGTGACATTACCCTGACCGACTTCCTCGGCTCTCTCGTCGCGAGGCAGGAGCGGCTCGCGCTGCTGGTCGAACACGGGGCCCGGCCGTTGCGCGAGTGGGTGGCCGGTCGGCCCGGCGTCGCGCTGCACCTGGTACGGCCCGATTCGGCCTGGGCCGGGCTCGCTTCCGTGGCGTGCACCGTTGTCGGTGCGACGATGCACGGGGCGGCCTCGGTGGCCCGTCTGGCCGAGGTCCTCGACGCCGCCCCGCGCGGTGGCCCGATCTGCTGGACCGCCTGAATCCGAGCTTTGTTGCAGCTGACTAGCAATAACTGGCCGTGTTCAAGTATCTGAACTTCGTTCACGCAGGAATCGCACCCCTGCGGTCAGAAAGTCGGCCTTTGCCGTAACGCACCGGCTTCCGTGTCGTTGCCTGGATGACGGCCCGGCTCGGGTCGTTTGAGGAGCTGCCTGGGTGCACGCGTTGAGGGGTGCACCCGTCGCCCGGAACGGACTCCATTCCGCAGCCGGGGAAAGGATGGAGGATGTCCGAGTCTTCCCACATCACACCGGCGGCGGTGCCGCGGAGCAGGTCCCGTCGTGGCCGCGCCGCCACCGCCCTGATCGCCGCCGGTGCCACGCTCGCCACGACCGCACTCGCTCTGCTGCCCGGCACCGCGACCGCGTCCAGCCACCGTGAGGCCCCACTCATCTCGACCATGCCCCTGGTCGACAACACCGATGTGTACTCGTTCGTGTCCCCGGACAAGCCGGACACGGTCACGATCGTCGCGAACTGGTTCCCCTTCTCGGAGCCCGCCGGCGGCCCGAACTTCTACCAGTGGGCCGAGAACGCCCACTACGACATCAACATCGACGCCGACGGTGACGGCAAGGCGGACACCACCTACCGGTGGCAGTTCACTACGGACGACCGGCGCGAGGACAAGAAGACGTTCCTGTACAACAACGGGCCGATCGAGAGCCTGAACGACGAGAACCTGCTCTTCCGCCAGTTCTACGACCTGACCCTGATCAGGGAGGGCCAGAAGGACGCGGTCCTGCTCGATGACAAGCAGGTCGCCCCGTCCAACACCGGCCCCGCGTCGGTGCCGAACTACGGCAAGCTGCGCGACCAGGCCACCTACGATTTCGGTAATGGCGGCAAGACCTTCACCGGCCAGGCCGAGGACCCGTTCTTCCTCGACCTGCGGGTGTTCGACCTCCTTTACGGCGGCAACCTCTCCGAGGTCGGGCAGGACACCCTCGCCGGGTACAACGTCAACACGATCGTCCTGCAGGTGCCGATCAGCAACGTCGCGCTCAAGGGTAACGGCGTGCGCAACCCGGTGATCGGCGTGTGGAGTGACACCGAGATGCGCTCACTCCAGCTGGAGCCCACCGGCGGAGCCAAGCCGGTCGGCGATTTCGTCCAGGTCTCGCGACTGGGCAACCCGCTGGTCAACGAGCTCGTCCTCGACGTGAGCCTGAAAGACGCGTTCAACGCGATCACTCCGGACAAGGACGCCGGCATCCCGGCCGTCGTCAAGCGGGTCACCGACCCGGAGCTGGCGCGCCTGATCGAGGCGATCTACGGCATCCCGGCGCCGAAGACCCCGCGCAACGACCTGGTCGAGATCTTCCTGACCGGTATCGCCAAGGATGCGCCGACCCTGGACGGCTCCGAGGCGCCGATCCAGGCCGATCTGAACAGCCAGATCCTCAACAAGGACGTCGACCCGAAGAAGTTCCGCCCGTCGGAGATGCAGCGCCTCAACACCGCGGTCCCACCGGCCAAGGAGCCGAACCGGCTGGGCGTGCTGGGCGGTGACCTGCAGGGCTTCCCGAACGGGCGCCGGCTCGCTGACGACGTCGTGGACATCGAGATCCAGGCCGTCGCGGGCGCGGTGGCCAAGGGCCTGCCGGTCAAGATCGTCGAAGCGTTGGCCAAGGGTGATGCGGTCGACAAGAACGACAAGAAGTTCCTCGACAAGTTCCCGTACGTGGCGCTGCCGAACAACAAGAGCGTCAACGACCCGGCCAACACCCAGCCCGACATCCCGAAGGGCAGTGCTGTCGCTCCCTTCGGTGCCCCGGGTGCCGGGCCGAACGTTCCGGGTCCGTCGCTGGTCACCGGCATCGCCGCGGTGGTCCTGCTGGGCGCTGGTGCCTTCATGATCGCCCGCCGTCGCGAGACGGTGGCCCCGGTCAGCGCCTGATCGATCGGGTGACATATTCGGGGGGTTCGGGTCGCGCACAGCGGCCCGGACCCTCCGCTCCCCTTGTGAGGTGCCCATGCCCGGTGAGCCCGGTTCTCGTTCGCGGGTTCCAGTCCTGCTCGTCCTGATCGGAGCCCTGCTGGCGGTCTTCGCGGTGACGGGATTCCTGAACTCCGAAACCGGCACTGTCGACAGTGTCGACACTGCGGATACCCCCGCCGCTCCCCGGGCGAGCGCGTTGGACGACCTGGTCTACCGCGCGCAGGAATCGCTGCGCCGCAATCCCGATGACGCGTTGCTCTGGGCTCAGTTGGGCGCCGCATACGTCGAGCAGGCCCGGGTCACGGGCGATCCGTCCTACTACAGCCGCTCCCAGGACGCCCTGGACCGATCGTTCCAGGTGCAGCCCGACGGCAATGGCGAGGCGTTGATCGGCCGAGGTCAGCTGGCCAACGCGCGGCACGATTTCGCTGGCGCTCGCGGTTTCGGGGAGCAGGCTCGAGCACTGCGACCTTTCACCCCCGAGGTCTACGGCGTGCTCGCCGACGCCTACACCCAGCTCGGCGACCCCACCGCCGCCACCGCGGCCGTGCAGCAGATGCTCGACGTGCGTCCCGGGCTGGCCGCGTTCACCCGGGCGT
>JBOHEP010000503.1:0-2816 GCA_050701075.1 Pseudonocardia sp. | reverse complement strand
CGGTGTAGAAGATCGCGATGGCGGCGACGGCGCCGATGTCGTCGACGATGGCGAGCGCGAGCAGGAACAGCCGCAGCTGGTCCGGGCAACGCGGGCCGACCAGCGCCAGCACCCCGAGCAGCACGGCTGTGTCGGTGGAGATCGCGATCCCCCAGGCGCCCGCGCCGGGCCCACCGGCGGTGAACAGCAGGTAGAGGCCCGCCGGCACCGCCAGACCGCCGAGCGCAGCGAGCACCGGCGCGGCGACCGCCCGGATGCCGCGCAGCTCGCCCAACGTCATCTCACGGGACATCTCCAGCCCGACGCTGAAGAAGAACATCACCATCAGTCCGTCGTTCACCCAGTGCCGCAGGTCCTCGGTGAGCTCGGCGGCGCCCAGGGTGAACGACAGTTCGGTGTGCCAGAAGCCCTCGTATCCGGAGGACGAAACGTTCGCCCAGGTCAGGGCGACGGCGGCGGCCGTGAGCAGCAGCACCGCCGACCCGGACTCGGTGCGCAGGAAGGAGCGTGCGGCACGACTCAGGTCGCCGCGCTCGGTTAAGGTCACCACCACGTCCATGATCCTGCCGAGGGAGAGGGAACGCGATCAGCCCAGGTCTGTCAGACGCTGCGCCGCTCGACCCAACGATCGGGCGCCACGATCATCTCCAGGGCGTGCTCGACGCTCCACGCACGCTGCTCGAGTACGGCGACTTCGAGTGCCCGTACTGCCGGGCAGCCGCCCCGGTGATCGCGGAGGTCCGAAGCAGGCTCGGCGACCGACTCCTGTTCGCGTTCCGGCACTTTCCGCTGGCCGATCTGCATCCGTTCGCCCTGGCTGCCGCGGTGGCGTCCGAGGCGGCCGCGCTCCAGGGCCGGTTCTGGCCGATGCACGCCCTGCTCTATGCCGGGGACGAGCCCCGGCTGCGCCAGGCCGACCTGCGCGAGCACGCCGAGGCGATCGGGATCGATCCCGACACCGTGGTCTGGCCGGCCACCAAACTCGTGGAGGACCGGGTCGAGGCCGACTTCAACTCCGGGGTACGCAGCGGCGTGCGCGGCACCCCGGCGCTGTTCGTCGGGGGCCGTCCCTACCGCGGCGCGGTGACAGTGGAGGATTTGCTGGCGGCGCTGGAGCACGACGACCCATGAACCGTCGAACTGCCGTCGTGCTGGATGTGCCGAACTGGGGGCCGAAGATCGCTGGTCTCCGGCTCTCGGCGTCTGCGAGCGCCCGGGGCCGGAGGCCCGCTGCTGGTCAGCCCGCGCGGTCCGCCGGAATGAGCCTGGCAGCGCAGCTCGCAGCGAATCCGACTCCTCCGGAGACCGCCGACCTTCGACGCCGGTTCGACCTCGTCGGCGTCGAAACGTCAGGCGTCCTTGTCGATCACCCCGGCAACGTCGAAGGTCGCGACGTCCTGCATCGCCCGAGCCGCAGCCTGCGCCACCGGTAGTGCGAGCAACGCCCCGGTGCCCTCACCCAGGCGCATCCCGAGGTCGAGCAGAGGTTCGAGGCGGAGGTGGGCCAGGGCGAGCCGGTGTCCGGGCTCAGCTGATCGATGCCCGGCCAGGCAGTACGCGACGGCGTCGGGAGACAGCACCGCGGCGACCAGGGCGGCCGCCGCGGCGTTGACGCCGTCGAGCAGCACGGGGACGCGCAGTGCGGCGCCCCCGAGGACGAACCCGGCGATCGCCGCGTGTTCCAGCCCGCCGAACGCGGCGAGCACCCCGATCGGGTCGGCTCGGTCGGGCCGGTGCAGGGCCAGCGCTCGCCGCACCACCCCGGTCTTGCGTTCGAGCGTCGCGTCGTCGATGCCGGTCCCTCGTCCGGTGGCCGCAGCTGGATCAGCGCCGGTGAAGGCGCAGATCAGCAGGGCCGCCGCGGTGGTGTTCGCGATGCCCATGTCGCCGCAGAGCAGGCACCGGTTCCCAGCGGCCACGAGTTGCCGGGCCGTCTCGATTCCGACCTCGACGGCGGCGCGGGCCTGCTCACGGGTGAGCGCGGGCCCGGCGGTGAGGTCCGCGGTGCCGGCGGCGACGCGCCGGGACAGCAGCCCTGGGACGGTTTCGAGCGGGGCCCGGACGCCGACGTCGACCACCCACACATCCGCGCCTAGCTGGCGGGCGAATGCGTTGACCACGGCTCCACCCGCGAGGAAGTTGCTCACCATCTGGCCGGTGACCTCCTGCGGCCAGGGCGTGACCCCCTGCGAATGCACCCCGTGGTCGGCGGCGAACACCGCGACGGCCGCGGGTTCGGGCACCGGCGGTGGGCAGGCTCCGGCGATGCCGGCGAGGGTGATCGCGACGTCTTCCACCCGACCGAGCGAGCCGCGCGGCTTGGTCATCCGGTCGAGCCGCTCGGCCGCGGCTCCCCGAGCAGCCGCGTCGGTCGCAGCGATCGCGGCGATCGTCTGGGCGATCAGGTCCACTGCGGTTCCCCGGTCGCGGGCGTCTCCGCGATCGCGTCGGCCGGACAGATCTCGATGCATTCCAGGCAGCCCGTGCATAGCTCGTGCAGCACCAGGAGCGCGGCGGGCCCAACGGCTCGGGCGTCCGGCCGGATGGCGTGCGTCGGGCAGGTCAGCAGACATGCCCCACACCCGGTGCGCGCCGCCGTCACCCCGACCACCGTGCCCACCCCCAAGGCAAGACACTCGTTGCGCACCCCAGCCGTACCCCCGCCCGGGTCGGGTGTGCGAACGGCACTTTCGCACACACGCGCCGTACGAAAGTGCCGTTCGCTGCGCGGCACGGACGGCCGGGCGGGCGGCGGTGCGGGAGCGGGGCCGGCCGCGAGCGCGGGCGAGGGATAGGCGGCGAGCGCGAGCGCGGGG
>JBOHEP010000502.1:0-12765 GCA_050701075.1 Pseudonocardia sp. | reverse complement strand
CCGTGACCAGCGCGTGCCCGGCGGTGAAACCGGTCCGGTCGGGCGCGACCAGCAGCGCCAGGGTGACGACCAGCCCCGTCGCACCGTAGAGCCCGACGATGCCGGCGGGCACCCAGAGCCACGCCGTGCCCGCGTCGGGGCGGATCAGCCGCAACCGCCCGCCGGCGACGACCAACGCGATCGCCAGCACCAGTACCAGCGCCGACACCACAGCGCGGGCCACCAGAGCACCGGTGTCCGGCAACGGCTCGGGGAAGATCACCAGAGCGTCGAGCGGGGCATCGACGACCAGCGCCGCGAGAACCCCGACCGTTGCGTAACCGGCCGCGACGGCGATCGCGAGGCGGCGGCGCAGCACCGCGGCGAGGATGGCGAGCACGGTGGCCTGGCCGAGCAGCACCGCGGTCCGGGTGGAACCGTCGAGCGCCACGGCGGTCGCCTGGAAGAACGCGACGGCCGCGGCCGCGGCGCCGACCTGCCGGACGACCGTCGCCGTACCGGGCAGGGCGGCGAGCGCGAGCAGTGCCAGGGCGGCACCCGCGGCCAGCGCCGCGCCGCCCCACCGGTCGAGGATCGGTACGGCGGCGAGCACGGGCACCGGTGCTGCCGCCACCAGTGCGGCAACCGGGCCGGCCGGCAGCCGGCGCGTCGCACCCGCCGCCGCACCGAGACCGACCAGGAGCACCCCGAGGACCACCGCGACCGTCTCACCAGGGGTGCCGTCGAGCAGGGCGAGCCCGACCCCGTAGAGCACCGGACCAGCGGCGGACAGCAGCGCCAGTGGCGTCCACTGCCGGCGCCACACCACCGCAACGGCCGCGACCTGCAACGCGAGGACGAGCGCCACCAGCAGCGGCCCACCGGCCAGAACGGGGGCGAGCAGCGCACCACCGACGACGACGCCCCCGGCCAGCAGCTGAGCACGCCAGCGGTCGGCCAGACCCAACCCGCCGGCGGCCACGAGCAGCGCCAACAGCACCGCGGGCACCGGCGCGAGGCCCAGCACCAGGGTGGCGCCGGCGACAACCAGGTAGAGCGCGGCGAAACCGGTGCCGGCCAGGGCCAGCGCACCGGTATGGCCGGCTTCGCGGCGATGCAGCCGCAGGCTCAGCGCGATCAGCGCGACGCCCAGCACTGCACCCGCCCCGACCCGCGCGCCCGGGGAGAACCACCCGCGCGACGCCGCCAGGACCAGCAGCAGGACGATCCCGAGCAAGGTCACGGCGCCGCCGGTCCACGCGAGCAGGCGGGCTCCGGACAGCGCCGACAGACCGGTCCGGATCCGGGAAGGCGCCGAGGGGGAGGCAGGCCGGGGTCGCGGCCCGGCGGGCCGGTACCAGGGTGGTGGTCTACCGGGCGGGTATTGCCGCGGGTCCGCCCAGCCGCCGGCGGGAGTCCATCCGGGGGGTGTGCCCGGTGGAGGCGTCGCGGAGCCGGCCCCGTGATGCGGCGGCGACCCGGCCACCGGCGGCGGGCCCTGGGATGGGGCGCGGCGCAGCACGATCAACTCGCTCCCGATCCGGTCCAACCGCCGCCCGAGATGACCGATCTCGGTGGCGAGCGCGACGAACGGGTCGGTGTTGTCGATCGGTGTCTCCATGTCGAAGAGGATCGGCCCTGCGCGCGCGCAGCGATTCCGTATCAATGCTGACTTCGGATCACAAGTCGGTCACGCTGCGGCCTCGTCCGCGCGGCGGCTTGCGTACCGTGCTGGCCGAACGCACGCGACGTGGAGGAGGTGGCTGTGACGGGACCCACCGCTGAGTCCTCCCGGCGGATCAGCAGCTTCGTCCACCAGCGCAACCGGCTCACCGGTGGCCAGCAGCACGCCTGGGAGCGGTGGTGGCCGCTGCTCGGTCACGACGTTGCGGACCTGGTCGGCGACCCGGCGGCATACGACCCGCAGTCGTGGTTCGGCCGCGTCGCGCCGTTGCTGCTGGAGATCGGCCCGGGTACCGGAGAGTCCACCGCCGCCCAGGCTGCAGCGGCCCCCGAAGTGGATCACCTGGCCGTCGAGGTGTTCGAACCCGGGCTGGCGCGGCTGCTGATGCGCATCGACGCCGCCGGGCTCACCAACCTGCGGCTACTTCGCGGAGACGCCGTGGACCTGCTCCGCGTGGCGGTCGCACCGGGCGCCCTCGACGGCATCCGGATCTTCTTCCCGGACCCGTGGCCCAAGCGCAAGCATCGCAAACGCCGGCTGGTGCAGCCGGAGTTCGTCGCCCTTGCCGCGTCCCGGCTGCGACCCGGAGGTTTTCTGCACCTGGCCACCGACTGGGACGACTACGCCACGCAGATGCGGGTGGTCTGCGCGGCCGAGCCGTTGCTGGAGAACACCGCGACCGACCGGCCCGGCGGCTGGACGCCCCGTCCGGATCGGCGCCCGGTGACCAGGTTCGAGGAGCGCGCCCGCGTCGATGGCCGGGATGTGCGCGACCTCCTCTACGTCCGGCTCCCGTACTCCCGCACTCCTACGACGACGAGTCCGGCTCCGGCACAGGCCGGTATGTTCCGGCCCGCGCCGACCTGGCGGCCCGGTCCGGCAGCGCCGCACCCCGGATCCGAGGCGGATAGGGTCCCATCATGACCCCGGATCTCAGAGCGTGACCGTCGAACCGTCGGGCCCCGCCCCGCGTGTGCTGCTGGTCTGGGACGCGCCGAACATGGACATGAGCCTTGGCACGCTGCTCGGCGCGCGGCCGACGTCGGCGTTCCGCCCGCGGTTCGACGCCGTCGGCCGCTGGTTGCTCGAGCTCGCCGGTCCCGAGGCGGTCGCCGAGGCCACCGTGTTCACCAACGTCGTGCCGGGCAGCACCGAGGTGGTGCGGCCGTGGGTGGAGGCGCTGCGCAACGTCGGGTTCGCGGTCTTCGCGAAGCCCAAGGTCAGCGAGGACTCCGACGTCGACGACGACATGCTGGCCCACATCGGGCTGCGCGGCGACGAGGGTGCGCTTCGGCACGTTGTGGTGGCCTCCGGCGACGGTCGCGCCTTCCGCGAGCCGCTCGAGGTCCTCGTCGAGCGGGGCATCGGCGTCACCGTGATCGGCTTCCGCGAGCACGCGACGTTCGCCCTGAGTTCGGAGATACTCGAGTTCGTCGACCTGGAGGACATCGACGGGGTGTTCCGCGAGCCGCTGCCGCGGATCACCCTCGACACGCTGCCCGATACCGGCGCGTGGCTGCCGCCGTTCCGTTCGCTGCGCTCGCTGCTGGAGCCGCGCCGATGAACCCCGGACGACCTCGATGACGGCCGTCCGGTTCACCGCGCCGGTCATCCTGCCCTGCGATCCGGCGTGTTCGGTGCTGCGCGACGGCGCGGTCGACGTGGACAGCGACGGCCGGATCGCCTGGATCGGCCCCCTGGTCGACGGGCAGAGCCTGGAGCCCGGTATTCCGGTCCGGGCACTGTCCGGCGCCCTGCTACCCGGGCTGGTCAACACGCACGCGCACACCCCCATGATCGTGTTGCGCGGAGCGGGCGGGGATCTTCCGCTGCTGCGTTGGCTGCACGAGGTGATGTGGCCGATGGAGGGCCGACTCACCGCCGACGACGTGCGCGCCGCCATGGCGGCGGGCTGCGTCGAGCTGCTGCGCACCGGCTGCACCACGACCGTCGAGATGTACCTCTACACCGACGCCCTCGTCGACGCCGTGACCGCGGTCGGGTCCCGCATGCTGTTGACCCCGGGAATCCTCGACGTGCCCGGCTGGGATCGGCTCGGCACCTGGGAGCAGATGCGCGACGAGATCTCCGAACGGATCGATGCGGTTGGCCTGCGCTCCGGGCCGCGCGGGCGGATCGAGCTGGGCTACGGCCCGCACGCGGTCTACACGCTGCCCGCCGCGGCGCTGCCCACCATCGCCGAACATGCCCGCGCCCGCGGAGCACTGCTGCACGTGCATGTCGCCGAGGCACTCGACGAGGACGTCGTCCAGCGCGCGGAGTTCGGCTCGGTGCCGGCGATGTTCGACCGCCTCGGCGTGTTCGGGGGGCGTGTGCTCGCCGCGCACGGCGTGCAGCTCTCCGACGCCGACATCGCACTGCTCGCCGCCCACGGCGCGGCCGTGGCGCACTGCCCGGGCTCCAACGCGAAACTCGCCGCCGGAATCGCCCGGGTCACGGCGCTGCGCCGCGCGGGGGTGCGCGTCGGGCTGGGCACCGACGGACCGGCCTCGGGGGATGATCTCGACCTCTGGGCCCAGGCCCGGCTCGCCGGGCTGCTGGCCCGGGTCACCAGCGGTGATGCCGCCGCCCTCACCGCCGCCGAGCTCCTGCTCATGGCCACCCGCGACGGCGCGGCGGCGATCGGCCGCGACGACCTCGGGGCCCTGGAACCCGGCCGGTGGGCCGATCTGGTGCACCTCGACCTGGCCGACGCCGCGTTCGCGGCGCCCGAGGACGACGCGCAACTGCTGTCGAACCTCGTCTGGGCCGGCGGGGCGCGGTTGGTGCGCGACGTCTGGGTGGCCGGCGAGCAGGTGCTGGCCGGCGGCGAGCCGACCCGGGTGGACCGCGCCACCACGACGGCCGGCGTGCGCGCCGTCACCGCGCGCATCCGCGGCTGACGCTGGCCTGTCAGCGAGCAGCGCCCGCGGCGGGGAGGCCACGACTGCGGTGGCGGCCCGTGCGGGTGTCCGGGATGCTGTGCAACTCGACGGCCGGACGCACCGGTACCGGCCCGGGGCTCGGGGCCGACGGGTGTTCCGGGATGGGTGCGCTCAGCGGGTCGCGCCGGAACTCGTCGATCGGGTCGTGGGTCACCGCGGTCTCGCTCGGTGCGGCCGTGACCGGCTCCAGCTGCCGACTTCGCCACCCGCTGTGGGTCAGTGCATGGAAGATCGGCGTGTGCAGGGCGTCGTCGTCGACGGCGTGCCGGCCGGAGGCGTCATCCGACTCGGTGTCGCTGCCGGTGCCCTGGCTTTCGGTCGGCCGCACCCCGCCGTGAATCTCCCGCTCGAACATGGGTCGCACCTCCGTCGTCTGTTGTCTCCCGGCAACCGCCCGGCGCCCCGATACATCCACAACGGAGGACCTTCACCAAGGGAAACGGGCCCAGAAGTGGCCGCGGTGAGCCAGCGGGGGATACCACCCGTTCAGGTGGGGATTCTGCCCGCCGGCGGTCCACCGGGATGCGCCGTCGCGCCGCCCGTGGTCGCAACCGGATCCGGTTCAGCCGACGGCGTCGAGCTTCTCGACGGCCTCCAGATCGAGCTCCAGCTCAGCGGCACGGCAGTTGTCCTCCAGGTGCGCAAGCGTGGATGTGCCCGGGATCGGGATCATCACAGAGGACCGCTGCAGGAGCCAGGCCAACGCCACCTGCGGCGCCGTGGCGCTCAGTCGCTCGGCGATCTCCGCCACGGGACCACCCGGCTCGGCGAGCCGGCCCGAGGCGATGGGGAACCACGGCAGGAACCCGATGCCCTGCTCGGTACAGAACCGGAGCACACCGTCACTGTCCCGGTCGACGAGGTTGTAGCGGTTCTGCACGGTTGCCACATCCACCACGCGCTGGGCCTGCTCGATCTCCGCGACATTCACCTCGGAGAGCCCGATGAATCCGACCTTGCCCTCGTCGCGCAGCGCCGCAAGCACGCCGAACTGCTCGTCGACCGGAACCGATGGGTCCACCCGGTGCAGCTGGAACAGCTCGATCCGATCCACGCCGAGCCGACGTAGACTCAGCTCGCACTGCTGGCGCAGGTACTCGGGGCGCCCGCACGGGTGCCACTTGCCGGGACCGGTGCGCAGCAGCCCGGCCTTGGTCGCGACGGTGAGATCGGTGTACGGGTGCAGCGCCCGGCGCAGCAGCTCCTCGGCCACCTCGGGGCCGTAGGAGTCGGCGGTGTCGAACATGTCCACGCCCAGCTCGGCGGCGCGACGCAGCAGGGCGACCGCGGCGTCCGGATCCGCCGGCGGACCCCAGACCCCTGGACCGGTCAGCTGCATGGTGCCGAAGCCGAGCCGGTGCACACCGGCCCCCTCGCCGAGCTCGAAGGAGCCGCTCGCGGCGGCGGGACCCATCTGCACAGCAGTAGCCATGTGGCCACCCTGACACCCCGCTGCGGGCAGCCGCCGCCGATCGTGACATGGACCTCGTTCCCGGTCGGGTGGCCGGATCCCGTACGGCTCCGCGATTGCCGCGCCACCGACTCGGATATAGCGTCGCTACCGTGGCCAAGATCGTGTCGCTCTCGCAAGCCGTGTCCGAGCTTGTGCACGACGGCGACACGGTCGCGTGCGAGGGGTTCACCCACCTCATCCCGTTCGCCGCGGCGCACGAGATCATCCGGCAGCGACGGCGTGAGCTGACGCTGGTACGGATGACTCCCGACCTGATCTATGACCAGATGATCGGCGCGGGCTGCGCGGCGAAGGTGGTGTTCTCCTGGGGCGGCAATCCCGGCATCGGTTCGCTGCACCGGCTCCGCGACGCCCTTGCGACCGGCTGGCCGGCACCGTTGGAGATCGAGGAACACAGCCACGCCGGAATGGCGAACCGGTACGTCGCGGGCGCGTCCGGACTTCCGTTCGCGGTGTTGCGCGGCTACGCCGGCACCGACCTGCCCGACCACACCAGCACCATCTCGACGGTCATCTGTCCGTTCACCGGTGAGGAGCTCGCCGCGGTCGCCGCGCTGAATCCGGACGTCACGATCGTGCACGCGCAGCGCGCCGACCGCGCCGGAAACGTGCAGCTGTGGGGAATTAGCGGGGTGCAGAAGGAGGCGGTTCTGGCCGCCCGACGCGCGCTGGTCACCGTCGAGGAGATCGTGGACGAGCTCACCCCGGTACCGGGCGCGGTGGTGCTGCCGCACTGGGCACTCGCCGCGGTCGCGGTGGCCCCGGGCGGGGCGGCGCCGTCGTATGCGCACGGGTACTACGACCGCGACCACGCGACCTACCGGGCGTGGGACGGGATCAGCCGCGACCGGGACGCGTTCACCCGCTGGCTGTGGGACCTGGAGGCGGCGTCGTGACCGAGCGCGGTCAGCTTTCGGGGGACGCTCGGGGGGCCGAGCCCACTGAGGGTCGGTACAGCGCCGAGGAGATGATGACGGTGGCCGCGTCACGTGCACTTCGCGACGGGCAGGCGTGCTTCGTCGGGATCGGGCTGCCCTCGACGGCGGCCAACCTCGCACGCTGGTTGCACGCACCGAACCTGGTACTGATCTACGAGTCGGGCGCGCTGGACACCAAACCCACCGAGTTGCCGCTCTCGATCGGCGACAGTGTGCTGGCCGACGCGGCACTGTCGGTGGTCAGCGTCCCGGAGATCTTCAACTACTGGTTGCAGCCGGGCCGGATCGATGTCGGCTTACTCTCCGGTGTCCAGCTCGACCGGTTCGCGAACATCAACACCACGGTGATCGGCGAGTACAGCGAGCCCGACGTGCGCCTGCCCGGGTCCGGGGGCGCGCCGGAGATCGCGGCATCGTGCCGTGAGGTGATGGTGGTGCTGCGCCACCGGCTGCGGGCATTCGTCGAGCGGGTCGACTTCGTCACCTCGGTCGGTCACGGCAGCGGGCCCACCGACCGGAGGCTACTGGGCCTGCGCGGTGCCGGTCCGGTGCGTGTGATCACCGATCTCGGTGTACTCGAACCCGATCCCGAGACCTCGGAGCTGGTGCTCACGGCCCTGCATCCCGCCGCGACGGTCGAACGGGTGCGGGCCGAGACGGGCTGGGGCCTCCAGGTCGCCGCTGACGTCGCCATCACCCCGGCGCCGACCACCCGCGAACTGGAGACGTTGCGTGGCCTGCGCACCGTCGGATCCAGAGCGCTGATACCCACCGCGACCGGCGTCGATCACCGCACCATGAAGGTGCCGGTCGCTGTATGAACGTGCTGGTCGCTGTATGAACGTGCTGGCGCTGTGCGGCAGACGTCGCGACCGGCATTCGTGGTCGTCAGCCGTGGGCGAGGTCAGCGAACCGGCTGTAGTGAAGCTGATGGGCAACAGTGATGGTGTTCGTGGGCCCGTTGCGGTGCTTGGCCAGAATCAAATCGGCCTCGCCCGCCCTGGGGTCGTCGCGCTCGAACGCATCGGGCCGGTGCAGGAGAATTACCATGTCCGCATCCTGCTCGATTGATCCCGATTCGCGAAGATCGGACAGCATGGGACGTTTATCCGTTCTCTGCTCCGGCCCGCGGTTCAGCTGACTGATCGCCACCACCGGTACCTCGAGCTCCTTGGCCAGCAACTTGATCTGCCGGGAGAACTCCGACACCTCTTGCTGGCGGGACTCGACCTTGCGGCCGGACGTCATGAGCTGCAGGTAGTCGAGAATGATCAGCTTGAGGTCGTTGCGCTGCTTGAGGCGGCGCGCCTTCGCCCGGATCTCCATGAGCGTCAGATTCGGGGAGTCGTCTATGAACAGCGGCGCCTCGCTGATCTCGCTCATGCGCCGAGCCATCCGCGTCCAGTCGTCGTCACTCATCCGACCGGAGCGCATGTCCGACAGTCGGATGCGTGCCTCGGCCGACAGCAGCCGCATGACGATCTCGCTCCTGCTCATCTCCAAGGAGAAGACGGCGCTGGTCAGGCCGTGTTTGACGGAGCAGGAGCGGGCGAAGTCGAGCCCTAGGGTGGAGTTGTGCGTCGGCACCATGGTGCGCCCGGCCAGGTAGAGATGATCGGGGCTGTCGACCTGCACGCATCGCACCGGGACGCTCTCGACACGCCGCACGGCAGTGATGTAGCGCGGCCGCAGTCGGCACCCGTATTCCGCAGAACGCTGCTCGTGAACGTGCCGCTTCCGATCGAGCTCGAAAATATCGTCTTCGGTAGTGAAATTCAGGGTAAATGCGGCCGAGGATCCAGGGAGGCCGCCGCCCGCGTTCTGAATGGTAACGGAGCAGCAATATCCGAGTGAAAGCACCAACTCCCGGACGTCGTCGGCGAGCACTCTGCTCGTCACGCAGAGCTGCAGGTCGCCGGTAGGGGTGACGGTGCCACCGGTGTCCATCAGGCCGGCAAGCAATGCCCGGCGCTGCAACTCCGAAGCCCGCAGGTAGGCAGGTGGCAGCTTGTCGTTCAGTACCCCGAACGTGCCCGAGGCCCCACACGATTGCCCGCAGGTGCGAACCTCACTCGGTCCAGGCTTGAAAGGCTGGCCGCAGGCCACGCAACGCCGCTGTTCGCCGTCACCGAGCCGGACTCCCAGTGTGTACGGCTCGACCGGCAACTGCCGATTCGGCAACTGGAGCGGAGCGCAGGTATCGACAGAGTGGTTGCCCAGGGCGTCGGGCGGCATGCGATGCATCGTGGCGGCCAATTCCCTGGTGGTCCGGATCGCTGGGAGGACACGGGGCGCTCCGCCCTGCTCGCCGGATTCCTGCCGAGCACGTCGAGCGGCCCGGTCGGACGTCAGCCACTCGTGCTCCGCGTCTGCGACGATGACCGTGCCGTCGGAGAACTCGACCTCGAAACAGGGGCGTCCGCACATGACGTCGGTCGCAGCCACCACTCTCGTCGGTCGCCCGTCCGCACCGAGCAGTTGATCATCGACGGCGACCTCGCCCATCGTGGTCCACCCGCCCGGTGTGGGCAGCGGCGTATCCAGCGCGATCGCCTTACCCAATCCCGGCCGCGCCGCCACCACGATCATCTGGCCGGGATGCAGGCCGTTGGTGGCGGCATCGAGGTCGGCGAACCCGGTGGGGACGCCCAGCGCCACCCCACCACGGGAGGCGATGGCGTCGATCTCGTCCATCGTGGGCTGCAGCAGCTCTTCGAGGGCGATGTAGTCCTCGGTGGTGGAGCGTTCGGTGACGTCGTAGATGGCGGCCTGGGCCCGGTCGACGACCTCGCTGACGTCGGCCCCCTCGGCACCGTGGTAACCGAGCTGGACGATCCGGGTGCCGGCCTCGACCAGCCTGCGCAGGATCGCCTTCTCCGCGACGATCTCGGCGTAGTACGCGGCGTTGGCCGCAGTGGGGACGGTGGCGATCAAGGTGTGCAGATAGGGCAGACCGCCGAGGCGGATGAGATCGCCGCGGCGTTGCAGCTCGGCGGATACAGTGATGGCATCGGCCGGCTCGCCGCGACCGTAAAGATCGAGCACGCAGTCGTAGACGGTCTGATGAGCGGGTCGGTAGAAGTCGTCGGGCCGCAGCACCTCGACGACGTCGGCGATGGCGTCCTTGCTGAGCAGCATCGCACCGAGCACGGACTGCTCGGCCGTGAGGTCCTGCGGCGGCTGGCGGTCGAACGGTGAGCCGGCCGCGCGCCCGGCTTGATCGGGGCCTTCCCCTGCCGCGCGCATCGGGCGGGGTCGACCCACTGGACGATCATCAGTCAGAGCCACGCAGCGTCACCCCCACTCTCAGTGTATCGAACATTTGTTCGATACGCCACGTCGTCCTCAGCACGCGATCGAAGCGATGCATCCCGGGCGGGGAACGTTAGGGCCCGGAAGACCTGCCGTCGAACGGACCTGTGCACGGACCTGTGCACGGACCTGTGGACGGATCGACTCCGCGCAGGAAGGAGCTGGGAGCGCCTTGTGGATGGCGTGGGGATAACATCTAATTTTTGCCCGTTTATGCAGCTCAGGGCCAGGCAAGTGACTGTGGACAACTTCGTGGGCGTGTCGGTCTTCGGCGCTCTTTCGGCGTGTCGACCCAGGCGGCTTCGACGCTCATCCGGGCGCAGCCGCAGGGCTACTCATCGATGCGACCGTATCCTCGCGGCATCACCCACGGGTGCATCGTCGCCTGGTCGCCCGCACGTAGAAAAGGGGCGGGCCCATGAGCTCATCGCCCATGGGACCCACCCCGTTAACTTTGTGCGATCGACTCAGCTCGCGATGACCGCGATCTGAACCTCAGTGGTGACCTCGGGATGCAAGCGAACGGTGACCGGATGCGTGCCGACGTTCTTGATCTGACCGGGCACCTCGATGGCGCGCCGGTCCAGTGGTGGACCCCCGGCGGCACGCACGGCCTCGACGACATCGGCCGCGGTGACCGATCCGAAGAGCCGGCCCGAGTCGCCGGCCGCCTTCGCCCGGACGGTGACGGTGAGATCACCGAGTGCGGTGGCGACCTCCTTGGCGTGCCCGAGATCGCGGATCTGCCGCGCCTGCTGGGAGCGCTTGATCGCGGCCACCTGCTTCTCGGCGCCGCGGGTGGCCACGATCGCCATGCTGCGGGGCAGCAGGTAGTTACGGCCATAGCCGTCCTTGACCTCGACGACGTCACCGGGTGCGCCGAGGTTGGGTACGTCGGCGGTGAGGATGAGCTTCATGGTGTCCCTCGCTCAGCGGGCGGTCGAGGTGTAAGGCAGCAACGCGACCTCGCGGGAGTTCTTCACCGCGACTGCGACGTCGCGCTGGTGCTGACGGCAGTTGCCGGTGACCCGACGCGCCCGGATCTTGCCGCGGTCGGAGATGAACTTCCGTAGCAGGCCGGTGTCCTTGTAGTCGATGTCCTGTCCTTTGTCCTTACAGAACGCGCACACCTTTTTCTTGGGCTTGCGCAGGACGGGCTTGGCCATGGGTACTCCTGGTTGTGCTCGGTGTCCGCCCGGCACCGGGCGGCGAGTGGTCTGTCTCTCACTAGAAAGGGGGCTCGTCGTCGGCCGCGGGCGCACTGCCGGCCGGCGGGGCGGAGCCCCACGGGTCGTCCGACGGGCCGCCCGCCGATGGGGAACCGCCGAAGCCGCCACTGCCACTGCCGCGGTTGACCTTGTTGACCTTGGCCGTGGCGTACTTGAGCGATGGGCCGACCTCGTCGACCTCGAGCTCGACGACCGTGCGCTTCTCGCCCTCGCGGGTCTCGAACGACCGCTGCCGTAACCGGCCCGACACCATCACCCGCATACCACGAGTGAGCGTCTCGGCGACGTTCTCCGCGGCCTGCCGCCACACGTTGCAACGCATGAACAGCGCGTCGCCGTCGCGCCACTCGCCACTCTGGCGATCGAAGGTGCGCGGGGTGGAGGCCACGGTGAAATTGGCCACGGCGGCACCGGACGGGGTGAACCGCAGCTCCGGGTCGGCGGTGAGGTTGCCGACCACGGTGATCACAGTCTCGCCAGCCATCGCGATCGCCTCAGCCCGCGACGGCGGGCGTCGGCGCCCGCTTCGGCTCGCGGCGCAGCACCTTGGTGCGCAGCACCGACTCGTTGAGACCGAGCTGGCGATCCAGCTCGGCGACCGTGGCCGGCTCGCAGGTGATCTCCAGGACCGTGTAGATGCCCTCGGCCTGCTTCAGGATCTCGTAGGCCAGACGGCGCTTACCCCAGATCTCGATCTTCTCGACGGTGCCACCGTCGGTTCGGACGACGTTGAGGAACGCCTCCAGCGACGGTGTCACAGTGCGCTCGTCAAGGCTTGGATCGAGGATGACCATCAGCTCGTAGTGACGCATGAGAACCACTCACCTCCTATGGACTGGAACGGTCGCGGGCTGTCCGCGACAGGAGGTTCCCATCGCACCCCGACAGAATCGGATCCGAGTTGCTCTCCGGAGATCGACAGCGGCGTCCAGGTGGACGCGGTCGAGGTGCGAAAGTCGAGGTTACCAGCGCGAATGCACCGGTCGGCAGGCGGGCGGCCGCGGCCGCTTCCCAACCGCCTGCACGGCTTCGGCCAACAGCCGGGCCGGGCAGGGCGCCGACCTCCGGCAGGAACGGCACCGGCCACCGTCAGGATGGGACGCGAGCAAGGTCGCCACCTTCCCCTCCGAAGCCCGTTCCGCGCCGGGCGGACGAGACGGCCGCGGTGGATCCGCGCGCAGGTCGCCGCGCGCAGGTCGCCGCG
>JBOHEP010000501.1:0-1406 GCA_050701075.1 Pseudonocardia sp. | reverse complement strand
TCGGCGAGGCGCGGTTGATCTCGTCGGCGATCACGACGTTGGCGAAGATCGGGCCGGGGCGGAACTCGAACTCGGCGGTCTGCCGGTTGAAGATCGACGTACCGGTGATGTCGCCGGGCAGCAGGTCGGGGGTGAACTGCACCCGGCTGACCGAGCAGTCGATGGACCGGGCGAGCGCCTTGGCCAGCGAGGTCTTGCCGACCCCGGGGACGTCCTCGACCAGTAGGTGGCCCTCGGCGAGTAGGGCGACCAGGGCGATCCGGATGACGTCGGGCTTGCCGATCAGGACCCGCGCCACGTTGGCGACGATTCGCCCACTGAGCTCGGCGACCTCGGCCAGCCCTGCGCGTGCTGCGCTGGTGGAATGCGCATCGGCGCCGATGGCGCCCTCCACGGCAGACCGGTTGCTCATCGTCGTCACCGAACCTCCTCGTGGGCCCGTTCTCCAAGCTGTCGGCGGCATCGGGCCCGGACGCCACCGACGTCGGCGGCCAGTCTGTCAAACCGCGTTGTCGGTGTTCGGCCCACCGGGTGCCATGCCCTATGTCGGGTGGACGTCGCCGGTGATACGTGAGGAGACGAACACCGCCCGATCGAGTCACCCCACCTCCACCCACCGGGCTGCGCCGGGCTGCCTCGTCGATACCGGTGAATCCCGGCGAGCAGCGGAAACAGCGGCCAGGAGGCGGAAACCCACGGGGAGCCCATCCAGCACATCCGCCCCGAAGCCCGTCGCTCCTCGCGCGGTCCGCACCGACCCCCCACCAAGCCCCACTCCCGTGACCTGCAAACTCAGATTCTTGGGGGTCGGTCGAGGCGCCAGGAACGGTTGACGGTGGGGGAAAGTGGGGTAAGGTGGCCATCGCTGGGGCTCGACGGCGGGCCACAGATGGTGGAGGTGGTGCCGGTGTTCCTCGGCACCTACACGCCGAAGTTGGACGACAAGGGGCGGTTGACGCTGCCCGCACGGTTCCGTGACGAGCTACGAGGTGGGCTGATGATCACGAAGGGACAGGACCACTGCCTGTACGTGTTCACCCGCGAGGCGTTCGGAGAGATGGCCCGCAAGGTCGCCTCGGCGCCGTTGACCAGCGAGTCGGCCCGCGTCTTCCAGCGCAACCTGTTCTCCGGGACCGACGAGCAGAACCCGGATGCCCAGGGGCGGATCGCGATCACCCCGGAGCTCCGGCGTTATGCCGGACTGAGCAAGGACTGCGTGGTGATCGGCGCGTTCGCCCGTGCCGAGATCTGGGACGCGCAGGCCTGGCAGCGCTACCAGGAGGAGCACGAGGAGACCTACGCCAAGGCGCAGGAGGAGGTGCTGACGGGATTGATGTGAGCAGTGGGGGCGCGAGATCCAACGACTCGTCGGTGCCCCCACCCGGCGGCCCTGGCGCACCTTCCCC